>NZ_MKRR01000149.1:69995-77334 GCF_001897045.1 Sphingomonas sp. 66-10
TGGAGGACGATCTCGACGCGTTCAGCCCGGCGGAGCGGATCATCGCCAATTTCATCCTGACCAATCGCGGCGGGATCGCGTTCGAGACCGCCAATTCGATCGCCGAGAAGCTTCAGGTCAGCCCGGTCACGGTCGGCCGCTTTTCGCGCAAGATGGGCTATCGCCACTTCAAGGACCTCAAGGCCGGGCTGCGCACCGCAATGTCCGGGGTGCCGTGGCTGGTCGGCGACCAGATGACCGCCTTCGTCGGCGCGGGGGGCGGCAGCGATCGCCGCGGGGGCAGCCTGGAGCTTGAGTTGGCCGGGATCATCGAGGTTTATGCGCTGGCGGAAACCCCCGGCTGGAAAGAGATCGTCGCCTTGCTGGCGCACAGCCACCGGGTTCATGTCACCGGTTTCCAGACCGAGCGCGGGGTCGCGATGACGCTCGCGCATCTGCTGCAATATGCGCGCGAGGGCGTGACGCTGCCCGACGCCACCGCGGGTAATTTCCACGAGGTGCTGGCGGACGACGACCCTGCGGGGCAATGCCTCGTGCTGGTCGACATGCGCCGCTATTCGCAGCAATGCCACGATCTCGCCGCGGCGGCGCGGCGGCGCGATATCCCGGTGGTGATGATCACTGACAAATTCTGCGACTGGATCCGCAAATATACCGATCATGTCATCGCGGTGCCGACCGAGGTGGAATTGTTCTGGAGCTCGCAGGTCGCGCTGAGCTGCGCGGTCAATCTGCTGGTCAATGACGTGATCGGCGTGCTCGGCGGCAAGGTGGAGAAACGGCTCGAGCGGCTGTCCGATCTGTATCAGGCGCATAGCGGGCATGTCGGCAGCCCGCGTCGCAAACGGACCGAGGGGTAGCGCTCCGCTTCGGCCGGTCGACGTTCCTCGGAGATCGGCTTTCCGGGAATATTGCATCCTGTCGCCCCGGCGTAGGCCGGGGTCCAGTTACGGCCGGCCCGATGCTGGACCCCGGCCTGCGCCGGGTGGATCAGACTGTCCGGCCATCCTCCCACATACGGCAGATTTCGTATTGTTATTTTTATGTCTATTGACACGTTAGGTTATATTTATACCATATTGCGATCGGTAGCGACTCCGCGAGGGCGCGCGCCGCTTTTCGGGAGGATGGTTGGGGCGGATGAAGGTTCCGGGCAAATATCTGCTGTTCCTGGGTGACGTTGCCGACAGGCTGAGCGCCAAGACGGCCTGTGGCTTGCTCGATTGGGCGCGCGACGAATGCGTCGGGCAATCGCGCCTCACGGGGTGCGGCGTCGATCTGGGCCTGCCCGACCTCGATTTCGCCGCTGCCAGGCAGGCCGGCGCGCAGACGCTGGTGATCGGCGTCGCGCCGTTCGGCGGGACGATCGCCCCGCATTGGATCGAACCGATCGTCGCCGCGCTGACCGCCGGGCTCAATGTCGCGAGCGGAATGCATATCCGCCTGCGCAGCATTCCCGCAATCGCCGCCGCGGCCGATGCCGCGAGGGTCGGGCTGTTCGACATCCGCGTGCCGGCGGCGACCTATCCGATCGCGTCGGGGCGCAAGCGCGCCGGGCGGCGCATGCTGATGGTCGGTACTGATTGCGCGGTCGGCAAGAAATATACCGCGCTGACGATCGCGCGCGACATGGCGGCGCGCGGGATGAAGGCCAGCTTCCGCGCAACCGGGCAGACCGGCATCCTGATCGCCGGGGAAGGCGTGCCGATCGACGCGGTGGTCGCCGATTTCGTCGCCGGCGCGGCCGAAACGCTGTCGCCTGACAATCATGCCGATCACTGGGATGTGATCGAAGGGCAGGGATCCTTGTTCCACCCCGCTTACGCCGGTGTCGCGCTCGGGCTGCTCCACGGATCGCAGCCCGATGCGATCGTGCTGTGCCACGCGGCCGGGCGGACGCATATCGACGGCTATCCCGATTTTGCGATCCCCGCGCTTGCCGAGTGCATCGATCTCAACCTGCGCCTGGCGCGGCTGACCAACCCAGCGGCGCGCTGCGCCGGTGTCGCGATCAACACCTCGGCGCTTCCCGCCGCCGCACGCGCTGATCACCTCCGCGCGGTTTCGGCGCAGCTCGGAATGCCGTGCTTCGATCCGCTCGCCACCGGATCGGGGGCGATGCTCGACCACCTCACCGCGGCCGTGGGATAATCGCGATGCAGATCGACGCACAGATTGAAACTTGGCCGCTCGCCCGGCCGTTCCGCATCACCGGGCGGACCTATCACGCGATCGACATCGTCGTGGTGACGGTTCGCGACGGCGATCATGTCGGGCGCGGCGAGGCGGCGGGGGTCGATTATCTCGGCGAAACCCCGGCGGCGATGCTGGCCACGATCGAGGCGACGCGCGACGCCTTCCCCACCGGGCTGACCCGCGCACAGCTGCACACGCACTTGCCCGCCGGCGGCGCCCGCAACGCGCTCGATTGCGCTTTATGGGATCTCGAAGCCGCGCGATCCGCCACGCCGGCGTGGCGCAATGCCGGGATCGCCGCGCTCAAGCCATGCGTCACGGTCTGGACGATCGGGGCCGACGCCCCCGATCTGGTCGAGCGACAGGCCGCCGACTTTGCCGAGGCGCGCGCGATCAAGCTCAAGCTGACCGGTGACCGCGAGGATGCGGCGCGGGTGCGCGCGGTCCGCGCCGCGCGGCCCGACGTGTGGCTCGGCGTCGACGGCAATCGCGGGTTCACCCTCCCGGCGCTCGAACGGCTGATGCCGGCGCTGGTCGATGCGCGGGTCGCGCTGGTCGAGCAACCGCTCCCGACCGACAGCGACGCCCTGCTCAATGATTTCGCCGCGCCAATCCCGATCGCCGCCGACGAAAGCGTGCAGGATCTGGCGTCGCTCGAACGACTGGCGCCCGGTTTTTCGATGATCAACATCAAGCTCGACAAATGCGGCGGGCTGACCGAGGCGCTGGCGATGGTCGAGCTGGCGCGCGCGCGCGGGCTGGGGGTGATGGTCGGCAACATGCTCGGCACCTCGCTCGCGATGGCGCCCGCGTTCATCATCGGCCAGTTCTGCGATGTGGTCGATCTCGACGGCCCGATCCTCCTCCAGCGCGATCGCCCGCCGGGAGCGATCTATCGCGACGGCACGATCTGGTGCCCCGATACGGTGTGGGGCGGCGGCGCCTCCTGACGGGCAAGCAACGACAAATACTCGGGGAAAAAGGGGACAAGAGGATGCGAGCTTTTGCTTATGTGACAAGCGCGCTGGCCGCGCTGACCGTGGCGATGCCGGCGATGGCGGCGCCCGATCCGGCGACATTCAAGGCCGAGGTCGATGCGTTCATGGCCAAGGAACTTCAGGCGCAGAAGGTGCCGGGCGCCGCGGTGGCGGTGCTGCGCGACGGCGCGATCGTCATCGCCAAGGGCTATGGCCTCGCCAATGTCGAGCATGACGTGCCGGTGACGCCCGACACGATCTTCCAATCGGGCTCGCTCGGCAAGATGTTCACCGCGACGGCGGTGATGCTCGCGGTGCAACAGGGGAAGATCGGGCTCGACGATCCGGTGAGCAAATATCTCCCCGGCACCCCGCCGGGGTGGAGCCCGATCACCGTCCGCCAATTGCTCACCCACACCTCGGGGATTCCCAATTACGGCCAGGATTTCGATTATCGCCGCGACTATAGCGAGGACGAACTGCTCAAGATCGCTTACGCCTTGCCGCTCAGCTTCAAGCCGGGCGCGCGCTGGTCGTACAGCAACACCGCTTATGAAGTGCTCGGCATCCTCGTCCACAAGGCCACCGGGCGGACGTATGTCGATATCCTCGACAAGGACGTCTTCGCCCCGCTGGGCATGAAGACCGCGCGCGGCATCAGCGACGCCGATATCGTGCCGCATCGCGCGGCGGGCTATCATCTGGTCGAGGGCGCGCTCAAGAACCAGGACTGGGTGTCGCCGACGATGAACTCGACCGCCGACGGCTCGCTCTATTTCTCGCTCAACGACATGATCGCCTGGGCGCGCGGGGTCGAGCAGCAGAAACTGCTCGGCGCCGACGGCTGGCGGCAGGTCTATACCCCGGTGCGGCTCAACAGCGGCAAGACCTATCATTACGGCTTCGGCTGGCAGGTGCAGCAGGCCGCGGGCAAGCCGCATTATTCGCACGGCGGGGCGTGGCAGGGCTTTAAGACCTATTATTCGCGCTATCTCGGCGACGGGCTGTCGATCGTCGTGCTGAGCAATTCGGCCGAGACCAAGGTCGACGAACTGGCGGACGGGATCGCCGGGTTGTGGGATCCCGCGCTCACCGCTCCGCCGACGCGCCCCGCGCCCGCCCCGGCGATCGCGAAGCGCGTCACCGCGCTAATCGAAAAGGTCCGCGCAGAGAAACTGACCGACGCCGATCTGCCGCTGGAGGCGCCGGGCTTCGCCGCGATCGCCAATCAATATTTCTCGAAGATGCTGCGCGACGCCGGGCCGCTGACGCGGCTCGACCTGATCGAGAAGAGCGAGGAAGGCGACGACACGAATTACGTCTTCAACGCCAGCTTCGGCCAGCAGCAGCATCGCGTCGCCTATAAGGTCGCGCCCGGCGATCAGGTGGCGTCCTTCTACGTCGCGCCGTGATCCGCGAAAGGGAAAAGGCCATGAAACGACTGATTTCCAGCCTGTGCGCGGGCGTGTGCGCGCTGACCGTCGGCACCGCCGGGGTGGCGCAGACGGCGCCGGCGCGATCGACCCTGATCGTCAACGCGCGGGTGATCGACGGCACCGGCGCACCGGCGCGAACCGGTGCGGTGCGGATCGAGCGCGGCCGGATCGCCGCGATCGGCAAGCTCGCGCGCCGCGCGGGCGAAGAGGTCGTCGACGCGCACGGTGAGGTGCTCGCGCCGGGGTTCATCGATACGCACAGCCACCACGATCACGGGCTGTTCGACACGCCCGATGCGCTGCCCGTCACCACCCAGGGGGTGACGACGATCATCGTCGGGCAGGACGGCGGATCGGCGCTCCCGGTGGCCGATCTGTTCGCCCGGATGGAGAAAACCCCCGTCGCGGTGAACGTCGCCAGCTATATCGGCCACAATACGATCCGCGAGACGGTGATGGGCGAGGATTACAAGCGCCACGCCACACCGGCCGAAATCGAGCGCATGGCCGCGCTGATCGACAGCGGGATGAAGGACGGCGCCCTGGGGTTGTCGACCGGGCTCGAATATGATCCCGGCATCTATTCCGACAAGGCCGAAGTACTGACGCTGGCGAAGGAAGCCGCGCGTTTCGGCGGGCGCTACATCAGCCACGTCCGCAGCGAGGACCAATATCTGTGGGCAGCGCTCGACGAGATCGTCGAGATCGGCCGCGCCACCGGGATGCCGGTGCAGGTATCGCATATGAAGCTGGCGATGACCGACTGGTGGGGCGAGGCGAACCGCTATCTCGCGGTGCTCGACCGCGCCCACGCACAGGGCGTCGACATTTCCGGCGACGACTATCCCTACGAATATTGGCAATCGACCCTGGCGGTGATGTTCCCCAAGCGCGATTTCGACAATCGCGCGAGCGCCGAATTCGCGCTCAAGCACCTCGCCCCGCCCGAAGGATTACTGATCTCGCACTTCTCGCCCGAGCCGGCGCTGGTCGGCAAGACGATCGCGCAGATCGCGGCGCTGCGGCGCACCGATCCGGCCGAGACGCTGATGCGGCTGATCGCCGAATCGCGCGGGCCGACCGCGGAGGAATCGGTGATCGGCACCAGCATGCGCGCGGACGACGTCGCGACGCTGATCGCCTGGCCGCGCTCGAACATCAGCAGCGACGGCGAACTCGCCGGGCGCCACCCGCGCGGGCGCGGCAGCTTCCCGCGCGTGCTGCGCGTCTATGTCCGCGAGCAGCATGTGCTGACGCTCGAACAGGCGGTCCACAAGATGAGCGGCGAGGCGGCGGCGCATATGGGGATCGGCGATCGCGGGGTGATCCGCCCCGGCGCGCGCGCCGATCTGATCCTGTTCGATCCGGCACGGATCACCGACCGCGCGACCAGCGAGGATCCATCCGCTTTGTCGGTCGGCGTCTCGCGGGTGTGGGTCAATGGCGGGCTGGTGATGAAGGACGGCAAGGCCACCGGCGTCCGGACCGGCGAGCCGGTGCGCCGCCAGCAATCGGGCGCGCCGCGGACATAGCATCGATGCACCGCATCCGGCGACGGCGCGGGGCGCGTGACAGGCTCGGGTTGTGCGCACCCAAGCAAAACTACGCGGCGCGCGCGCCGATGCCGAGTTGCGCGAACGCCAGCCGGCAACCATCTCTCGCGTTCTCAAGCAGGAGAGCGCAGATGACCGACGCCTATGTTCCGCCGAAGATCTGGACCTGGAACAAGGAGAATGGCGGCCGCTTCGCCAATATCAACCGGCCGATCGCCGGGGCGACGCACGAAAAGGAGCTGCCCGTCGGGCGCCACCCGCTGCAACTCTATTCGCTCGCCACCCCCAATGGGGTGAAGGTGACGGTGATGCTGGAGGAGTTGCTCGCGCTTGGCCACGAAGGCGCCGAATATGACGCCTGGTTGATCCGCATCAACGAGGGCGATCAGTTCGGCAGCGGCTTCGTCGAGATCAACCCCAATTCGAAGATCCCCGCGTTGCTCGATCGCAGCGGGCCGACCCCGATCCGCGTGTTCGAATCGGGCGCCATCCTTACCTATCTCGCGGAGAAGTTCGGCGAATTCCTCCCCACCGACCCGGCCGGGCGCGCCGAAACCTTGTCCTGGCTGTTCTGGCAAATGGGCGCGGCGCCCTATCTCGGCGGCGGGTTCGGGCATTTCTACGCTTATGCCCCGTTCAAGATCGAATATGCGATCGACCGCTTCGCGATGGAGGTGAAGCGCCAGCTCGACGTGCTCGACCGGCGGCTGGCGGAGAGCGAATATCTCGCCGGCGACAGCTATACGATCGCCGATATCGCGGTGTGGCCGTGGTATGGCGGGATGGCCAAGGGGCTGCTCTACGACGGCGGCGAATTCCTCCAGGTCGAGGACTATAAGAACCTGCGCCGCTGGACCGACCAGATCGCCGAACGCCCGGCGGTGAAGCGCGGCCGGATGGTCAATCGCGTGATGGGCGATCCCGAGAGCCAGCTCCACGAGCGCCACGACGCGAGCGATTTCGAGACCAGGACGCAGGACAAGGTGCTGGCGGCGGAGGCGTGAGCGATACGCTCACGCTCGCCGCCTGACCTCACCACGCCGCGTGGATCGTATCCGCCTTGGCGAGGAAGATCGCGAACAGATCGTCGGGATCGGTCCATTCGGCGATCGGCGTCCAGCCGCCCGCGCGCAACAGCGTCCGCGCGTCGGACGAGCCGTATTTGTGGCTGTTCTCG
>NZ_MKRR01000149.1:77351-115746 GCF_001897045.1 Sphingomonas sp. 66-10
GATTCGTGCGGCTTCGGGGTTCCACACCGCGCGGTGGCGGAATGCGTCGACCGGGATCGTCCCGCCGAGCTCGCGGTTGATCCGCTCGAGCAGGTTGAGGTTGAACGCCGCCGTCACCCCGGCGGAATCGTCATAGGCGCGTTCGAGCGTTTCGACCTGCTTGATCCGGTCCATCCCGATCAGCAGCATCGCGCCCTCGCCCAATGAGGCGCGCATCGCGCGCAGGATATCGGTCGAGGAGAAAGCCCCCATGTTGCCGATCGTCGAGCCGGGGAAGAAGCCGAGCTTGGGCAGATCGCGGATTTCCGCCGGCAGCGTGACCGGTGCGGTGAAATCGGCCTCGACCGGGATGATCGGCAGCCGCGGGAAACGCGCGGCGAGATCGCGCACCGAGGCACGCATGAAATCCCCCGAAATGTCGATCGGGACATAGGCCGAAGGCCGGATCGCATCGAGCAGGATCGGGGTCTTGGTCGACGAGCCCGAGCCGAATTCGACCACCGCGCGCCCCGCGCCGACCTGCGCCGCAAGATCGCCCGCGATCCGCTTCAACAGCGCGGTTTCGGTGCGGGTGGGATAATATTCGGGAAGCTCGGTAATCGCCTCGAACAATTCGGAGCCGCGGCGATCGTAGAACCAGCGCGCCGGGATCGCGCGTGGGCGGCGCGTCAGCCCCTCGATCACATCGGCGCGGAAGGCGTCGGTCGTTCCGCGTGCTTCGGGCACCTCGTCGCGCGCCAGCCGCAACCCGGTGAACTGCCAGCGCTGGTGTGGATAGAAGAAGTTGCGATAACTCGCACGCACATGCCCGCGCGGGGTGGCGCACGATCCGCCGCGCAGGACGAACTGCCCGCTCATGAACTTGCCGTTATATTCGCCGACCGCGCCTTCGGCGGGCGTGAAACCGGGATAGGGCCGATAGGCGCTGCCGGTCCATTCCCACACATCGCCGAAGAAAGCCGGGCCGCGCGCCGACGGGCGCGGTTCGACCGCGCCGGCGAGATCGAGCAGGTTGCCCTGCTGCGGCGAATAGGCCCGGGCCGCCGCTTCCCATTCCTCCTCGGTCGGCAGCCGCGCGCCGGCCCAGGTCGCATAAGCGTCGGCCTCGTAGAAACTGATGTGGGTGACGGGCGCCGCCGGGTCGATCGGCCGCCGCCCGTCGAGCCCGAACCGCGTCCACACGCCGTCGCGCTGCTCCCAATAGAGCGGCGCATCGATCTTCTCGCGCTGTACCCACGCCCAGCCGTCGGACAGCCAGTGGCGCGGCTCGCGATAGCCGCCGTCGGCGATGAACGCCGACCATTCGCCGTTGGTGACGGTGCGATCGGCGATCGCGAAGGGCTCAAGCAACACGCGATGCGCCGGCCCTTCGCAATCGAATGCGAATTCATCCCCGTCGTGCCCGATCGAGACGATCCCGCCGGGGTGCCGGATCCAGCCGATCGGGCCGGGCATCGCGACCGGCACCTTGCGCCCGCCGGGCCACATCGCCGGCTCGAGCGGATTGTGCGCGAACAGGTGCAGCACGTCGGTCAGCAGCAATTCCTGATGCTGCTCCTCATGGTTGCAGCCCAGCACGACCAGCCCGCGCGCCGCATCGGGCAGATCGGGGATCGCGCGCAACATCGCGCGATCGACCGCCGCGCGATAGGCGAGGATCTCGTCGAGATACGGCCGAGTCAGCAGCCCGCGGCTGCCGCGCCGATGCCGCGCGCCCTCCGCCTCGTAATAGCTGTTGAACAGGAAGGGGAAGCGTTCGTCGTGGAGGCGATAGCCGGCAACGAAATCGCGCAGGATGAAGGTTTCGAAAAACCATGTCGTATGCGCCAGATGCCATTTAGCGGGCGAGGCATCGTCCATCGACTGGACCGTGGCATCGGCATCGGAAAGCGGCGCCGCCAACGCCTCGCTGAGCCCGCGCACGCCGATATAGCGCGCGGCGATATCCTGCGGCGGCACCGCATCGCGCAAGGTTGGGCTGGCAAATTTCGACATGTCGATCTCTCTCGGCAGCGGCTGATCCGCTCAATTGCCCGAACACATCACTCGCCCGTGCGGGATCAGCCGGCTGCCGACGGACTTCGATGCTAACTAGATGGTGTTGCAAAGAGAATAATCAGGCGGCGGTTTCGGTTCCGCCCGGCTTCATTCAATCATATGTCGATATACGACGGAACCGGTCTTTTCGGCGACCTGATCGTAGAGCCGCCGCGCGGTCGCATTGGTTTCGTCGGTCTGCCAATAGACGCGTGCAACGCCCGCGGCGCGCGCGCGATCGTACACCGCCTCGATTAGTGCGCGGCCGACCCCCTTCCCGCGCGCGTCTCGGGCGGTGAAAAGATCCTGAAGGTAGATGCTCGGCGCGATCGCGGTGGTGCTGCGGTGGAACAGATAATGCGTGAGGCCGAGCAGCGCGCCGCCCTGTTCGGCGACCAGCGCATGCACCGGCTCATAAGCGTCGAAGAACCGGCCCCAGGTCGTCGCCGTGATGTCGGCTGCCAGCGCGGTCGCGCCCGATCGACCGTAAAAGGCGTTATACCCGTCCCATAGCGGCAGCCAGCGCGGATAGTCGCTGGCCAGGATCGGGCGGACAACCAGGGTCTCGATCATGCACGCGGGGATATGCCCGCCCGTCGCGCGGCTCAAGTGGCCCCGCGTCATTTCGGGCGCGCATCGATCGTTATTTTATTCTATGGGATCGATTGTTCGGTCGATCCCCAGGAGGCGTCGATGACCGGTACGCTTGAAGTGGAGCTCAAGCTGGAGCTCGATCCCGGCGATCGCAGCCGGCTCGATCTGATCGACCTGTTCGGCGCGGGCGGCGCGACCGACCATCTCGTCACCACCTATTTCGACACCCCCGGCGGCGACGTGCGCAACGCGGGCTGCGCGCTGCGGATCCGGCAACAGGGCGAGGCGCGGGTTCAGACGATCAAGGCCGCGAAGGACAAGGCCACCGGGCTGTTCACCCGCACCGAATGGTCGCGCGCGGTGACGGGCGACCGGCCGGTGCTCGACGCGACGAGCGGCCCGTTCGGCCCTGCGCTGCGCGCGATCGGGGTCGATCGGCTGACACCGCAGATCGTCAGCGATTTCCACCGCACCCACGGGCTGATCGATCGCGACGGCGGCGAGATCGAATGGGCGGTCGACGAAGGCGCGATCCGCGCCGGCGGCAGCGTCGCGCCGCTGTGCGAGATCGAGCTGGAGCTGCGGCGCGGACCGCCCGGGCTGCTGTTCGACCTTGCGCATCGCATCGCGGATCGCCTTCCGGTCCGCATCGCGGTGATCTCCAAGGCCGAGCGCGGCTATCGACTGCTCGATCAGACCGCCGGCTCTCCGGCGCGTGCCGAGCCGGTCGCGCTCGATCGCGGTGCGACGGTCGCGGCGGCGTTTCCAGCAATCGCGCATGCCTGCCTGCGCCAGTTCCGGCTCAACGAACCGTTGGTGCTGGCGGCAGGCGAGGCCGAGCCGGTGCATCAGGCGCGCGTCGCTTTGCGGCGGCTGCGCACCGCCTTGTGGCTGCACCGGCCGCTGTTCGCTGGCGATCCGCAGGCCGCGTCGCTCGATACCGAGCTGCGCTGGCTGACCGCGCGGCTCGGCGAGGTGCGCAATCTCGACGCCTTGATCCCGCGCGCCGATCCCGATCTCGGCGAACGGCTGCGCGCGGCGCGCGAGCAGGCGCTCGCGGCACTGCAGGCCGATCTCGCGTCAGCGCGCGCGCGGCTGGCGATGATCCAGGTCGTCGAGTGGCTCACCGTCGGCGCCTGGCGAACCCGGCCGCAAGACCCCGCGCTTCTCGCGGAGACGATCGTGCCGTTCGCCGCCGACGCGCTCGATGCGCTGCGCAAGCGGCTCAAGCGGCGCGGGAAGAGGCTGGCCGAGCTCGGGTCGAAGAAGCGCCACAAGGTGCGGATCACCGCAAAGAAGCTGCGCTACGCGTCCGAATTCTTCGCCATGCTCTTTCCCTCGCCAAAGGCCGCGCGGCGGCAGGCGGCGTTCCGCGACGCGGTGTCCGCGCTGCAGGATTGTCTGGGCGAGCTCAACGATCTCGACCTCGAACGGCGGGTGCTGGAACGCGTCGGCATCGATCCCGGCAAACGGCACCTGCATCGGAAGCGCCGCGCCAAGCTGCTGCGGCATGCGGAACATGCTTATGACGAGCTGATCGCGGCGAAACGCTTCTGGCGCGGTCCGGCGATCTCGGCATAGGCCGCGGCGAGCGCACGGCGGCGCGGTTCCTCGCCGGTCGCGAGCCCCTCGGCGCGGACGAAACGCACGTCGGTGATGCCGAAAAGGTTGAAGATCGCGCGGAGGTAATGCTCCTGGTGATCGAATGGCGCGAGCGCGGAAGCGCCGGTGTAGATCCCGCCGCGCGACGAGGCGACGATGATGCGCTTGCCCCCCGCCAATCCTTGCGGGCCGTGTTCGGTAAAGCGAAAGGTCCGGCCCACCACCGCCAGCCGGTCGATCCACGCCTTGAGCTGGCTCGGGATGCCGAAGTTATACATCGGCGCGCCGATTACGACGATATCGGCGGCGAGAAACGCATCGAGCGCGGCATCGCCTACCGCCGCATCTTCGGCAAGCGTGGCGCTTTCGGCAATCCCGCCCTGCCATAAGGCGACATGCGCGCCGGTGAGATGGCCGATCGGATCGGCCGCAAGATCGAGACGGACGACCTCGAGACCGGGAAAAGCCGCACGCTCCGCGGCGACGATCGCTTCGGAAAGCTGGCGGCTCACCGAGGCCGGTCCGAGGATACTTGAGTCGACATGCAGAAGGTTCATCGCCCGGCTCCGTTGAGGGTTCCGGCGACATGACGAGCGGGCGCCGCTGTTTGTGACAATCGCGCGCGGTTTATTTGGGCGCGAGCGGCGCGTCACCGCGCCGGCAGGTGCACGACGAGATTGCCGACCATTTCCTTGCGCGGATAAGCGGCGTCGATCGCATCGGCGACGCGGCGGTTGTAGCGCGTGTCGTAGAGGGCCGAACCGCGATCACCGCGCGTCAGGAAGAAGCCGAAATCGCCGCGCCGCACCATCCGGGCGAATCCCGCCTCGTCATAGAGGTTGCCGTGCGCAAGTTCGGCCGCGATGGCCGGCTCATATTCCACCGGACGTCCGGCGCGGATCAGCAGCACCATATCGTCGCTGATCACCGGCCGGGGCGAAGCCGCAATCCGGGCGACCACCGCCGCCAGGCGTTGCTTCTCGCCCGGATCGATGTCGCGCGGCGACGGGACATAAGTGGCCATCAACGGCGCGAGGACCAGCAAGGCGAGCAGCAGCGGCGACGGCGGCGCGACGCCGCGCTCCGCAGCGCGCACGATCGGCAACGCTCCCAGCCCCACGAATATCGCGATCCCGCATGACCAGATGATCAGATAATTGTCGCTCGCGCCCGATTTCAGCGTCAGCGGCAGCAGCGCGGCGTTCACCGCCGCGAACAGCATCAGCATCAGCAATGCGGCGAGGCTGTCGTCCTGCGCCACCCGGGCGCGGAGCGTCTCCGCCTGCGCGTCGGTCAGGCGCCGCCAGGCGTGGACCATCGCGACCGCGGCGATCGCCAGCAGCAGCGCCTGCAACAGCAGCGCGCCGACCAGCCACCGCCACTGCGACAGATCGAGCCGGTTGATATTGTACAGGAGGATATGACGCAGGAACCCGCCGTCGCTCGCCACGACGAGCATCGCCAGCGCGCTCAGCCCCAGCGCGGCGCAGCAGCCGAGCAGCACAAAGGCCGATTTCGGCCGGACGAACCATAGCCCGACCAGCGCCGCGAGCGGCGCGGCGATATTGGTCTGCTTGGTATAGATCGCCAGCACGAAAACTAGCGCGGCGGCGGGCACCAGCGCCGGCCGGGTGATCGCACGGACGCTCAGCGCCAGCCCGGCCAGCGTCAGCGCGCAGCCCAGCATGTCGACGCGCATCACCATCGACCATGTGATGATCGCCGGGAAGGCCGGGAGGGACAATGCGCCGATCGCCGCCGCCGCGGCGCGGGCGAAGCGGGTCTCGCTCCTGGAAATGGCCGATCGTATCAGCAGCGCGATGAGCGCCATCGACGCGACGGTCGACAGCAGCGACACCAGACGGCCGGCGATCAGCTGGTCCAGCCCGAACAACCCGGCCATTGCGGCCGTCGTCAGATGATAGACCGGCGGGTAATGATAGACGATCGCGGGATAGGTGCCGAGCGGGCCATAGCCCGTGCCCGCGACGATATTCCGCATCTGTTGCCAGACGATGCCCTCGCCATAATCGAGATCATAGGCATAATGCAGCGCGGACCACGCCATCGCCAGCCATCTGCCCGTATCGACCAGCAGCAGGAGGGCGACGAGCACCAGCCCGCCCCTCAGGACGAGGCCGAAGCCGCCCGCGCCGCGCTGCGCCACCGGCGCGGCGGCGCCGTCGGACGCCGCGTTCATGCCGCCGGCCTTGCGACGACCAGCATCTGCTTGCCCATCGGCTTGATCGGCGATCGGAGATAGGCCGCGACGAGAATGGGCCAGGTCGGCAGCCGCGACTTGACCGTCAGCGGCAGAAAGCGCGGCCGGACCTCGACGATCTCCCAGCCGTGCGCGCGCAGCAGATCGGCGAGGCTGATGTGCGAATAGACCGCAACATGCGTGTAATCGTCGAAATATTCGCGATAGGCGTAGCGATAATTGGGCTGGAGGATCGTCAGCGTCCCGCCGGGGGCGAGCGTGCGCGCGATTTCCGCCAGCGTCGCGACGAACACGTCCTGCGGAAGATGTTCGAACAGATTGGAGGCGAAGGCGAAATCGACCGCACCGTCGGCGATCGCGCGCAGATCGCTGACCGGGCCGACGATCGCCTCCACGCCGGTGTCGACATGATCGGCGATGCCGGGCCATTGATCGACCGCGATGCGCCGGCGCGCGACGACATTGTTGATGAAATCGCCATAGCCCGCGCCGAGATCGAGCACGCAGGCGTCGGCGGCGATGCGCCGGCGAAAGAAATACCGCCACAACGCCGCCCAGACACCGCCGCGGCGCGCGTCGAGCGCGAGGCGCGAGCCGTGATAGTCGCCGCTCATGCGTAGCGTTTCCAATCCGACACCAATCCGACGATCATCCGCCAGCCGACCACCAGCCCGCGCCAATTGTCGACATTGCCGCCCTTGCTGAATCCGATCCGCGGATGGAAGGTGATCGGGCATTCGAGCAGCACGAGATCCTGATACAGAGCGGTATCGAGCAGATGCGCGTTGAACTCCAGATTCACCGCGGGGTTGAGATGCGGCAGCAACCGGATCAGCGCGTCGCGGCGACACAATTTATAGGTCGTCCCCATATCGGTGATCGTGCCGCGCCCGAGATGCTTCGCCTCGAGCAGCTTGCCGACGAAGATATTGCCGTAATACATGAAGACGCTGAGCTGGGTCAGATATTGGCGCAGCGGCTCGACCGTCCGCGTGCCGTTGACGATATCGGCGTGCGGGGCATAAGCGAGCAGCTTCTCGATATCATAGGCGCGGAACGTGCTATCGCCTTCGCACAAAACGACGAATTCGGTATCCTCGAACCGCACCGCCTCGCTCAGGCAGCGGAACACGCAGCGGCCGTAGCCGGGCGCGGTTTCGTTGAAGGTGATCGCGCCCGCCGCCTCGGCGCGCTCGAACGTCCGGTCGCTGCTGTTGTTGCTGACCACGATAACGCGCTCGACCAGCGGATGGAGCAGGAAATCCTCAACCGCGCCGGCGATGCTTTCCTCGTCATTATACGCCGTCAAGGCGACGGTGACGCGCCGGCGCTGCACCGGCGTGAAGCGAACCGGCACGTTCGGCTTCTTGTGCTTGTGCATGTACAGCAGATCGAACAGCGACAGCGTGATGCCGATCATGATCGGGACGCCGCTATACCAGACCAGCGCCTCGGCCACGGGATCGAGCAGCTTGTGCAGGTTGAGCAGGTAGCGCGGGAAGACCAGCAACACGCCGGTCAGGTACATGGCCAGCCCGAGGACGAAGCACAGCACGCCGTAGAGCAGCAACGGTTTCTGGAACGGGTGCTGGTCTGAACCCAATGCCGGAAATCGTTTCGCCATCGTCGTCGTCCCCCGCGCGCCGGCCATCGCCCGAGCCCGCACCTGCGCGATACGGCGGAATGGTTAACGCTTTACTCAAGGGGCCGCCCGGATCCGGCCGGATCCGGGCGCATCGCCTCAGCGCGGTTTGACGAATTTGAGCGTCATGCGATCGCTCTCGCCGATCGCCGCATAGCGCGCGCGATCCTTGTCCTTTTCGGCATAGGTCGGCGGCAGGGTCCAGACCCCGCCCGGATAATCGTGCGTGTCCTTCGGATTGGCGTTGACCTTGCTTTCGCCGACCAGCTTGAAGCCCGCCTTGGTGGCATAAGCGACCACCGAGGATTGCTTCATATAGCCGCTCTTGCCCTCTTCGACCCCCGTCTGATCCTCGGGCAGACGGTGCTCCTCGACTCCGAGCACCCCGCCCGGCTTGAGCATCGCGAACATCTGGTCGAACGCCGCCTGGGTCTGATCGGTCGCGCCGAACCGCCAATTGTGGACGTTGCGGAAGGTGAGGACGACATCGGCGCTGCCGTCCGGTACGCGCGGCTGCCCGTCGACGGCGGGGAAGATCGCGTGGCGCAGCCCCTTATAGGCCGCCGGATGCGCCGCGGCGAGCGAGCGCACCCCGGCAAGCCCCTTGTCGCTCGCGGCGGCGGCGTAAAGCACGCCTTGCTTGAGCACATAAGGCGCGAGCACCTCGGTATACCAGCCGCCCGACGGCCAGATCTCGACCACGGTATCGGTCGGCTTCACCCCGAAGAACGCCAGCGTTTCGGCCGGGTGGCGATAGCGATCGCGCGCGACATTGGCGGGCGTGCGGCTCGGCGCCTTCACCGCCGCGAGCAGCGCGGGCGACGGCGCAGGATCGCGCGCGATCGTCGCGGCGGGCAGCAGCGCCAGTGCAATCGGAGCAAAAACAAGCGCACGCATAGATCGTCTCTCCCGGGTGTTTGCGCAGGCTTAGCCGGTCCGCGCGCCGCCCGTCCAGATGCGCGCATCCGATTGACGGGTGAGCATACGAATCATATACGTTACGTATATCAATCATATCCCCTGAAGGAGTCCCGATGGGCATCGTGAAAATCGACGACGAACTGCACGAGGAAGCGCGGCGCGCCAGCACCGTGATGTGCCGATCGATCAACGCCCAGGCCGAATTCTGGATGAAGATCGGCATGCTGGCCGAAGCCAATCCCACGCTGTCGTTCAACCGGATCGTCGAGATGCAATTCGCCGCGGCCGATGTGCGGCTGACCCGGGCGGCGGCCGCCTGACATGATCAAGACCGCCGACGAGCTGGCGCTGATGCGCATATCGGGCAAATTGCTCGCCTCGGTGTTCGAGATGCTCGACCGGCAGCAGTTCGCGGGCATGTCGACGCTGGCGGTCAACGATCTGGTCGATCGCTTCATCACCGACGATCTCGGCGCGCGGCCGGCGAGCAAGGGGCAATATGGCTTCGAATATGTGCTGAACTGCTCGATCAACAACGTCGTCTGCCACGGCGTGCCCGACGCGCGGCAGATCATCCGCGACGGCGATATCATCAACCTCGACATCACGCTCGAGAAGAACGGCTTCATCGCGGATTCGAGCAAGACCTATATCGTCGGCAATGCCCCGCCCGCGGCGCGACGGCTGGTGCAGATCGCGCAGGAGGCGATGTGGAAGGGGATCGCGCAGGTCCGCCCCGGCGCGCGGCTGGGCGATATCGGCGCCGCGATCGAGCGCCACGCCAAGAAGAACGACTATTCGATCGTCCGCGATTATTGCGGCCACGGCATCGGCCGCGAGATGCACGAGGAGCCGCAGGTGCTCAATTTCGGTCGCCCCGGCACCGGCACCGAACTGCGCGAGGGGATGGTCTTCACGATCGAGCCGATGGTCAACCAGGGGACGCGCAAGGTTTCGACCGAGGATGACGGCTGGACGGTGGTGACCGACGACGGCAAGCTTTCCGCGCAATTCGAACATACCGTCGCGGTCACGCGAACCGGGGTCGAGGTCCTGACGCTGCGCCGCGACGAAGCCCCGACAAGCCGGCGTCGGCCGCGCTAAGCCGGAACCCGCGCCGGGCCCCGCGCATTGGGCCGCCGCGATGACTGCGCGAAAAATCGTCTTCAGCGATGACGCTGCACCCGGGATCACCCGGCGAAAGGTCGGCCGGCACTGGGGCTATTGGGACGCCGACGGCCAGCGCATCACCGATCGCGACGAGATCGACCGGCTCAATGCGATCGCGTTGCCCCCCGCCTATACGCGCGCCTGGTTCTGCCCGCACCCCGGCGGACATATCCAGGCGGTCGGCTGGGATGCGAAGGGCCGCAAGCAATATCGTTACCACCCCGATTTCCGCGCCGCGCAGGAGATCGCCAAATACGATCGCTGCGCCGAATTCGGCGCCGCGCTGCCGCTGATCCGGAAGCGCGTCGCCACGGATCTTGCGAAACGCTCGATGACCCGCGAGCGCGCGGTGGGGGCGGTGGTGCGGCTGCTCGACCAGACGCATATCCGCGTCGGCAACGAGGCTTATGCCAAGGCCAATCGCAGCTTCGGCGCGACCACCTTGCGCAAGCGCCACGCGCGCACCTCGGGCGCAACCGTCCGGCTGCGCTTCCGCGGCAAGGGCGGGGTCGAGCGCGAATGCGCGCTGACCGATCGCGCGCTGGCGCGATTCGTCCGCGCGTGCCACGATCTCGACGACCAGCATCTGTTCGCGTGGCTCGACGATGCGGGCGATGCGCACCCCGTCACCTCGACCGACGTCAACGATTATATCCGCGCCGCGACCGGCGAGGATTTCACCGCCAAGCATTTCCGCACCTGGGCGGCGAGCGTCGTCGCGTTCGAGGCGCTGGCCACCGCCGACCGCGATCTGAGCCTCAGGGCGATGCTCGAACCGGTGACGCAGCAACTGGGCAATACCCCCGCGATCGCCCGCAAATCCTATGTCCACCCCGCGCTGATCGAGCTGACCCGCAACGGGCAGGCGGCATTTCGCAAGACGGTGCGGATGCCGCGCAAGACGCGCTGGCTGAGCCGGGTCGAGCGCGGGCTGATCGCGTTTCTGGAGCGCAGCGCGTCATCGATGAGCTGCGCCTGATCATTTTTCGTCATGCCGGACTTGATCCGGCATCCAGAGCCATAGGCGACCGCTCTTTGCGGTTCTGAATGCCAGGTCGAGCCCGGCATGACGGGGAAAGCACGGAATCGGAAATCACCTTGGGCGAAACGCAATAGGCCGATAAGCACCAACCTCCCCAATGAGGACCAACCGCGTGAACCCTGTCTATGCCGCGATGGCGACGACCATTTTCGAGGAGATGTCGGGGCTGGCGCGCGAGACCGGGGCGATCAATCTCGGCCAGGGTTTTCCAGACAGCATCGGGCCGGAGGAATTGCTGCGCGCGGCGGCGGAGGCGGTGCTGGCGGGGCCGAACCAATATCCTCCGTCCGCCGGGATGCCCGTGCTGCGCGCGGCGGTGGCGGATTATTACCGGCGGTTCCAGTCGCTCGACATCGCGGCCAGCGACGTGCTCGTCACCTCGGGCGCGACCGAGGCGATCGCCGCCTCGCTGCTCGCGGTGATCTCCCCCGGCGACGAGGTTATCCTGATCGAGCCGATGTACGATGCCTATCGCCCGCTGGTCGAGCGCGCCGGGGGCGTGGCGCGCGCGGTGACCCTGCGCCCGCCCGAATGGCGGCTGCCGATCGACGAGCTCGCCGCGGCGATCGGCCCGCGCACCCGCGCGATCGTGCTCAACAACCCCAACAACCCCACCGGGCGCGTCTTCGCGCGCGATGAGCTCGCCGCGCTCGCCGCATTGTGCGTCGCGCACGATCTGGTGGTGATCTCGGACGAGGTGTGGGAGGCGGTGGTGTTCGACGACGCGGCGCACGTGCCGATGATCGCACTTCCCGGGATGGCCGACCGCGCGGTCAAGATCGGGTCGGCGGGCAAGATTTTCGGCCTCACCGGGTGGAAAGTGGGGTTCGTCGTCGCCGGCCCGCGGCTGCTCCAGCCGATTTCGCGCGCGCATCAGTTCCTTACCTTCACTACCCCGCCCAATCTGCAGATCGCGGTCGCGCACGGCCTCGGCCTCAACGACGCCTTCTTCAGCGACGCGCGCGCGGCGCTCGAACGCTCGCGCGACCATCTCGCCACCCGGCTGGCGGCGGCGGGGTTCACCGTGTTGCCGAGCCAGGGGACCTATTTCCTGACCGTCAATCTCGCGGCGTCGGGGGTGAACGGCGACGATACGACCCTCGCGCGCCGCATGTTGCACGAAGCCGGGGTCGCGAGCATCCCGCTTTCGTCTTTCTATATGAACCCGGCCCCGGCAGGGCTGATCCGCTTGTGCTTCGCCAAGCCCGACGAAATGCTCGACGAAGCCGCCACACGACTCGGAAAATGGCTTGCCGATCAGCGGCCTAGCGATTGAGGTCCGGATCGCCTCCGCGGCGACGGGCGGATGCTTGTAAACTTTCTGCAACATAACCGCCGCATATCGCGCGCAACCACTGGACTCCTGCGGCCCCAAGCATTACGTACCGGTCGTTATGGAAACGCTTGCCGCTCCGCCCAAAGGCCGTCCGCGCGAATTTTGCGTCGACGAGGCCTTGGCTGCTGCGCTCCGGGTCTTCTGGAGCAAGGGTTATGAAGGCGCGTCGCTCAGCGATCTGACCGAGGCGATGGGGATCACCCGCCCCAGCCTTTACGCCGCCTTCGGCAACAAGGAGGCGTTGTTCCGCAAGGCGCTCGATCTCTATGAGGCCGAGAAGCTCGATTATATCGGCAAGTCGCTCGCCGAGCCGACCGCGCGCAAGGTCGCCGAACATCTGCTGCGCGGCAGCCTCGCCAATCAATGCAGCAGCTGCGAACCGCACGGCTGCCTCGGCGTGATCAGCTCGGTCGCGTGCGGGCAGGATGCCGAATGCATCAGGCTCGAGGTGCTCGAGCGCGGCAAGGTCGCCAAGCGCGCGCTGGTCGAACGGATGGAACGCGCCAAGGCCGAAGGCGATCTTCCCGCCGATACCGATATCGAAGGGCTCACCAGCCTGTTGCTCGCGATCAATCAGGGCATGGCGGTGCAGGCGGGCGCCGGCGCGACGCGCGCCGAGCTTGAGCGGATGATCGAGACGGGGCTTGCGCTATGGCCGTCCAAGTGAAGCTATCGGCCTGACAGAATTAATTTTATCGGTCGGTACAGAAAGCGGTTGACGACCCCCGGCCCGATTTCTATACTGCATGGTATAGAAGATGGAAGACTCTCCTTCAGGGGAGCCCTCTCTCCCAGCGAAGGGGAAGCATCATGTGTCGCCGAAATCATAAAGAGGGGGTTGGCGCGGAGCGCTAAGCGCCTGCAGCTACCCATATAATTCATAATAGAACAAGCCGGCGGGCATTTGTCCGCCGAGTGGGGGCGTTCGCGCCCGTTCGCCATCGCCAGAAACCGCCGCCGCGCCGCCCGCGCGGTGAGCGACGGCGCTCGGCCGCCGTCATCAGCACAAGGGAGACAGATCATGGCCTATGTCGCTTTCGCCGAAACCCCCGATGCCCTCGGCACGACGGTCGGCCTGTATCGCGCTGCGCCGCCGGCGGCGGCCCCCACCCCCGCCTTTTCCGCGCTGGAATGGTCGGTGGTGGCGATCGCCGAACGCGACGGGCTGGCCTCGCTGCGCGAGCCGGGCCGCATCGCGGTCGCGCTCGGCACCCTGTTCGGCGAGCCGCGCCCCAAGCCGCGGCTCGCCGACCCCCGGCTCGAAGCGCTGCGCCGGATGGCCGTGCTGAGCTGGCATTTCGGCTACACCGTGCCGGGCGAGGACGTCCGCGATTTCCTCGCCGCCGGTTTCTCCAATGATCATTACGAGCTGCTCGTCGACAGTATCAGCGTCGCCCAGGCCCGCGCTCGTCGCAATCGAAAGCATCAGTAACATGACCAAATTCACCCCGATCTCGGCGGACGATATCCGCCGCGCCACCCCGCTTCGCGTCGGTGGCCGCCCGCTGTGGCAAAAGCTGAGCCTCGCCGCGCTGCCCGTCGTCATCATCGGCGCGGGCGTCGGCTATCTCAATCGCGAGACCCCTGCCGCCGCGGCGCTGCCCACCCCCACCGTGACCGTCGCCACCCCGCTGGCCCGCGAGGTCAACGAATGGGACGATTATGTCGGTCGGTTCGAACCGAGCCGCAGCGTCGAGGTGCGCCCGCGCGTCTCGGGCGCGGTCACCGCGATCCATTTCACCGATGGCGCGATCGTCCAGAAGGGCCAGTTGCTCTTCACGATCGATCCGCGCCCGTTCACCGCGTCGCTCGCCGAGGCGCGCGCGGGGGTCGCGTCGGCGGCCAGCGATCTGGCGCTGGCGGAGGCCGATCTCGGCCGCGCCAACCGCCTGCTCGCCGACGATGCGGTGTCGAAGAGCGACATCGATCGGCTCACCGCACGGGTCCGCGCGGCGAAGGCCGCGCTCGCCGCAGCGCAGGCGCGGGTCCACAGCCGCGCGCTCGATGTCGAGTTCACCCAGGTCCGCGCGCCGATCACCGGGCGGATTTCCGATCGCAAGGTCGATCCGGGCAATATCGTCTCGGCGGCCGACGGCGGCGGCACGTTGCTCACCTCGATCAACGCGCTCGACCCGATCTATTTCACCTTCGACAGCTCGGAAGCCCTGTACCTCAAGGGCAAGCGCGACCGGCAGGCGAACCAGGGCCAGCCGCAGCAGGTCGAGATCAAGCTGCAGGACGAGACGGCCTATAAGTGGAAGGGCCACGTCGATTTCACCGACAACGGCCTCAACGCGCATTCGGGAACGATCCGCGGCCGCGCGGTGATCGCCAATCCCGATTACTTCCTCGCCCCCGGCATGTTCGGCAACATGCGGCTGACCGACGGCGGCACGACACGTGCGCTGCTGATCCCCGATGCCGCGGTGCGCACCGATCAGGCGCGCAAGGTGGTGATGGTGGTCGGCAAGGACGGCGTGGTCGTCGAACGACAGATCGAGGCCGGTCCGCTGGTCGCCGGGCTCCGCACCGTCCGCGGGGGGATCGCCCCGACCGACCGCGTGATCGTGCAGGGCCTGCAATTCGCCAGGGCCGGTGCCAAAGTCAATGTCCGCCCGACGGTGATCAGGCCCGATGCCGCGCCCGCCACTGCGGTGCCGGAGATCGACAAGCCGGCCGCCTCGCAAGCGACCTTCGCCGCGCAATAACATCAGGGCAACCGTCGCGCCCCCTCGCGACTCCCCCCGCTCCCGGCACCCATGCCGGGGGCGAACGGGGCGGGCTTGCCCGAACAAGGCACAGAACCATGCGTTTCAGCCATTTCTTCATCAACCGCCCGATCTTCGCGGGCGTGATCGCGATCATCATCACGATCGTCGGCGCCTTCGCCTATTTCGGGCTGGCCGTGTCGCAATATCCCGATGTCGTCCCGCCGACCGTCACCGTCAGCGCCAATTACCCCGGCGCCTCGGCGGAGACCGTCGCGGATACTGTCGCCGCACCGATCGAACAGCAGATCAACGGCGTCGACAACATGCTCTACCAGTCGTCGCAATCGACCGGCGACGGTCGGCTGACGATCACCGTCACCTTCAAGCTCGGCACCAACCTCGATACCGCGCAGGTGCTGGTGCAGAACCGCGTCGCGCTCGCCGAGCCGAGCCTGCCGGAAGAGGTGCGCCGTCAGGGCGTCGTCGTCCGCAAGACATCGCCGTCGTGGCTGATGGCGGTCAACGTACTGTCGCCGGACAATTCGCTGAGCCGCAGCTATGTCTCCAATTACGCGCTGACCCAGCTCAAGGACCGGCTGACCCGAGTCGACGGGATCGGTGATGTCCAGGTGTTCGGCGCGCGCGATTTCGCGATGCGGGTGTGGATCGATCCCGGCCGCGCCGCCGGGCTCGGGCTCACCGCCGGCGAGATCGTCGATGCGCTGCGCCAGCAGAATGTGCAGGTCGCCGCGGGCACCGTGGGCCAGCCGCCGTTCAACACCGGCGCCGCGCAGCAGCTCAACGTCGAGACGCAGGGCCGCTTCAAGACCGCCGACGAATTCGCCAATATCATCATCCGCACCGACAAGTCCGGGGCGATCACCCGCCTGCGCGACGTCGCCCGCGTCGAGCTCGGCGCCGAGGATTATGGCGTCAACGCCTATCTCTCGGGGCAGGATTCGATCATCATGGGGATCACCCAGCGGCCGGGCACCAACGCGCTCGCCGCCGCGGAGGGGATCAAGGCGCAGCTCAAGGATGCCGCGAAGAGCTTCCCCAAGGGGCTCGAATATCGGATCATCTGGAACCCGACCGAGTTCATCAGCGAATCGATGCACGCGGTGCAGGAGACACTGCTCGAAGCGATCGTGCTCGTCGTGATCGTCATCCTCGTCTTCCTGCAGAGCTGGCGCGCGGCGATCATTCCGGTGATCGCGATCCCCGTCTCGCTGATCGGCACCTTCGCGGTGCTCGCGGCGCTCGGTTATTCGCTCAACGCCTTGTCGATGTTCGGGCTGGTGCTCGCGATCGGCATCGTCGTCGACGACGCGATCGTCGTGGTCGAGAATGTCGAGCGCAACCTCGAACACGGTCTCAGCCCCAAGGAAGCGGCGCACCGCTCGATGGACGAAGTGTCCGCCGCGCTGGTCGCGATCGTGCTGGTGTTGTGCGCGGTGTTCGTGCCGACCACCTTCCTCACCGGGATCACCGGTGAATTCTATCGCCAGTTCGCGGTGACGATCGCCACCGCGACGGTGATCTCGCTGCTGATGTCGCTCACTCTGTCGCCCGCGCTCGCCGCTCGGCTGCTCCGCCCGCGTGCGGCGGAAGCCCCTGCGTCGGGGTGGCGCCGGCCGCTCTATCTGGCGGGCGAGCGCTTCAACCGCGGGTTCGACCGGCTGAGCGAATGGTATGGCCGCATCACCGCGGCGATCGCGGGCGCACCGAAAAAGGCGCTCGCGACCTATGCCGCGCTGATCGTCGCCACCGGCGCGATCTTCTGGGCGACCCCCGCCGGGTTCGTGCCGGCGCAGGACCAGGGCTATGCGCTCGCCGCGATCCAATTGCCCCCGGGCAGCTCGCTCGCGCGGACCGACGCCACGCTCAAGAAGATGGTCAAGAAGTTGCTCGAAGTGCCCGGCACGCAGGCGGCGGTGATGTTCGCCGGGTTCGACGGCGCATCGGGAACGCAGGCATCGAATGCCGGCGCGGCCTATATCACCTTCAAGCCGTTCGAGGAGCGTTCGCGCACCGGGCGGACCGAACAGGCGATCGAGAACGACATGCGCAAGGCGGTCGCCGATATCGACGAGGCCTTGGTGTTCGTGATCCCGCCGCCCGTCATCCAGGGCATCGGCAACGGCGGCGGCTATCGCGTGATCGTCCAGGATCGCAGCGCCGCGGGTTATCAGGCGCTGGAGCAGGCCGCCGGGCAGTTGATCGGCGACGCGCAGAAGCAGAAGGATCTCGCCAACGTCTTCACGCTCTACAATACCGCGACCCCGCGCGTGTATGCCGATATCGATCGCGCCAAGGCCGATATGCTCGGCGTGCCGCCGTCGCGAGTGTTCGAGGCGCTGCAGGTTTATCTCGGCTCGTCCTACGTCAACGACTTCAACCTGCTCGGGCGCACTTTCCGCGTCACCGCGCAGGCCGAGGCCGATGCGCGCAGCGATCCGAGCGACATCGCGCAGCTCAAGACGCGCTCGAACACCGGCGAGATGGTACCGATCGGCGCGGTCGCGACCTTCTCCGATCGCACCGGCCCGTATCGCGTGACCCGCTATAACCTGTTCCCCGCGGTCGAGATCGACGGGGAGACCTCGCCGGGCCATTCGACCGGGCAGGCGATCTCGACGATCGAGAAGATCGCGAGCACGCTGCCGGGCGGCTTCGCAACCGAATGGACCGGGATCGCCTATCAGCAGAAGGCCGCGGGCAATATCGCCGCGCTGATCTTCGCGCTGTCGGTGGTGTTCGTGTTCCTCGTGCTCGCGGCGCAGTTCGAAAGCCTGATCCTGCCGCTGGCGATCATCCTGATCGTGCCGATGACGCTCCTCGCCGCGATGGCGGGGGTCAACGTCCGCGGAATGGACAATAATATCCTGACGCAGATCGGCCTTATCGTGCTCATCGCGCTCGCCGCGAAGAATGCGATCCTGATCGTCGAATTCGCCAAACAGGCCGAGGATCGCGGGGCGACCGCGCTCCACGCGGCGATCGAGGCGGCGCGGGCGCGGCTCCGGCCGATCCTGATGACCAGTTTCGCGTTCATCCTCGGCGTGCTGCCGCTGGTGATCGCCTCCGGCCCCGGCTGGGAGCTGCGTCAGGCGCTCGGCACCGCGGTGTTCTTCGGGATGATCGGGGTCACCGGCTTCGGGCTGATCTTCACCCCCACCTTCTATGTCGTCAGCCGCGCGCTCGGCGACCGGCTGGGGCGGCATCGTCCGCGCCCGTCGGCCTTCGACGCCGCGCAGCAGCCGGCCGAATAAGAAAGGAGCAAATCATGCTTCGCACATTACTCGCCGCCGCTTCGGCGCTGACCCTCGCCGCCTGCGCCACCGGCCCCGATTACAAGCCGCCGGTCGAATCGGCGGCGGCCGGCGGGTTCGTCGCCGCGCATTCGCCCGCGATCGACGCCAATGCCCCGGTCGCGGGGAAATGGTGGCGGCTCTATGACGATCCGGTGCTCGACGGCCTGATCGCCGACGCGCTCAGCGCCAATACCGACGTGCGCATCGCAGTCGCGCGGCTTGCCAGGGCGCGCGCGTCGCTACGAGAGGTAAAGACCGATCGGCTGCCCAATGTCGGGGTGAGCGCGGGGGCGACCTATGGCCGGCTTCCCGCCACCCAACGCGCGCCGGGCGCGCAGCGCGAGGATTGGTCGATCGATACCGGCGCGAGCCTGTCCTATGAGGTCGATCTGTTCGGCCGGGTGAGCCGCGGGGTCGAGGCGGCGCGCGGCGACGTGGATGCCGCGCGCTTCGATGCCGATGCGGTGCGCGTCTCGGTCGCCGCGGAGACCGCGCGCGCCTATGCCGATGCGGCGAGCGCGGCTGAGCGGCTCGACGTCGCCAATCGCATCGTCGCATTGCTCGATCGCTCGCTCAGGGTGACCGGGCGCCGCGCCGAGGTGGGGCTGACCACCCGGCTCGATACCGCGCGGATCGCGGCGCTGCGCAACCAGCGCCAGGCCGAGGTGCCGGCGATCGCCGCCGAGCGCGATGCGGCGCTGTTCCGCCTCGCCACCCTCACCGGCCGCGCGCCCGCCGATCTTCCCCCGGCGGCGGGGATGCGCACCGCGACCTTGCGGCTCTCAACCCCGATCCCGGTCGGCGACGGCGCGCAATTGCTCGCGCGGCGTCCCGACGTGCGCGCCGCCGAGCGCCGGCTCGCCGCCGCCACCGCACGGATCGGGGTCGCGACCGCCGATCTCTATCCGCGCATCCAGCTCGGCGCGTCGATCGGCTCTACGGGTCCGAATATCGCCGATCTGTTCGGCGCGGCGCCGCTACGCTGGCTGCTCGGGCCGCTGATCAGCTGGTCGCTGACCGGGCATGAGCGCGCCCGCGCGCGGGTCGCCGGGGCGGAGGCGGATACGCAAGCCGCGCTCGCGACGTTCGACGGCACGGTGCTGACCTCGCTGCGCGAAACCGAGACCGCGCTCTCGACCTATGCGCATGCGCTCGACCGCCGCACCGCGCTGCAGGCCGCGCGCGACGAGGCAGAGGTCGCGGCACGCATCACCCGCGCGCAGCAGCGCGAAGGACAGATCGACAGCCTCGCCTTGCTCGACGCCGAACGCACCGCGGCCGAGACCCAGGCGGCACTGGCGCTGATCGACGCGCAGATTGCCGATGCGCAGATCGACCTGTTCAAGGCGCTCGGCGGCGGCTGGGAGGATGCGCCGAAGGTGCAGACGGCCTCGAAGAACTAGCAACGACGTCACCCCGGCCTTGCGCCGGGGTGACCGAGTGGTGGGCGCTACCTGCCCACCCTCCTCAATGACGTTTGAAATATTGCACCTCGCGCTCGTGCTTTTCCGCCGCGGCGCGGGTGTCGAACGTGCCGAGGTTGCGGCGTTTGCCGGTTTTCTCGTCCAGCTTTCGCGAATAGAGCCGGTATTCGCCCGATTTGAGCTTGCGGATCATGGCATCACCTCAAATGGGATAGGACGATCCCGTTCCGAAAAGGTTGCCTTGATGATCGAAGCCCAGTTCCTGCCCGCCGCGCAACGCGCGGCGACGCCGTGGAAGAACGGCGGCGGCAGCACCGCGGAGGTGGTCGCCTTTCCGCCCGGCGCCGATTTCACGTCCTTCCTGTGGCGGCTCAGCATCGCCGAAGTGGCAACCGCCGGGCCGTTTTCGCATTTCGCGGGGATCGATCGCACGCTTGCGGTGATCTCGGGCGAACTGGCGCTGACGATCGACGGCGCCGCGCCGGTCACGCTCGACGCGCGATCGGCACCACTCCCTTTCGCGGGCGAGGCGCCGGTGGTCGGCACCCCGCTTGGCGGCGCGGTGATGGACCTCAACGCAATGGTCCGGCGCGGCGATTATGCGGCGGAGATGCGCGGGCTGTCGGGCGACGAGATGCTCGAAAGCGCGGGCGATACGCTCGTCGTCGTCGCGCTGGGGCCGCTGACCTTGTCGCACGGCGGCGAGACGCGGCAGCTCGAACGGCTCGACGCTTTCGCCTGCGCGACGGGGGCGATCCGGATCGATGCGCCGGGCGCGGCGCGCTGCGGGCTGGCGGGGCGCTTTATCCGCCAAAAAGAGGAACCCGGCGCACGCACAAGCGGGTGAATCGCATCAAGATGCAAGGAGGCATCCGATGCGTATCCTTCCGATGCTGATCGCCGGGGCGATGCTCGCCGGCGCTGCGCCGGTTATCGCGCAGGACACCCAGTCACAGGACCCCAACGCCCCGCATACCCCGCTTCCCTATGATCGCGGCTATGACAAGGACAGCCCGCGCACCGAAGCGATCGACGCGCAGAGCCGCCCGGCGGTCCAGGCCGCCAATCGCGCGGCGCTCGCCGGCGCCGCCGCGCAATCCGCGGTGCACGAAGCGGATTCGGCGCAATATCAGGCCGATCTCGCCGCCTATCGCCAGGCGATGATCGCGCATCACCGCGAAGTGGTGCGCGACCGGATACGCTATGCGCGGCAGGAGCGTGCCTATGCCGATGCGATGGCCGACTGGCGGCTGCAGGTGATCGCCTGCAAGCAGGGCAAGACCGCGGCGTGCAACGCGCCGACGCCCAATCCCGAGGATTATCGCTAGGCGCCGCACACCGCAGGCCGCTGGGCGGTCTCGGTCGCGTTGCGGAAGTTGAACGCGCTGACGTTGATCGACGAGGCGATAGGTTGGACGTCGACGTTCACGACCGCCGCTCCCTCAGACGTCCCACGCCGGCGCGAGGCCGCTCGGGTTGACGATCCGGCCGTCGGGACGCGCAAGCCCGGCGATCAGCGCCATGTCCTTGGCATCGAGCGCGAAATCGAAGATCGCGATATTCTCCTTCACGCGCGCCGGGTTGGCGGTCTTGGACAAAGCGATATGGCCCTGCTCGATCAGCCAGCGCAGCCCGACCTGCGCGGCGGTCTTGCCATATTTGCTGCCGATCGCGTGCAGCACCGCATCCTGCGGCACCGCGCCGTCGGCCATGCCGTAATAAGCCGTCAGCGCGACGCCCTGCGCCTTGGCGGCAGCGGCGAGCGCATGTTGCGGCAGATAGGGGTGGAGCTCGACCTGATCGGTGACGATCGGCGCGGTGGAGCGCGCGATAGATTCGTGGAGCTGCGCGATATTCTGGTTGCTGACGCCGACGAAGCGCGTTTTGCCCGCGGCCTGCACCGCATCGAGCAGCTCGATCTGCGCCGCGATCGGCACCTTGTTGCCCGGCCAGTGGAGCAGCAGCAGATCGACGCGATCGACCCGTAGCTTGTCGAGGCTTTCGTCGACCGAGGCGGCGAAACGATCCGCGCTGTAATTGTCGACCCACACTTTGGTGGTGAGGAACAGCTCGTCGCGCCGCGCCCCGGCAGCGGCGAGCGCGGTGCCGAGCGCGGCTTCATTGTCGTAGATTTGCGCGGTATCGAAATGGCGGAACCCCGCCTCCAGCGCCGCGGGGATGACGCGCGCAACCTCTTCGTCCGACATGCGGAACACCCCGAAACCGAGCGCGGGGATCGCCGCGCCGTGAGCGGAAACCGTCTGCATCGTAAAACTCCTTGGCACTATCCAGATCTTGCCGGTGAAATAATTCCCCCGAAGGCGCTTGATAATCGCACCGATCGTCGCTTCATCTGTGAACCGAAATCACAGGCGAACGGCGATGGACAACCGTGCAGGCGAAATGCAGGTGTTCCTGCGCGTGGTGGAAGCGGGCAGTTTCTCCGAAGCCGCGCGGCTGTTGCGCATGACCCCTTCGACCGTCAGCAAATTGGTCTCGCGGATCGAGGCGCGGCTGGGCGTGCGGCTGGTCGAACGCTCGACCCGCCGGCTGTCGCTCACCGCCGAAGGGCAGGTCTATTACGAACGCAGCCAGGCTTTGCTCCACGAACTCGACGAGGTCGAACGCGAATTGTCGCACGGCGCCGCGACGACCGGCGGGACGGTGCGGGTCAATATCTCGGTCGCGTTGGGAACGCTCGGGCTCGAACCCTTGCTGCCGGGTTTCTGGCGTGAATATCCCAATATCGTCGTCGATCTGTCGCTGTCGGACGAGATCGTCGATCTCTATCTCGATCGTACCGACATCGCCTTCCGCGTCGGGCCGCTGCCGGATTCGGGGATGATCGCGCAGCGGCTGGGCACCGCCTATCGCAAGATCGTCGCTGCGCCCGCCTATCTCGAACGCTACGGCGTGCCGCGCACGGTCGACGATCTCGCGCAGCACAATTGCCTCGGGTTCAACTTTCGCCGCGCCGCGCCGGTATGGCCGGTCAGCGTGAGCGGGCGGATCGTCGATCGCGCGGTGAAGGGCGCGCTGCTCGCCAATAACGGCGAGACGGTGCGGCGGATGGCGCTGGCCGGGGTCGGGCTGGCCCGCATGGGGGATTATCACGTCCGCGCCGATCTCGCCGCCGGCCGGCTGGTCGAGGTGCTCGCCGGGGTGATCGAGCCCGATCAGGAAGAGGTTCACGCGGTCTTCCTCGGCGGGATGCATATGCCGCAACGCGTGCGGGTGTTCCTCGATCATGTCGCGCCGCGGCTCCAGCGCTTTCTCGGCGGCGAGGCCGGAACGATTGAATGAACGCAGCCAGGCATCACCGTGCCTGGCTGCGTCGTTCGTTCGGACGGGACGGCGGCCCTGCCTGGCCCTCAGGCCGGCCGCCGCCTCGTCGCGATCAGCGGTTGATCGTCGTCGTGGTCTTTTCGGTGACGACCGCCGGGCGGGCGCGATGCACGGTGCGATGAACCGTCCGGTGGACGACCCGCGGCGCGACCGCTGCGGTGCGCGTCGTCTCGGTCGTTACCGATGTCGCCGGCTGCTGCGCCGAGGCGCGCGCTGCCGCCGCATCGGCCGCCGCCGCAGAAGCCGCCTGTTCGGCGCTCGCCGCGCGCGCATTGGCGGCATCGGCGCGTTGCTGTGCATCGGCCGCCTGATCCTGCGCGACCGCGGCCTGATCGCGCGCGCCGGCGACCTGCGCCTGCGCGGCCATCGCGGCATCCGCCTGCGCCGCGGCATTGCTCTCGCGCCGCTCGCGCTGCGCCACGCCGATCGCGGTATCGGCGATATGCGACGCGCTATGCGCCGCCTCGATCGCCGCATCCTTGTGGCCGGCGCGCAACTGGTCCTGCGCGGACCGCAGCGCGGCCATCGCGTCCGCGCTCATCCGCGGCACCTCGCCGCGTGCATCCATCGCATTGAGCGCGTCAATCTTGCCTTGCGCCTCCGCGACGGCCGCTTTCGCACGATCACCCTTGCCTTCGGCAGCCGCCGGGCTGGCCGAAAGCATCGAAAGCGCCGCCAGCGTGGCGGCGTGGATCATCAATACGTTACGCATGATCAACTCCTCCAACGCCCCCTGGGGCCATACGATTCAACGAACGCTCGATTTGCGTTGTTCCGGCGATCATGCCCGCGAACCGGCGCTCCGCACGGCTCGTCGCATGCTGGCACCGTCGGCGGGACGAGCCGAATGCGCGACGAATTATTTTTACCAGCGGGCGGAACATTGGGCGATGAGGACCGTTGATTGTACCTGCTCGATCGAAAGATCCGCAGATTGAAGGTGTCGATCACACCGAAAGGTGCCGAAAGAACCTTCATGGAGCCCCGCCGCTGAAAAGCGACGGGGCTTATTGCTGGCGGCGCTGCGTCGCGAGCCCTGTTATCCTTCCAGACTATATCCCGCGGCTACAGGATTTTCTGTAGACACGATACCGAATAATGTCGCGACTATTGACGATAAAAGGCGACTTATCCTAGATCAGCCCGAAAATCGGGCCATCGCGCCCTCGCGTTATTCCATCGAATAGGCGGTGGACCGACTCCATCTTCCCCCTCTACCCCCGCGACATCGAACGAGAACCGAGCCTTCTCTAGGATCGCAGGGAGACTTTCGATGAGTAAATTGCTTTTTTCCGTAGCGGCGCTCGCCGCGATCGGCGTAGCGGCGCCGGCATCGGCGGCGGTGACCGTTTGCAGCGGTGGCGGATGTGCCCCCCAGCCGCATTCGAACGTACAGGTGACCGGCGGCCAGACCGGGTCGACCGTCAGCGGGACGCTCAACAACGCGCCCGGCACGGTCGAATTCACGTCCGCCCAGTCGCTCGCCACCCAGGGCCAGCGTGTCGCGGCGGCGACGGGCGGCCTCACCGATCCGCTCGACATCAGCTTCACCGGCGGGCTGATCAACGCGCTCGAGTTCAATCTCAACGCGCTGACCGGCGGCACCGTGTCATTCTCGTTCAGCGGCGGCGACAGCAACGGCGTCACCACCGGTCCGCTCGCGCTGCGTGCGAACGGATCGAATTTCTTCAACGTCGGCGGCGGTTCGTTCGACCGGATTTCGATTTCATTCGGTGACAATGCCTCGCTGCAGGATATTCGTCAGGTCCGGCTTGCGATCGCCGGCGCGGTCGGCGACGTCCCCGAGCCCGCGACCTGGGCGCTGATGATCCTCGGTTTCGGCGCGGTCGCCGGGACGATGCGGCGCCGCCGCACCAGGATCGCCTTCGCCGCATAATCCCGAAATACCGACCCGCGAGGCAAACTCATTTCTGCCGGGGCAACGACCCTTGCCCCGGCAGAAACTTTGTCGTTTGCGACGCGCTTGCGGACCACCGGCACGCCGGGCATCATCCGCCCGCGTCATGTGCTCCGCCCGATCCAAGCCCGATACCGTCGATCGCGAACTCAAGCTGCTTCGTCGCCTGCTGCGGGCGAAGGACCGGATCGACGCCGCCCCGCACGAGGAATGGCCGGTCGTGCGACTGGCGCAGGTGAGCGGCACCTCGCCGGCGCATTTCGCGCGATCGTTCCGCGACGCCTTCGGGATTCCGCCGCACCGCTATCTGCTCGCCCGCCGCGTCGAACGCGCCGCGGCGCTGCTGCGCGATACCGATCTGCCGATCACCGACATCGCCTTCCAGACCGGCTGGACCAGCCTGGGCACCTTCGGCCGCACTTTTCGCGATATCACCGGCGAGAGCCCCGGCGCGTTGCGCCAGCGGACGAAGGCCGCGCCCGGCGATCTGGCGCAAGTGCCGCATTGCTTCGTCAGCGCGGCGCATCGGCCCGACCTCAAAATGGCAGTTTCGGAGAAGCGGCGGCGCGAGAACGGCGATACGACCCCCGCGACCGAAACGGAGGTTCCATGACACAAGGTGTTCAAGTCGCTGGCATTTACGTCCACGATCAGGACGAGGCGCTGCAATTCTACGTCGATCGGCTCGGCTTTCGCGTCCATACCGACGCGCGCAACGGCGATTATCGCTGGCTGACGGTTCAGCACCCCGACCAGCCCGATTTTCAGCTCGGGCTGTTCCGCCCGCAGCCGCCGACGGTCGACGATGCGACCGCGCAGGAATTGCTCAAGGCGGTCGCCAAGGGCGCGATGCCACCGCTCGTGCTGGTCGTTGCCGATTGCCGGGCGGCCTATGCGGCGATGCAGGCGCGCGGGGTCGAATTCACCCAGGAACCGATCGCGCGCTACGGCTCGGTCGATGCGAGCTTCCGCGATCCTTCCGGCAACGGCTGGAAGCTGGTCCAGTCGCGCTGACGCGCGCGATGTGCCGCATCCCATCCTGGCTGCTCTTGACCGGAGGCCGTTATGACCCTGCACCATTGGATCCGCCAGACGCACCGTTGGCTTGGGATCTTCTTCACGCTGACCGTGCTCGCCAATTTCGCCGCGATGCCGTTCGGCCCGACACCGCCGGCGATCACTTATGCGCCGTTGGCCCCGCTCGCGCTGCTGCTGGCGAGCGGGCTGTACATGTTCTTCCGCCCCTATCTGCGAAAGGCTGAACGATCGTGAAGCGACGGCCGGGCGCGGATCGTGCGCCCGGCCGTCACCGCGTCATTTACGCGCGGCGATCCACGCGTCGACCTTGCGCTCGAGGATCGACAGCGGGAGCGAGCCCGAGCCGATCAGCAGATCGTGGAACGACTTGATGTCGAACTTCGCGCCCAGCTCGCTTTCGGCCTTGCGGCGCAATTCCATGATCTTGAGCATGCCGATCTTATAGCCGGTGGCCTGCGCCGGCAGCGTGATATAGCGCCGCACCTCCGACCGCGCCTGATCGGGCGAGGCGCGCCCCGACGCGACCATATAGGCAACCGCCTGATCCTCGGTCCAACCCTTGGCGTGGATCCCGGTATCGACCACCAGCCGCGCCGCGCGGAACAATTCCGCCTCGAGCCGCATGAAATCGCTCGCGACATCGGGGTAAGCGCCCATTTCCTTGCACAGGGCCTCGGCATAAAGCGCCCACCCCTCGCCGAATGCGACATAGCGCGTCGACTGGCGGAATTTCGGCCCGGCAGTCTGGCGGACCTGGATATCGCCCTGCATGACATGGCCGGGAACGCCCTCGTGGCACATCAGGTCGATCGTGGCATCGGGGGCGGGATCGCCGGTGTCGCCGAGCAGATGGACATAGACTCGCCCCGGCCGCGCGCCGTCGCGGCTCGGCCCGGCGGCATGCGCCGCGCCGCCCGCGACTTCGCTGAACGACGGCTCGCGCACCACCTCCATGCGATATTCGGGCAGCGTGCCGAAATATTTGGGCAGCAAGGTGCGGTTGCGCGCGATCGCCGCATTGGCGTTGCGTAGATAGTCGGCGCGCAGCGCGTCGGTCCACGGCTGCGGCGGGTTACGCTTCTCGCGATCGGCATAATAAGCCACGCGGTCCGCGAAACTCGCCTGCCGCGCGAGCGCGTCCTGCTCGCCCTCGATCCTTTTGACCTCGCTCAGCCCGATCTGGTGGATTTGCTCGGCGGTGAGATCGGTGGTGGTGTTGAGCTTGAGCGCCGCGGCATACCAATCCGCCCCGCCCGGCAGCGATCCGGCGCCGACGCGGCCGCTCGGCGCGGTCGGCAGGTCGCTCTCGGCCCAGGCGATGACGCGTTCATAGGCAGGCTTGATCGACAGCAAGGCCGCGCGCGCATCGGCGAGCAACGCCTCGGCCTCGGCCGCGCTGACCTTCCCCGCCTTCTGGAGTTTGCCGACCTTGGCCTCGGCATCCGCCCACAAGGGCGACGCGGGGCCATTGTCGAACGGCGCGCCGGTGACGATCGCGCGGCTGCCCGCGATCACGCGCTCGATCTGGAATTTGGGCGCGCGAATGCCCTTGCCGTCGGACACGCGGCTCTGCGCGATCGCTTCGTCGAGCACCGCCGGCATCGCGCGCAGCCGCGCCGCATAGCCGCGCATATCGGCGGCATCCTGCACATTATGCGTGTTGATCAGGAAATCGGGCAGTCGCGAATGGACCGAATAAAGGAACGAATAGAAGGGCGGCGCATAATTGCGGAAACGATAGCCGAGCTCGGCGCGATCGAGTTCGAGCGCCCAGATATCGTAATTGGTCTGCGCATCGGGCGACAGCTTGGCGCGATCGAACCGCGCCTTCATCCGCGCGACGCTGGCGCGACGCCATTCGAGCCGGCGCAGCGCCGCGGCGTCGCTGATATCGTCGAGCCGGTCGATCCCGTCCTTCATGCCGAGCTGGGTCGCGAGCTGCGGTCGATCGCGGAACTCTTCGGCGAATTCGCCGTCGAGGAAAGCGTAGAGCCGCGCGTCCTCGCTTGCGCTCGTCGCCGCCGGTGTGGCGGGCTGGGTGGCGGCGGGCAAAGGTGCGGCGAGCGCAAGCGCCGCCGCGGCGGACAGCCAGAGTGATTTGAGCATGTATATCCTCCCTTTCCCAAGGCCTTACCTTCCTAACCTGGGTGTGGAAAGGCCCACGTGCCGCGGGTGGACCCTGCGCTTCGGATAATCGTTGAGACAGGTGCCGGGGCAGCAGCGGGCGGGCAATCGATCCGTCATTGAGAAGGAACCGGACATGTCGATCCACCGCATGATCGCGCTGCATCCGCAGGTCGGCGACGATTTCAACGAAACCCTCGCCACCGCCGCGCGACACGCGATGTTCTGCGCGGAGATGTGCGCGAGCTGCGCCGACGCCTGTATCGCCGAGCCGATGGACATGTCGCAATGCATCCGCTCGTGCCTCGACTGTTCCGACGTCTGCACCGCCACCGCGCAGCTCGCGGTGCGGCGCACCGGGCACAATCCCGAGGCGTTGCGCGCATTGCTCGATACATGCGCGCGGGTGTGCGAGCTTTGCGCCGAGGAATGCGAACGGCACGAACATGGCCATTGCCAGCTATGCGCCGAAATGTGCCGCGAATGCATGCAGGATTGCCGCGCAGCAATACCGACGGTGAATTGAAGCAGCACCGGCCCCGAGTTACGGCAGATTAGCACTTCGGCTATTCTAACCTATTAACCTAGGTTTGTTATCGCCGGATATTTCATATTTGCGCAGCATTTCTCGCCGGCGAAGGAACTCTGCCGCCCGCCGAGAGTCTCGATTCCACCTTTAACCAAGGGAGAGCGAGCGATGCGGGTCCGCGAATGCATGACCACCGACGTCCAGGTAATCACGCCAGACAATACGCTGCAATCGGCGGCGCAGATCATGGCCGATATCGATGCGGGCTTTCTGCCGGTTGCCGATCACGACCGCCTCGTCGGCGTCATCACCGACCGCGACATCGCGATCCGCGGGGTCGCCGCCGGGCACCCGCCCGATTCCAGCATTCGCGACGTGATGAGCGACAGCGTGAAATATTGCTTCGACGATGACGATCTGGACGACGTGCTCGAGAATATGGGCGATATCCAGCTTCATCGTCTCGCGGTGATCAATCGCGACAAGCGGCTCGTCGGCGTGATCACGATCGGCGATTGCGCAGGCGGGGGCGAGACGGCCCGCGCCGGCGAGGCGCTCGGCGATATCGTGCGGCCCGGCGCCCGCACTTCCCAAATGGTCTGACGGGGGGCGCGACCCAACGCGTTCTCCTCCCAATTCAGGATATTTCCCATGAAAACGATGCACAAACCCCTTGTCGCCGCCTTGCTGATCGTCGGCCTCGCCGGCTGCAACAAGAACAATGCGAACGAACCCGCCGGGGCCGCCAACGAAACGGGCAGCGCGCTGTCCGATTTCGGCAATAGCGCGGCCAATGCGGCCGGCGCGGCGGCCGATATCGTCACCCCGACCCCGAACGGGCAGGAATTCGCCGACAAGGCGGCGAAGAGCGACGCGTTCGAAATCGCCGCAGGAAAGCTTGCCGCGACCAACGGCGCCTCCCCCAAGGTCAAGGCATTCGCCGCCGAGATGATCAAGGCGCACACCGCATCGACCGACAAGATCAAGGCCGCGGCGCACAAGGCGACCGCCGCGATCACCCCCGATCCGACCTTGACCGAGGATCAGAAGGAAAAGCTCGACAAGCTGGGCAAGCTCACCGGTGCCGAGTTCGACCGCGAATATCTGTCGGGCCAGGTCGAGGCGCATGAAGACGCGCTGTCGCTGATGCGCGATTACGCCAAGCATGGCGATGTCCCCTCGCTCAAGGCGGCGGCGGGCGAGATCGCGCCGATCGTCCAGAAGCATCTCGACGAGGTCAAGGCATTGAAAGGCTAACCGCGCGCCGCGAGCGCCCGATCGAGGCAGGTTGGTTCACCTGCCTCGAAATCGCGGTAGACAAAGGACAATAGAGCGATGATCCGCTGCAATCGGATCGACAGCCGGGGCAACGCCGGTTAACATAGCGCAATTGTCCCATATCGAGACGATCCATATATGCCATCTCCGACAAGGGGAACGACAGGTGGCTGATCCGATTGGAGCGTTTGCCGATGGGCATGACGCGCTGCTTTCCGCGCTGCTCGATCAATCGCACGAATGCATCCAGTTTCTCGACGGCGACGGCCGGATCCTGTTCGTCAACCGCGAAGGCGCGCGCGCGATGGAATTGAGCGCGCCGCACGATCTGATCGGCGCATCCTGGATCGATCGCTGGCCCGAGGAAGCACGGGGGGCGGCGCACGATGCTCTGCAATCGGTGCGCCGCGGCACTGCGGCGCGCTTCTCGGCAACGCGCCCCGGCCCGCACGGCGAACAGCGCTGGTGGGAAGTCACCGCGACCCCGATCGACGGCAACCACGCCGCCGCCTGCCTGATCATCGCGCGCGACATCACCGCTGAATCGATCGAGCGCCAGCGCGTCGCGACGATCAGCGCCGAAATGCGCCACCGATTGCGCAACGCGATGACCACCGCGGCGGGGATCGTGACGATCGCGGCGCGATCGCATCCCGAATGCCAGTCGTTCGCGCGCGATATCAACGAGCGGCTGGCGATGGTCGCCGCGGTGCAGGACCTGCTGCTCGATCCCGCGCGCGACAAGAGCTTCGCCGAGATCGTCCCGCTGCTGACCAGCGCCTACGGCGGCGCCAAGGTGATCCGGTTCGGCGCGCTCCCCGATGTGCTGCTCGGCGACGGCGCGATGCAGGCGCTTGCGCTGACCTTCGGCGAACTGGCCACCAACAGCCTCAAATATGGCGCGTTGAAGAACGGACGCTCGGTCGAGGTGAACGGCGCGGTCGAGGGCGATCTGCTGCGCCTCATCTGGCGCGAACCCACCGTGTTCGGCGCGCCGCGCGAGGGCGGCCAAGGGCTCGAGCTGATCGATCGGCTGATCCGGGCGTCAGGCGGCAATGTCGTGCGCGAGACGGACGATGGCCATTTCACGCTCCATCTCGTGCTGCCGTGCAAATGACCCGCGGCGCCTGATCCGGTCGCCGGCGGAAGGCGCGCGCGGCGCAGCGAATTGCCGCCTGATGCGTTGATCGAGCATCGTCCCGTGGAGGGAAGCGATGCCCACGACAGCCACCAGCCGAAACTTCATGGTCGACAGCCAGATCGCCGCGCGCGGCATCGCGGACGAGGCAGTGCTCGCCGCGATGCGCGAGGTGCCGCGCGAACGCTTCGTCCCCGCCCCGCTCGCCGAATTCGCTTATGAGGATACGCCGCTGCCGATCGAGGCGGGGCAGACCATTTCGCAGCCCTATATCGTCGCGCATATGATCGAGGCCGCGCAGATCGGCGCCGGCGATCATGTGCTCGAGATCGGCGCGGGCTCGGGCTATGCCGCGGCGATCCTCAGCCGGATCGCGGGGCAGGTCCATGCGATCGAGCGCCACGCCGAACTCGCCGCGCTCGCGCGTGAGCGAATGACGGCGCTGGATTATCGCAATGTCGAGATCCGCGTCGGCGACGGCACCGCGGGCTGGCCCGAACAGGCGCCGTTCGATGCGATCCTCGTCGCCGCCGGCGGCCCGACGCTTCCCCCGCCGCTGTGCCGCCAGCTCAAGATCGGCGGACGGCTGGTCATGCCGGTCGGCGATTCCGCGCGCCAGCGGCTGATCCGCGTGACGCGGTGCGGCGCCGATGATTTCGCCGAGGAGGATCTGGGCGACGTCCAGTTCGTGCCGCTGATCGGCGCTTATGGCTGGGCGCTCGACAAGGGCAGCGACGCCTTGGTCGAGCAACCTGCGAAACCCGCGCTCGCCGACCTCATCCGCGATGCGGCCGAGCCGCTGCCCGAGATCGACAATCCCGCATTCGGCGCGGCATTCGATCGCTATGCCGACGCGCGCATCGTGCTGATCGGCGAGGCGAGCCACGGCACCTCCGAATTCTATCGCGCCCGCGCCGCGATCACCAAATGGCTGATCGAGCGGCACGGCTTCACGATCGTCGCGGTGGAGGCCGATTGGCCCGACGCAGCCGCACTCGATCGTCATGTCCGCCACAAGCCGGCGCAGCCCGCGGCGGGCCCGGCGTTCCGGCGTTTCCCGACCTGGATGTGGCGCAACACCGATGTCGACGCCTTCATCGCCTGGCTCCGCGCGTATAACGCCGGGCTGCCGACCGAGCGAATGGCGGGATTCTACGGCCTCGATCTCTACAATATGAGCGGGTCGATCCGCGCGGTGATCGACTATCTCGATCGCGTCGATCCGGCTTCGGCGGCGATCGCGCGCGAACGTTACGGCTGCCTCACGCCGTGGGGCGCCGACCCGGCGGCATATGGTCGGATGGCGCTCGACGAAGGCTTTGCGCGGTGCGAGGAAGCGGTGGTGACGATGCTGCGCGATCTGTTCGCCAAGCAACGCGCCTATCTGGCCGGCGATCCCGACGCTTTCCTCGACGCGGCGCAAAATGCGCGGCTGATCGCCAATGCCGAAAATTACTATCGCGTGATGTATCACGGCGCGGCGGAGAGCTGGAACCTGCGCGACACGCATATGTTCGACACGCTCGAACTGCTGCTCGCCGCCAAGGGGCCTGACGCCAAGGCGGTGGTCTGGGCGCACAACAGCCATATCGGCGATGCGCGCTTCACCGAAATGGGGCAGGCGCGCGGCGAGCTCAACATCGGCCAATTGTGCCGCGAGCATCACGGCGAGGCGGCGCGGCTGATCGGGCTCGGCACGCATCGCGGCACCGTCGCCGCGGCGCGCGACTGGGACGCGCCGATGGAGATCAAGACGGTCAATCCGTCGCGCCCCGACAGCTATGAGCGGCAATGCCACGACAGCGGGGTCGCGCGCTTCCTGCTCGATCTGCGCGAGGGCACGCATCCCGCGCTCGACGAGCAACTGACGACGCCGCGGCTCGAACGCTTCATCGGGGTAATCTACCGCCCGGATACCGAGCGCTGGAGCCATTATTCGTCCGCGATCCTGCCGCGCCAGTTCGATGCCTGGCTGTGGTTCGACACCACCAGCGCGGTGACCCCGCTGCCCACGACACCGCGCCCCGGCGCCGAGGAAACCTATCCCTTCGGTGTCTGATCGGCTTTGTGCCCCCCTGCACCGCGCGCGCGACGAACCGCGGCACGGGAAATGCGACGATCCCGGAACGGCGCCCCGCTCCCATTGGTTGAATAGACCTGAGCTTTTCATTGCGAACATCTGGGAGATGCGATCATGAACCTGTCGACCCCCGCCGGCACCCTCGATCAGCCCGCGCACCCGCTGGTCCTGTCGAGCCGCGTGCTCAAGGAACCGGTCTATAACCTCGCGGGCACCAAGATCGGGCATGTCAGCGACCTGTCGATCGAGAAGACCAGCGGCCGGGTGATCTATGCGATCATGTCGTTCGGCGGCTTCCTCGGCATCGGCGAGAAATTCCATCCGGTGCCGTGGTCGGTGCTGCAATATGATATCGAGCGCGACGGCTTCGTCGTCCCGCTCGACGAGGCGGTGCTCAAGGATGCGCCAAGCTACAGCGCCGAAGAGCTGCGGTCGCTGGGCGGCGAAGATTATCGCGAGGCGCTGCTCGGCTATTACAGCCGTTACGGCATGGGGCCTTATTGGTAAGCCTCACGTCGCCGAACGGGCGAGCCCGGCAATCCGCGCGCTTTCGCGCGGTGCCGCGAACGACGTGCCGGTGCCGCGGGTGGATCGGCCGTCAGCGGCGGCCGTCGGCACGTCGACCCCGCGCTGCCAGGTGTAGCGATAGCCCGCGATCTGCCGATCGGGGCGGTTGCTATGCTGCCACACCTTCCCGCGTCCGTCGGTCGCGCCGACCAGCACCGCCATCGGATAGCCTGCGCGCGCAGCGTCGAGATTGCCGGGGTGATCGCGGCCGTCGTTGCCCGCGGCGAGGACGATCGGGATCCGCTTCGCCGCGGCCTCGCGGATCGCCGCCGCGATCGTCGGGTCCGACGGCATCGCGAGCGAAATATTGATCACATCGACCCCCAGCCGCGTCGCGGTGCGGATCGCGTCGGCGATCGGCGCCGATCGCGGCTGGCACGGCGGACTGATCCCGGGCGGGCACCCGCGCGGGTCATCGATCCGCAGCGAGATCAGCCGCACCTCGCGATGCGCAGCGCGCGACAGGATCGTCGCAACCATCGTGCCGTGATCGTAACGCGGCGCGAACGACGGCCGCGCCGGCACAGTCGCGAGATCATATTCCGCCTCGAGCAGCGGCCCGAGCTCGGGTGTTCGGGCGATGCCGCTGTCGATGACGGCAATTCTGGGAACGCCCGACTCATGAGTAATCGAGGCCGCGCGATCGGCTGGACTGCAGAGAAGCGACGCTGCCAGCGATATCGGCAGCATCAATCCATATTTGTTCTTCAGCAATTCTTGTAACGTAGCTCAATTTCGCTGAAGAACGCGCGCATCTCGCGGAACGCCGGTTACGAACGCCCGTTCTATGCCCTCCCCAGCGGACCTAAGGAGGCTGATATATGTTGTCGAAAATCGTAATTGCCAGTGGCCTGGGCTTGCTCGCCCTCGGCGGCATCGCCATGGCGCAGGACGTCGCGAACAATTCGTCGCAGGCGAACAACACCAGCATGGACAATGGCTATAGCACGAGCAACAGCTCGAGCTACAACGGCACCAGCGGATCATCCTATTCGAACACGAACACCCGTGCCGGGGAACGAGGCTGATCCGTGAAAGGTGGCGCGTCCGCGGCCCGACCGTTGGGCGGACGCGCCATACTTCGCAATTGGGGGGCACCCGCCGCGGCTTTCTGCGTCTCCGCGGCGGCGATGGGGGTGACGACGCACCAGATCGACCCCGCCGCGATCGCAGCGCGCGGTGCGGTCCTGCTTCCAGGACCTAAACGCGCGCTGAAACAGGCGCTTGCGCAGTCCGACGATACGGCGGTCGCGGACATTTACCGTCAGCGCGGCTACCAACCTTTATGGACCGACGCTCAAGGGATTGACGCGACGGGAAAGGCGCTGCTCATCATCCTGCGCGGCGCGGCAGCGGATGGGCTCGATCCGCGCCGTTATGCGGTTCCGGCGCGATTGGAGGGCGGAGAGGACGCCGCCGCGTCGCGGGCACGGCTCGATCTCGCGCTCACCCACGCCTTTCTCGCTTATGTCCGCGACCTGCATCGCCCCGCCGCAGCCGATGCGATGGCCTATGCGGATCCGGCGCTGTCCCCCGATCGCGAATGGCATCGCGTCGCCGGGCTGCTCGGATCACGACCGAGCCCGATCCCCGCGCTCGGCGAGGCGTTGCGCATGCATCCGCTCTACCGCACGCTGCGCGCTTCGCTCGCCGCGACCAGAAGCGCGGCAGCGCCCGACGCGAAACGTGAAGCGCTGCTCCTCGCCAATATGGATCGCCTCCGCGCGCTCCCCGCCGATCCGGGTGCCCGCTATATTCTGGTCGATACCGCCTCGGCGCAATTATGGATGATCGACCACGGCCGCCCCGCGGGCAGCATGCGCGTGGTGGTCGGCAAGCAAAGGCTGCCGACGCCGGCGCTTGCCGGGGTGATGCGGTATGCGGTGCGCAACCCTTATTGGAACGTTCCGCCCGATCTGGTGCGTGAGCGCGGCCGGCGCGCGCTCGCCCAAGGCCCGGGGTTTCTCGCCGCCGAGCGGATCGAATTGCTCTCGTCCTGGGCGGAAAGCGCGCAGGTCCTGCCCCCTGCCGAGGTCGATTGGCGCGCGGTCGCCGACGGGCAGCAGGATCTGCGGATGCGGCAATTGCCCGGCGCAGGGAATATGATGGGATCGATCAAATTCGCGCTTCCCAACCCGCTCGGCATCTACCTCCATGATACGCCCGACAAGGATCTGTTCCGCGGCAGCGATCGTCGCCGCAGCTCGGGTTGCGTCAGGGTCGAAGATGCCGACCGGCTGGCGCGCTGGCTGTTCGACGGGCGGGTGCCGCCCGCGACCGGCGCAAGCGAGCAGCGGATCGAGCTTCCCGCGGCGGTGCCGGTGTTCATCATCTATCTGACCGCGCTTCCCGTCGACGGCACAATCGCCATCTATCCCGACAGCTATCGCCGCGACCCCGCCGTCCCCGTCCGAAGGAGAACCGTATGACCGATCCGCATTTTACGATCGAGCCCAGCGCCAAACGGGTCCGCGCGACGATCGGCGACATTGTGCTGGCGGATTCGATTGCGACCTGGCTGCTGATCGAAGGCTATGCCCCGGTCTATTATTTTCCGCGCGATGACGTGCGCACCGATCTGCTCCGCCCAAGCGGCAGGCGCACCGACAGCGCGGGGCGCGGGACCGCCGATTGGTGGTCGGTCGAAACGCCGGCCAGCGTGCGCGACGACGTGGCGTGGTGTTTCGCGCAGCCCGCACCCGATGCCGAACTGCTCGCCGATCATATCGCGTTCGATTGGGACAAGATCGATCATTGGTTCGAGGAAGACGAGGAAATCTTCGGCCATCCGCGCGATCCGCATCATCGCGTCGACGTTCGCGCGAGCAGCCGGCGGGTCGATGTCTCGCTTGCCGGCGAAACGATCGCCAGCACGACGCATGGGCTGTTCCTGTTCGAAACCGGGTTGCCGCCGCGGTGCTACATCCCACCCGAAGACGTGCGATCGGATCTGCTCAGCCCCTCGCCGACCACCAGCATCTGCCCTTACAAGGGCAATGCCTCCTATTGGCACCTGCGCATCGGCCAACATGTCATCGAGGATGCCGTCTGGTCGTATCGCGATCCATTACCCGAATGCCCGCGGATCAGGAACTATTACTGCTTCTACGACGAGAAGGTCGACCGGATCGAGGTCGAGCGGCCGACACCGCTCACGCCCGGACCGGCGGCCGGGCGTCATTGACGAACCTTCGGATCAATCGCCACCGCGCGCCGTGCGCGCCGCTTCGCCATAGGCCGCCATGACATCGGCCATCGATTCATAATCGTCGTCGGGCAGGCTGAGAATCACGTCCATCACATCGGGGTCCGCGCCATTGTCCTCGGCCTGCAGCCTGAGATCGCGGCGTGTCGCGGGGAAGTCGATCCCCTTGAGATATTTGCTCACATTGGCGGGCGAATGGCCGCCCAATCCTCTCGTCATGACGAAAGCTCCCAAAAGAAACGGAGCGCCCCGAGGGAGCGCCCCGTCATCCTGTCAGTCGTAGCGACCCCGGCCCGAGCGGCCGTCGTAGCGGCGGCCGTCGCCACGCCCGCGCTCGTCGGGTTCGTCGAGATCGTGCCGCGCGCGCATCGCGCGCTCATGGCGGATCTCGCCGCCGCGACGCCCGATCTCGGAGTGACCCTCATAATCGCCGAAATAGCCGCCCTGGCCGACATTTTCGGCATGGCCATATTCGTCGCGCGGCGCGTTCATCGCGCGCTCGTGACGGACCTGCCCGCCGCGGCGCCCGATCTCCGAGTGGCCTTCATAGTCGCCGAAATAGCCGCCCTGACCGACATCTTCCGAATGACCATATTCGTCGCGCGGCGCGCGCATCGCGCGCTCGTGACGGATCTGTCCACCGCGACGCCCGATCTCCGAGTGGCCTTCATAGTCGCCAAAATAGCCGCCCTGACCGACGTCTTCCGAACGGCCATATTCGTCACGCGGTGCGCGCATCGCGCGTTCGTGGCGGATCTGGCCACCGCGACGCCCGATGTCGGCATGGCCTTCGTAGTCGCCGAAATAGCCACCTTGCCCGACATTTTCCGCATAGCCGCCGCGTCCATCCCGACCGCGTTCGTAACGATCATCGTCTTCGTAGCGGCTCGGACGGCCGCGATATTCGCTTCGACTTTCCCGATACATTTCACGTTGCATAGCTGCCTCCTGCGACTGCCTTAATCCAACATTTTCAGGGACTGTATCGAACGTGCCTCGATAACAATTGATCCGGCAGATTCAGCGGTATCTAATCCGGTTTATGGCATTCGCATCCGAACAAGCCGATATTCAATTCTTGACATTACCTATGATACCACACCCAAGAATCCACATAATATTTACACGGAATAGTCAATTACCAATACTGACCGACCTT
>NZ_MKRR01000150.1:0-7370 GCF_001897045.1 Sphingomonas sp. 66-10
CCCCATTTTTCGTGGAGCACCCTGGCGCCTGCGTTTTCGCTGCCCCGATCAAGCGGTCCGTGTGGCCCGCCCCGTCGGTGAGGTGGCTTCTATGCCCGCTCACCCGAGCCGTCAAACACTATTTTGCAATTTTGTTTCCGTCATCGAAAAACCAAGGAAATCCGCCATTTTAACCCGTTGTGAAGCCGGATCGGCTACCGCGGTCGGGATGGAAGCCGCCGCGAATCAATCGAATCAGCCCCGAGAATCGTTCGCCCGACAGGTGCGCAACGCGGTCATCTGGCGTTCGGGGAGCCAGATCGTCGCCCAGCTCGTGCAATGGGCGGCGACCTTTCTGGTGATTCGGATCCTCAGCCCGCACGATTACGGGCTCTATGCGATGACCGGCGTCGTGCTGGTGTTCCTCAACATGCTCAACGGCTACGGACTGGCGAGCGGGCTGGTGCAGCGCGAGAGCGTCTCGCACCACGAGGTTCGCCAGCTGTTCGGGATGCTGATCGCGCTCAACGCCACGCTGGCGATCGCGCAGCTGCTGATCGCGCCGGTCGCGGCAAGCTATTATCGCCAGCCCGAGGTGGCGGCGCTGCTGCGCGTCCAGAGCCTGCTCTATATCGCGACGCCGTTCATCGCGCTCCCTTATGCGGTGCTCAACCGCGAGATGGATTTCCGCCGCCAGGCCAAGGTCAATATCGTCGCATCGATCGTCAGCGCGTCGACCGCGTTGGGCGGTGCGCTCGCCGGCTGGGGGGTGTGGACATTGGTGTTCGCGCCGATGGCGTTGTTCGGTACCCGCGCGATCGGGCTGACGATCGCCGCGCGTGTCCTGGTGTGGCCGTCGTTCGATTTCCGCGGCGCGGGCGGGCTGGCGCGATTCGGCGGGATGATGGCAGCGAGCCAGCTCTTCTGGTTCCTCCAGAGCCAGGCCGACGTGTTCATCGCCGGGCGCCATTTCACCCCGCACATGCTGGGCATCTATACCACCAGCCTGTTCCTGACGCAGATCTTCGTCTCGAAATTCGTGCCGCCGCTCAACGAAGTGGCTTTCTCGGCTTATGCGCGCATCCAGCACGATCCCGCCGCGACCGCTGCCGCCTTCGTCAAGGCGGTGCGCGTGATCATGCTCGTCGCATTGCCTTTCTATACCGGGCTGGCGATCACCGCCGAGCCCTTGGTGCTGACGATGCTCGGCGACAAATGGGCCGAGGCGATTCCCGTCGTGCGGCTGCTCGCCTGCGCAATGCCGTTCATGACGCTGCAGGTGTTGCTCACCCCGGCGTGCGACGCGCGTGGCCGCCCCGGAATCGGGGTGCGCAACGGCGCGGTCGGTGCGGCAATCCTCGCCTGTGCCTTCCTGGTCGCGGTACGCTGGGGGCCGGTCGGGCTCGGCTGGGCGTGGATCGCCGCTTATCCGCTCTATCTCGTCGCCTCATGCTGGCGCGCGCTGCCGGTGATCGGGGTGACCGCGCGCGGGCTCGCCGATGCGATCGCCACGCCGTTCGCCGCCGCGCTGGCGATGGCGCTGGCGGTGACGGGTATCGCCGCGCTGCTGCCCCCGCTCCCCGCGCTGCCGCAGCTCGCGATCCTCGTCGCGGCGGGGGCATTGGTCTATGGCGGGTGGCTGTTCGTCTTCGCGCGCGGGACGATCGCCGAACTGCGCGGATTGATCGGGCGCTGAAAGAACCGTGGTGGGCGGTGACGGGCTCGAACCGCCGACCCTCTCGGTGTAAACGAGATGCTCTACCAACTGAGCTAACCGCCCACGGGAGCGCGCCGGATGACAGAGCCGGCGCCGCATCGCAAGTGTTCAATGCCGGTCAGACCAGGGGCAACCCCATCGCGCGCGCCGCCGCGACATAATTGCGCATCCCTTCCAGCCCGCGCGGCGACAATGCCATGAACGCGCGCCGGCGGTCGAAGGGGTCGGGCTGTCGCTCGAACAGCCCCGCCTCGGTCATCCGCGTGATCCAGCGCAAGGCGGTGGTCGGCGGGACGGCGGCGGCGATGCACAGGCTCGAGACCGAAACCTGCGCGCGCTCGAGCTGCGCCGCGAACAGATCGAGCATCATGTCCCACGCCGGATCCTCGAACAGGCCCTTGCCGAACTGGCGATCGCGCAACCGCCGCGCGCGAATGACCTGGCGAACCTCGGCGGGATCGATCGCCGGTGGCTCCCGCCCACGCGCTGCGAAAGCGAATTGCATGTCGGCGACCGAATCGCGCGCCTCGCGCGGTCGGCTGAGCCGGGCGAGCACATCGGCGATTCGGGCGACTTCCTCGTTGAGCCGCGCCAGCCGCGCCGCCTCGCTCTCGGCGACGCGATCGTGAAGCGGCAGGCCGTCGAGCGCGCGCCACGCCGCCACCGCCCCGACCCAATCGAGCGACGTGGGATCGCACAGCAACGCGACCTGCGGCCCGACCAGTCCCGCGCTCGCGATATCGATCTGCGCCGTCGTCAATCCAGCGACGATCGCCAGTCCTCGCCCGGTAGCGATACCGTCGATGCGATAGAGCGCCGCGGCGAGCTGCTCATCATCCGCCCCGGCCGTATCGAGCAGCAGCAGCGGCGCGACGACGGTCGCCTCGACGCGCGCAACCGCCTCGTCCCAGCTGACGCTGGCGAGCACGCGGCCGCCCGTCGTCTCCACCACGTTGCGCAGCGACCGATCGCGCGCGAAATCCGGTGTCGCGACGATCAGCGCGTCGAACGGCGCACGCGTCGCGGCGGTGCGCCCTTCCCCCTCCAGCATTCCGATCCTCCGAGCTTAAACGATCGGATACAGGTTACGCATGCCGCTTCGGCGGCGCAGCGCATCAAGCTCCGATTCGGACTGTGGACATCGGGGGGAAAGGAAAAATGCCTCCGAAACGGAGGCGACTGCGCGAGGGATCAGTCGAGCGACTTGACGATTTCCTCGACCATCTTCTTGGCGTCGGCGAGGAGCATCATCGTATTGTCCATATAGAAGACGTCGTTGTCGACGCCGGCATAGCCGACACCGCCCATCGAGCGCTTCACGAACAGCACCGTCTTGGCCTTTTCGACATCGAGCACCGGCATGCCGTAGATCGGCGAGGATTTGTCGGTCTTCGCCGCCGGGTTGGTCACGTCATTGGCGCCGATGACGAAGGCGACGTCGGTCTGCGCGAATTCGGAGTTGATGTCCTCGAGCTCGAACACCTCGTCATAGGGCACGTTCGCCTCGGCGAGCAGCACGTTCATATGCCCCGGCATGCGCCCGGCGACCGGATGGATGGCATATTTGACGCGGACGCCATGTTCCTTGAGCTTGTCGCCCATCTCGCGCAGCGCGTGCTGCGCCTGCGCCACCGCCATGCCGTAGCCGGGAACGATAATCACCTGTTCGGCCTGCGACATCAGGAAGGCGGCATCCTCGGCCGAGCCGCGCTTCCACGGGCGATCGACCTTGGCCGCGCCGCCGGTCGAGGCCGCCTCGGCGCCGAACCCGCCCGCGATCACGCTGATGAAGCTGCGGTTCATCGCGCGGCACATGATGTAGGACAGGATCGCGCCCGACGAGCCGACCAGCGCGCCGGTGATGATCATCGCGGTGTTGTGCAGCGTGAACCCCATCGCCGCCGCGGCCCACCCCGAATAGCTGTTGAGCATCGACACGACGACCGGCATGTCGGCGCCGCCGATCGGGATGATCAGCAGGAAGCCGATCGCGAACGACAGCAAGGTCACCGTCCAGAACACCCACGGCGCCTGATCCTGGGTGAAATAGGCGATCAGCAGCAGGATGCCGGCGAGCACCCCAAGATTGATCACATGCCGCCCCGGCAACATGATCGGCGCGCCGCCCATATTGCCGTTCAATTTGGCGAAGGCGATGACCGAGCCGGAGAAGGTGATCGCGCCGATCGCGACGCCGAGCCCCATTTCGATCCGGCTGACGGTGAGGATCTGGCCGAACGGGTCGACGATCCCGAACGCCGCCGGGTTGAGATAGGCGGCGCAGGCGACGAGCACCGCGGCCATGCCGACGAGGCTGTGGAAGGCGGCGACGAGCTGCGGCATCGCGGTCATCGCGATCTTGCGCGCGGTGGTGAGACCGATCGCGGCGCCGACGCCGATCGCGGCGAGGATCTCGAGCAACGCGAGCGGGTCGACGCGGCTGAATATCGCCCAATAATCGACATCCTCCGCCTGACCGACCACCAGCACATGGATCGTCGGCACATGCGTGATCAGCGTGGTGATCAGCGCCAGCGCCATGCCGATCATGCCGAAGCGGTTCCCGCGCTGGCTCGATGTCGGGCTCGACAGCCCGCGCAATGCAAGGATGAAGCACACGCCGGCAATCAGATAGGCCAGAGCCGCCCAGGGATTTACCGCGACGTGTTCCATTCATCTTCCCCCTCGTCATCCCGGCCGGCGCCGGGATTTCGTGCCCCCGGCACGCCTGCGGATAGACCCCGGCTTATCCGCCGGGGCGACGCGTCAGTGTTTGGCGGCCGCCGGCCGCTCTTTCTTCTTGTACATCGCCAGCATCCGCTGGGTGACGGCGAAGCCGCCGAAGATATTGACGCTGGCCAGCGTCACCGCGACCAGCCCGAGCCATTTCGACCCCAGGCTGCCCGATGCCGCCGCAGCGATCAGCGCGCCGACGATGATCACCGAGGAAATCGCGTTGGTCACCGCCATCAGCGGGGTGTGCAGCGCGGGGGTGACCGACCAGACGACATAATAGCCGACAAAACACGCCAGCACGAAGATCGACAGAATCGCGATGAAATCCATGGCTCAGTCCTTCACCTTGCGCTCGGCCTTGGAAACGATGTCCGCCGCGCAGCGCGCGATCTGCTCCTCGCGGCACGTGCCGCTCATCGACGCCAGCCGCTGCGACGACAGATTGTCGCCCGGCTTCACCAGATCGACCATATAATCGAACCGGTCGCCCTTCGGGGTGACGCTGCCGAGGATGACCAGCGACAGCCCGGTCTTGTCGTCGCCCTCTGCCGGGCGCAACCGCTTGGCGCTCCCCAGGCTCCGGGTCAGCGCGTCGGACAGCCGCTGCGTCAGCGCGTCGTCGCTGGTGGAGCGCACATCGACCGGCCGACGCTCCGCCGCCGGCACCGACGCATTCGCCGCGAGCAACAACAACGCCAACATCATCCCGCAAGCCTTTCGTTCACGACCTTGCCGTCCTTGGTCAGCCGGATCGCGTCGCCGATCTCGGCATCAAGCACGGGCCGGCCCTGATCCTTGTCCCAAAAGGCTGACAGGAAGTTGAACAGGTTGCGCGAGAAGAGCGCGGAGGCGTCGGCCGGCAGCCGCGACGGCACGTTGCGATGCCCGACGATCTTGACGCCATGACGCTCGACCACCTCGCCGGCGACCGCGCCCTCGACATTGCCGCCCTGCTCGACCGCGAGGTCGACGATCACGCTGCCCGGCCGCATCGTCGCGAGCTGCGCATCGCTGATCAGCCGCGGCGCGGGGCGCCCCGGGATCAGCGCGGTGGTGATGACGATATCCTGCTTGGCGAGGTGGCCCGACACCAATTCGGCCTGGGCCTTCTGATATTCGGGCGACATTTCGGTGGCATAGCCCCCCGAGCCTTCGCCTTCGATCCCGGCGACATTCTCGACGAAGATCGGTTTGGCGCCGAGCGAGAGGATCTGTTCCTTGGTCGCCGAACGCACGTCGGTCGCCGAGACCTGCGCGCCGAGCCGCCGCGCGGTGGCGATCGCCTGCAGCCCGGCGACGCCGACCCCCATCACGAAGCATTTCGCGGCCGAGACCGTGCCCGCCGCGGTCATCATCATCGGAAAGGCGCGGCCATATTCGGCCGCCGCATCGAGCACCGCCTTATAGCCCGCGAGGTTCGACTGCGACGACAGGATATCCATCGACTGCGCACGCGTGATGCGCGGCATGAATTCCATCGCCAGCGCCTCGAACCCGGCCGATGCATAAGCATCGACCCGCGCTCGATCGCCGAACGGGTTCAGCCCGGCAACGACCCACGCCCCCGGCTTCGCCCCGGTCAGGCTGGCGACGTCGGGCCCCTGCACCCCGAGCACGATATCCGCGCCCTGCACGACGCTGGCGCGATCGCCGATCGTCGCGCCGGCATCGGCATAGCCCTGATCGGCGAAAGCGGCTGAGGCGCCGGCATCGCGCTCGACGGCGAGTTCGGCGCCGAGCGCAACGAACTTCTTGACCGTTTCCGGCGTGGCGGCAACACGCCGTTCGCCGGGAGCAGTCTCCTTGAGAACGGCGATCTTCATGCCGGTCAGTGGATCAACCAGATCACGAGCGCTGCGATCAGCGCCACGCCCAGCGTACCCCATTTCAGCAGGCTCATGACGCCGGTGTAGGTCGTCACATGTGCTTTCATGTCGGACTTGTCGGCCATCGCGTCCTCTCGCTTCCCCCGATTCGCATTGCCCCCTTATCGGGGCATGTTCAACGCCTCAACCCCAAGTCGAACGCAATATTGCTGCTTAAGCGACCGTTTACCCGTAGCGGCCTATCTGTCTCTCCCGTATCGGAACGGGACAGATTATGACGCGCAACGGTCAACGGCTCTTAATGCTGATCGAGAATGAGGCGGCACAACGCCGCCTTGTCGCGGCGTTGGCGGCGCGTGGCGGTTGGCGCACGGTGTTCGCCGACGACGGCGACATGGCGATCGCGACGCTCGGCACGCAGGAAGGGATGCAGCTCGACGCCATCCTGCTCGATCATTGGGACGAGGACGAGGATGCCAGCGAGTTGATCGCCGAGCTGCGCAGCCGCCGCCCGGCTTTGCCCGTGCTGATGATGACCGCCAACGGCTCGGTCGCGCATGCCGTGTCGGCGATGCGCGCCGGGGCGACCGATTTCCTGGTCAAGCCGCTCGCGCCTGAACGGCTGCTCGCCGCGCTCGAGGCGGCGGTCGCCGGCACCGAGGCGGGCGAGTTGCGCCCCCTCACCGAAAAGATCCCGGCGATGCTCGGGTTCGACGAGATCGTCGGCTCCGCCCCCGATTTCCGCGCCGCGCTGGCGATCGCGGCCAAGGCCGCGCGCGCGCGCGTCGCTGTGCTGATCGACGGCGAAAGCGGGGTCGGCAAGGAAGTGGTGGCGGAGGCGATCCACGCCGCTTCGCCGCGCAATCGCAAGCCGATGGTCACGGTCAATTGCGGCACCACCCCGGCGAATCAGGTCGAAAGCGAGCTGTTCGGGCATGAAAGCGGCGCCTTTACCGGGGCGTTCGATCGCAAGACCGGCAAATTCGTCGAGGCGGACGGCGGCACGATCTTCATCGACGAGGTCGGCGAAATGCCGCTCGACGCGCAGGTCAAACTGCTCCGCGTGCTCGAAACCGGCGAGGTGCAGCCGATCGGCGCGCATCATGCGCGCG
>NZ_MKRR01000150.1:7403-24426 GCF_001897045.1 Sphingomonas sp. 66-10
CCCGCCGTTGCGCGATCGCACCGGCGATATCCCGGCGCTCGCGCGCCACCTGCTCGCGCGAATCGCGCGCCAGCCCGGGCTGCGCCAGTTCGGCATCACCGACGACGCGCTCGCGCTGCTCGTCGAATATGATTGGCCGGGCAACGTCCGCCAGCTCCAGAACGCCTTGTTCCGCGCCGCGGTGCTGTGCGAGGGCGACGCGCTGACGCGGGGTGACTTCCCACAGATCGCCGCGCTCGCCGGGCGTCGCGGCCATCCGTCGCACGCGCAGCAGATCAGCACCTCGGGCGGGGTCACCTTATTCCGCACCGACGGGCATCTGCGCTCGCTCGAGGAAATCGAGGCCGACGTGATTCGCCTCGCGATCGGCCATTATCGCGGCCGTATGACCGAAGTCGCGCGCCGGCTCGGGATCGGGCGCTCGACGCTCTATCGCAAGCTGGTCGAACTCGGCATCGACAACGCGGCCTAACTGGCGGCCGTCACCCCAGCGCAAGCTGGACGACGGTCAGGCGATCCGGTCGATCCACGCCGGCAGATCGGCCAGCCGGTCGAGCGTCGCGAAGCGCGCGCGATCCTCCGGGGGCGCGGCCGCCTCATGCGCCCAGGCGCCGGCCTGCGGGATGAATACCGCCCATGCCCCCGCGGCGAGCGCGGGCAGCACATCCGAGCGCATCGAATCGCCCGCCATCACGCAGCGTTCGGGCCGTGCGTCATAACGCGCGAACAGCCGGCGGAACGTGTCGGGGGTCTTGTCGCTGACGATCTCGATCCCGGCGAACCGGCTGCCCAGCCCCGAGGCGGCGAGCTTGGTTTCCTGGTGGAGCAGATCGCCCTTGGTGACGAGCACCAGCCGCGCACGCGCGGCAAGCTGATCGAGCGTGTCCTCGATCCCCTCGAACAGCTCGACCGGATGCGCGAGCAAGGTCTTTCCCGCCGCCAATATCTCGCGGATCGCCGAAAGCGGCAGCGCATCGCCGCCCAGATCGAGCGCCGCCTCGATCATCGAGAGCGTAAAGCTTTTCGCGCCATATCCATAATGCGCGAGATTGCGCAGCTCGGCCGCGGCCATTGCCTCGCGCGCGATACCGGCGTCGGCGAACGGCGCGAGCATCGCCAGTAACGCCTCCTCTGCCGCGGCGAAGAAGCGCATATTGTGCCAAAGCGTATCGTCGGCATCGAGGCAGATAAGGTCGAGCATCGCGGCTCAGCCTAGCAAGGCGCGATCGCGCAGGCCACGCCACACGCGCAGCGCCTGCACCGTCTCGGCGACGTCATGGACGCGCAGCAGCTGCACGCCGGCCTCTGCGCCCTTCAGCGCCAGCGCGATCGAACCGCCCAACCGCTCGCGCACCGGCGCCTCGTTGGACAGTGCGCCGATCATCCTTTTGCGGCTCGCGCCGAGCATGATCGGGCAGCCGAGCCCGTGGAACAGCGCGAGATCGTTGATCAACGCGAGATTGTCCGCCAGCGACTTGCCGAAGCCGATCCCCGGATCGACCATGATGTGCGCGCGATCGATGCCGGCCGAAACCGCAGCGGCGATCCGCGCCTCGAGCCAGTCGAACACCTCGCCCACCACATCGGCATAGCCGGTGCCGCCGTGCGGCCCCTGTTTCGGATCGGGCGAGTGCATCAGGATCACCGGGCACCCCGCGCGCGCCACGACGCCCGCCGAACGATCGTCCCACAGCAGCGCCGACACGTCGTTGACGATCGTCGCGCCCGCCGCGAGCGCGGCTTCCATCACCGGCGCCTTGCGGGTGTCGATCGAAACCAACGCGCCCGCCGCCGCGAGCCGCTCGATCACCGGCGCGACCCGCTTGGCCTCGTCGCCTTCCCAGACCAGCGGCGCGCCAGGGCGGGTCGATTCGCCGCCGAGATCGATCAGCCCCGCGCCCGCCGCGAGCATATCGATCCCCGCCGCCGCAGCGCCGGCCGGATCGTCATGATGCGCCCCGCCGTCGGAGAAACTATCGGGGGTCACGTTGAGGATGCCGGCGACCACCGGCTGATCGAAACGCAAGATGCGCTCACCCAGCGTGAGCGGCGCGCGCGGCGCGGTGACGCGCTGGTGGAGCAGCGCGGCACGCTCGCCGTGGTTCTGTATGTCGGCGACGGCGACGATCCGCCGGGTGCCGCCTTCGCGCAATTCGTAAGCCGCGAACCACTGCATCCCGCCCGCAAGCCTTACGACCGTGCCCTCGGGTAGCCCGACCGGTGTGTCGACGAAATGGATCGGGCGGAGGTGCAGGTTAGACATTCGTTTCACCGAACTCCCCCGTTCGCCCTGAGCTTGTCGAAGGGCTGTACTTCTTCGTCGGAAGAAAGTGCAGGGCTTCGACAGGCTCAGCCCGAACGGGGAGAGGGAATCTCGTCCCTAAATCTGCGTCGCGAGCAGGTAATTCTGCCGCAGCGCGTCGATCGGCTTAAGCCCGTCCTCGGCCTCATAATGCCAGAAGGTCCAACCGTTGCACGCCGGCGCATTCTGCAAGGTCGCGCCGAGCTTGTGGATCGAACCGATCGTCCCGCATTCGCCGGCAAGGCTGCCGTCGGCGCGAACCGTCGCGCGGAAGCGGCGCTTGGCGTCGGTCAGCACGCTGCCGGCGGGAAGCATCGCATTCTCGACCAGCACGCCGAACGCCACCTTGGGCTGCTGCTTGGGCGACTGCATCGTCGACAGCGCCGATTCGTCGAGCGGCAGCGCGTCGGTGATGCGTTCGATCGCCGCCGAGCAATAGCCCGGCTCGCGCTCGATCCCGATCCAGTGCCGCCCGAGCCGCTTCGCCACCGCGCCGGTCGTGCCGGTGCCGAAGAACGGATCGAGCACCACGTCGCCCGGCTTGGTGCAGGCGAGCAGGATGCGATAGAGCAACGCTTCCGGCTTTTGCGTCGGATGAACCTTCTGCCCGTTGCGCTTGAGCCGCTCCTGCCCGCCGCAGATCGGGAATTCCCAGTCCGAGCGCATCTGCAGCTCGTCGTTGAGCGTCTTCATGCTGCGATAGTTGAAGGTATATTTCGACTTCTCGCCCTTCGACGCCCAGATCAGCGTTTCATGCGCGTTGGTGAAGCGCGTGCCGCGGAAGTTCGGCATCGGATTGGCCTTGCGCCAGATGATGTCGTTGAGGATCCAATAACCGAGATCCTGCACCGCCGCACCGACGCGGAAGATGTTGTGATAGCTGCCGATCACCCAGATCGTGCCATTATCCTTGAGGATGCGGTGCGCTTCCTTCAGCCAGGCGCGGGTGAAGGCGTCATAGGCCGCGAAGGTATCGAACTTGTCCCAATCGTCGGTGACCGCATCGACATGGCTGCCGTCCGGGCGGAACAATTCACCGCCGAGCTGCAAATTGTAGGGCGGATCGGCGAAGATCATGTCGACCGACTTGGCCGGCAGCGCGCGCATCATCGCGATGCAATCGCCCATCAGGATCTGATCGAGCGGCAGCACCGCCGCATCGGCCGCGACGCCGGCATCGACCTGCCCGCGCTTCGCCGCAATCTTCTCGATGACCCCCATGCATACCCCCTTCGTGAAGCGCCAGAAGCGCGAAGGATGTGGAATCCGTCAAGCGATCATTGGTTAACGAACCGCGTTGCGAAAACGTTAACGAAGTGGAACATTACGAGTCCGCCGGCAGATGTTGAGTCCCGCCCGCGTCGCTTGACTCAACATCTCGCGGTGTGACGCGAAAGACTCACCGCCCGGAACGATAGCAATTTTTTTCACCTCAGGCTCATTCGGCACCCCGAATCGCGCCTCACGACACCAAAAAAGCCTGCGCGACCGGCGCGAAGCTGCGTCGATGCAGCGGCGACGGGCCATGTTCGTCGAGCGCGCGCAGATGCGCCGCGCTGCCATAGCCCTTGTTCGAGGCCCAGCCGTAATGCGGATAATCCGCGTGGTGGCGCAACATGATCTCGTCGCGGTGGTGCTTGGCGACGATCGACGCCGCGGCGATCGACAGCGACAAGGCGTCGCCGCCGACCAAGGCGGTCGCGAGATAATCCCAGCGCGGCAGGCGGTTGCCGTCGACCAGCACATGCCCCGGCGCATGGCCGAGCGTCGCCGCCACCGCATCCACCGCGAGCGTCATCGCCTTCATCGTCGCCCAGTGGATGTTGAGCGTATCGATCTCCTCGGCCTCGACCACCCCGATGCCGACCGTCGCGCAGCCGGTGATCCGCGCGCACAATGTGGCGCGGGTCGCGGCGGTGAGTTTCTTCGAATCGTCGATCCCGCGGGGCACGCCCTTGGCGGGCAGGATCACCGCTGCGGCGACCACCGGCCCGGCAAGCGGCCCGCGCCCTGCCTCGTCGACCCCCGCGACGGGAAAGGGGAAGAGGCGCTCGTGCTTCAGTCCGGGCATGTCAGCCGCCATGGCGGGAAACGCCGATTCTCGCCAGCGCTATAAAGGCAGAGCGCATTGCCCGCCGGATCGGCGAGCCGCGCCTCGCGCCACCCCCATGATTGATCGACCGGGTCCGCCACCTCGATGCCCTGCGCGCGGGCAACGGCGACCGCGGCGTCGAGATCGGCCACCTCTATGAACACAATCGCCCGCCCCCCGACTTCAGCCGCCGCCTCGATCGACAAGGTCGTGCCGCCAGCGCTTTCGAATCGCGCATAACGTGCGTCGCTGTCGACGATCGGCGTGAGACCAAGCGCGCGATAGAAAGCGAAGCTCGCGGCATGATCGGTCGCGGGCAAGGTAATCTGATTGGGGGTCGGCGCGCCGAGATCATTGTCGAGCCGTACTCGATGATGCCCCATCGGGCCGTGCCCCGCGCCGAAGCCGGGCGCCTCGCACAGCGCGATCCGCACGAACAACCGCGCGCGCGCCACCGCCTCGGCCAAAGGCAGCCCGCGCGCCACGCCGGTGGCGATCGCGCTGGCAAGGGTGCAGCCGGTGCCGTGGGTGTGGACCGTCTCGATTCGCACCGCCTGCCAGGTTTGGCGCGTGCCGTCCGCGGCGATCAGCGTGTCGGCGATCACATCGCCCGCATCATGCCCGCCCTTGAGCAGCACCGCAGCACCGTGCGCGCGGATCGCCTCCACCCCGCCGAGCGCCGCCGCCTCGGGCAGATTGGGGGTGACGAGCGTCGCGATCCGCATCAGCCGTTCGAACGCCTCGACCGTCGCCGCGTCGGCCAATACCGCCCCCGAGGTCGCAACCATCACCGGGTCGAACACGATCGGCACGCCCGGCAGCGCTTCGAGCACCGTCGCCACCGCCGCGGCGGTCTCGGCCGCGCCGATCATCCCGATCTTCACCGCATCGACCCCGATATCGTCGATCACGCTGTTCATCTGCGCGACGACCATTTCGGGCGGGACGGCGTGGATCGCCTGCACCCCCAAAGTGTTCTGCGCGGTGATCGCGGCGATCGCGGTCATCGCATGACCGCCGAGCATCGTCACCGTGCGGATATCGGCCTGGATCCCCGCGCCGCCGCCCGAATCGGAGCCGGCGACGATCAGCACGCGCGGCGTCATCGCGGTCACCCTTTGAAACGGCGTTCGGTCGCGCCCGGGAATTTCTTCAGCGCCGCGCCGACCCGCGCCGGCCGGTCGAGCAATTCGCCGCCGCAATTGGGGCAGACCTCGTCGAGCTGGTCGGCGCATTCGGCGCAGAAGGTGCATTCGAACGAGCAGATGAAGGCACCGCCCTCATCCGCCGGCAAATCGACGCCGCAGCGTTCGCAATCAGGGCGCATCTCTAGCATGAAGCTGGCATAGAGCGATTTCGAGGCGGGTGAAATCACCTGCCGACTGGGAAATCGCGACAAGCAAGGAACGCGCAGCCGCGAAGGGGGAAGCAAGCATGAGACTGATCGGATTGGCGCTGGCGCTGGCGGCAGCGTCTGGCGCCCAGGCGGAGACGCGCTACGTGCTGGCCGGGCGGCTGATCGATCCCGAAAGCGGCCGCGTGCTGACCAACCAGCGCATCGAAATCACCGACGGGCGCGTCACCGCGGTACAGCCGTGGACCCCGCCGCCGGCGACCGCGGTGCTGATCGACTGGTCGAAGCTGACCGTGCTTCCCGGGCTGATCGATTGCCACACGCATGTCGCCGACGGCTGGGCCGACAGCAGCGACCCGGCCGAGCCGCTCCACCACAGCGCCACCGCGACGATCCTGAAGGGCGCGCGGCGCGCGCGCGAGACGCTGCAGGCCGGGTTCACCACGGTCCGCGACGTCGGGGTGTTCCGCGGGCTTTCCGACGTCGCGTTGCGCGATGCGATCGAGGCCGGCGACGTGGAGGGGCCGCGGATGGTGGTGGCGGGCGCCTATATCACGATCCCCAACGGCGGCGGCGCGGTGACCGGCGCGGCACCCGACGTGCCGGTGCCCGACGATATGAAGCTGGGTTACGTCCGCAACGCCGACGACGCGCGCAACGCGGTCGACATGCTGTTCGGCCGCGGCGCCGATTTCATCAAGATGATCGCCACCGGCGCGGTGCTCGCGGTCGGCTCGACTCCCGGTGCGCTCGAACTGACTCCCGAGGAGATGAAGGCCGCGTGCGACGCGGCGAAGCGCCACGGCAGCTATTGCATCGCCCATGCGCACGGCGCCGAGGGGGTGAAGGCCGCGATCCGCGCCGGCGCGCGCTCGATCGAGCATGCCAGCCTGATCGACGACGAAGGGCTCAAAATGGCGCGTGATTCCGGGGTGTGGCTCGATATGGACATCTTCGACGGCGACTGGATCGACGCCGAGGGGACCAAGGCGGGCTGGCCGGCGGAATATCTCCGCAAGAACCGCGAGACGACCGAGGCGCAACGACAGGGTTTCGCCAAAGCGGTGAAACTCGGGGTGAAATTATCGTTCGGCACCGATGCCGGGGTCTATCCCCACGGGCTCAACGCGCGGCAATTCGCCTATATGGTGCGCTACGGCATGACCCCGATGCAGGCGATCCAGTCCGCCACGGTGGTGTCGGCGGCGCTGCTCGGCAAAAGCGCCGACGTCGGCGCGCTGTCGCCCGGCCATTATGCCGATATGATCGCGGTCGAAGGCGATCCGCTCACCGATATCCGCGCGCTGGAGCATGTCGTCGGAGTGGTGAAGGGCGGCAAGGAGATCGCGCTGCATTAACGCACCGCCGTTCGCCCTGAGCTTGTCGAAGGGCTGCACTTTCTTCGGAAGAAAAGTGCAGGGCTTCGACAGGCTCAGCCCGAACGGGGTGGGTAGGCCGTCGAATCAAACGTCGAGGTTCGCCACCGACAGCGCATTCTCCTGGATGAACTCGCGGCGCGGCTCGACCACGTCGCCCATCAGCCGGGTGAAGATCTCGTCGGCGACATCGGCCTGATCGATCGCCACCTTGAGCATCGAGCGGTTGGACGGATCGAGCGTGGTTTCCCACAATTGCTCGGGGTTCATTTCGCCCAGCCCCTTGTAGCGCTGGATCGCAAGCCCCTTGCGCCCCGCTGCGAGCACCGCCTCGAGCAGTTGCGACGGCCGCGCGACGAGCGTCTCGCCCTTGCCGATCCCCACGGTCGCTGCCGCCTGCTCGCCCTCTTCCTCGTCGCCCGACGTGGTTTCCTCGGCCTGCGGCGCGCCCTTGTTGGGAACGAGCTTGCCCGCCGCCGCGAAGGTTTCGGCCTGTTCAGCAGCCAGCGTGTGGAGCTTGCGCGCCTCGGCCGAAGCGATGAACGCCGCCTCGACGACATGATGGTCGGTCACCCCGCGCCACAGCCGCTCGAAATGGATCCCGCCGTCCTCGGTCAACCGCGCCGACCAGGTCGCCTCGCGATCGCCTGCGTCGAGCCGCCGCGAAACCTCCGCGACGGTCGCCTCGCGTCCGGCGCGGCTCAGCTCGGGATCGAGCGCGCCGGCCAGCGCGAGCGCCTCGATGATCACCGGATCGTAGCGCCGCGGGACATAGCGCATCAGCGTGCGCATCCGCCGCGCATGATCGAGCAGCGCCGCGAGATCCTGCCCCGAGCGCGCGCCGCCCGCGGTTTCGAACACCATCGCGTTGACGCCGGCATCGACGAGATAATCGTCGAGCGCCTTTTCGTCCTTGAGATAGACCTCGGACCGGCCGCGCGTCGCCTTATAGAGCGGCGGCTGCGCGATATAGAGATGCCCGCGCTCGATCAGTTCGGGCACCTGGCGGTAGAAGAAGGTCAGCAGAAGCGTGCGGATATGCGCGCCGTCGACGTCGGCGTCGGTCATGATGACGATCTTGTGGTAGCGCAGTTTCTCGGCGTTGAATTCGTCGCGCCCGATCCCGGTGCCCATCGCCTGGATCAGCGTGCCGATCTCGCGCGATGAGAGCATGCGATCGAACCGCGCGCGCTCGACGTTGAGGATCTTGCCGCGCAGCGGGAGGATCGCCTGGAAATGCCGGTCGCGGCCCTGCTTGGCCGAGCCGCCGGCCGAATCGCCCTCGACGATGAACAATTCGGACTTGGCCGGATCCTTCTCCTGGCAGTCGGCGAGCTTGCCCGGCAGGCTCGCGACTCCCATCACCGATTTGCGGCTCGCCTCGCGCGCCTTGCGCGCGGCTTCGCGCGCGGCGGCGGCGTCGATGATCTTCTGGATGATCGTCCGCGCATGCGCCGGATTTTCCTCCAGCCATTCGGCCATCTTGTCCGCCATCAGGCTTTCGAGCGGCTGGCGCACCTCGGAACTGACCAGTTTGTCCTTGGTCTGCGAGGAGAATTTGGGATCGGGCAATTTGACCGAGACGATCGCGGTCAGCCCCTCGCGCATATCGTCGCCGGTAAGGTTGACCTTCTCCTTCTTCAGGATGCCCGACTTTTCGGCATAGCCGTTGAGCGTGCGGGTCAGCGCCGAGCGGAATGCGGCGAGATGGGTGCCGCCGTCGCGCTGCGGGATGTTGTTGGTGAAGCAGAGGACGTTTTCGTAATAGCTGTCGTTCCACTCCAGCGCGACGTCGATCCCGATATCGTCACGGTGGCCGGTGATCGCGATCGGATCGGGCATCAGCGGCTGCTTGGCGCGATCGAGCCACTTCACGAAAGCGGCGATCCCGCCCTCATAGTAAAGCTCGACCGTCTTGGGCTCCTCGTGCCGCGCATCGGTGAGGAACAGGCGGACCCCCGAATTGAGGAACGCGAGCTCGCGATAGCGATGCTCGAGCTTCTCGAAATCGAATTCGGTGATCTTGAACGTCGCGGGCGAGGGCAGGAAGGTGACGCGCGTCCCCTTCTTCCCTTCGGCCTTGCCGACCACCTTGAGCGGGGCGACCGCATCGCCGTGGGCGAAGCGCATATAATGCTCCTCGCCGTCGCGCCAGATCGTGAGATCGAGCCATTCGCTCAGCGCGTTGACCACGCTGACGCCGACCCCGTGGAGCCCGCCCGAAACCTTATAGGCATTGTCGTCCGAGGTATTCTCGAACTTACCCCCGGCGTGGAGCTGGGTCATGATGACCTCGGCCGCCGAAACGCCCTCTTCCGGGTGGATACCGGTCGGGATGCCGCGGCCGTTGTCTGTGACCGAGACCGATCCATCGGCGTTGAGCATGATGTCGATGCGGTCGCAATGCCCGGCGAGCGCCTCGTCGATCGCATTGTCGGAGACCTCGAACACCATATGGTGGAGGCCCGATCCGTCGTCGGTATCGCCGATATACATGCCGGGGCGCTTGCGCACCGCGTCCAGGCCCTTCAGCACCTTGATCGAGGAAGCGCCATATTCCGAATTCTGGGGTTCTGCCATGCCAATCATATAGGCATTGCGGCGCTGCAACGAAAGCGAAATGGCACGCGATTATAGCGCTTCGCCCTCGCGTCGCTCGGTCAGCGTCAGGAACAGCAGCGCGGCGAGCGCCAGCGCGCCGGCGGCGATCGACAGCGGCCAGGCATAATTGCCGGTAGCGTCGTAAAGCCGGCCGAACATCACGATCCCCGATGCGGTGCCGAACAGCGACATCGTCAGCAGCGCGCCATAGGTTTCGCCATAGGCGCGGAGCCCGAACAGCCGCGCGGTGAGGAACGGCAGCAGATCGTTCTCCGCGCCGTTCATCAGCAGCGCCGCGAACACCAAGGCTGCCAGCCCCGCCACGCCCGATCCCGGCAGCAGCAACCCGGCGAAGGCCGCCGCCGAGATCGCGGCGAAGCCGGCAGCGATCAGCCGTGCCGGAAAACGATCGACCAGCAGCCCCATCGCCAGCCGCCCGACGATCTGGCTCGCGCCGAACGCGGTGACGAGCAACGCTGCCTGTTCGAGCCCGAGCCCGCGGTCGGTGCCGAACGGCGCGAGCTGGGTGATCAGCCCGACGCTGGCGAGGCTGACCAGCGCCACCGCCAGCCCGAGCCGCCAGAAGCGCGCGTCGCGCCGCGCCTCGCGCGCGCTCATCCCGGCGAGCAGCGTTTCGGGCGCGATATCCTCAGCCTCGCCGGCACGGTGGACCGGCGCGACGACGACGCCGCGCAACAGCAGCAGCACCGCGGGCAACGCCACCGCCAGCACCAGCGCGACGAGCACAGCGAAGCCGACGCGCCAGCCGTGCCGCGCGATCACCCCGGCGACAAGCGGCGACAGCACCAGCGTCGAGAGCGACAGCCCCGAGGTCGCGACCCCCAGCGCGATCCCGCGATGCGTGACGAACCGCGCCGCGATCAGCCGGCCATAGACCACCGCGCTCGTCCCCGCGACGCTGAGCGCAAGGCATAGGACGAGCAATTGATAGATCCACAAGGCACCGCCGAGCGTCGCGAAACCGGCCAGCGTCGCGGCGAGCAGCAAGGTCGCGCCGACGATCACCGGGCGGGCGCCGAGCCGGTCCGCGAGCCGCCCGATCGCCGGCACGCCGAGCGCGCCGATCAGCCCGATGCCGGCGGCGGTGGCGATATCGCCACGGGTCCAGTCGAATGCCGCGGTCATCCCGGGCACGAACAGGCTCGACAGATTCTGGTACATGCCCGGCCCGAAGCCGTTGCCGATCATCGCCGCAGCGATCACCCGCCAGCCGCCGCGCCACTCGTTCGGGTGGGCCGCGGCGATCCTTTCCACCCGCTCCATCGGCACAGCGTAGCGGCGTGGCCGGCCGGGTAAAGCCCTGCGGGCATCGTGTGTTACACCGGACCGACCTCTCCCGTTCGGGCCGAGCCTGTCGAAGCCCTGCGCTTCTCTTCCGCCGAAAGAAGTGCAGCCCTTCGACAAGCTCAGGGGCGAACGGACGTTTGTGCGGGCGCGCTAGGCCGTTAACGCGATCCGCGTCGCGTCGGCGTCGATATCGGCGAAGAGCGCAGGTTCGGTGCCGGTCATCCACACCTGCCCGCGCCCGGCGAGCCGCGCGAACAAAGCGGCGCGGCGGCCGGGATCGAGATGCGCCGCCACTTCGTCGAGCAACAGCAGCGGCGCCGCACCGGTGCGCGCCGCGACGAGATCGGCATGCGCGAGCACGATGCCGAGCAGCAGCGCCTTTTGCTCGCCGGTCGAGGCGAGCGCGGCGGCGCGATCCTTTTCGAGATGTAGCACCGTGAGGTCGACGCGATGCGGCCCCGCCAGCGTGCGCCCGGCGGCGGCATCGCGCGCGCGGCCGTCGCGGAGCTGGCGCGCAAGCTGCGCCGCGTCGCCCGCCCAGCCCTCCAGCGACAAGGCGGCGCGCGGGAAATCGCCCGCCGGCTGCGCCGCGAGCCGTGCGGCGAGCGCCTCCACCGTCTCGCGCCGCGCCGCATCGAGCGCGGCGCCGTGTTCGGCCATCCGCCGTTCGAGCGCGCCGAGCCATTCTGGGTCGGGTCGCTCCTCGGCGAGCAGGCGATTGCGGCTGCGCATCGCGGCGTCATAGCGCGCGGCATGTGTGGCGTGGCCGGGATGCAGCGCGAGCGCGAGCCGGTCGAGGAACTGACGACGCCCCGAGGCGGGCTCGACGAACAGCCGGTCCATCGCCGGGGTCAGCCACAGGATCGCCAGCCGCTCGGCCAGCGCGTTTCCCGGCGCGGGTGCGCCGTTGATCCGCACGACGCGCCGCTCGGGGGCGCTCGCCAGCGCACCGGTGGCGATCTCGGTCCCGTCGGCCAGCGTCGCCGCGACCCCGAACCCGCCCGCCCCGCCCTGCCGCGCCATCTCCCCGAGCGGCGCGCGGCGCAGCCCGCGGCCCGGCGCGAGCAGCGACACCGCCTCGAGCACATTGGTCTTGCCCGCACCATTGGCGCCGGTCAGCACAACGAACCCGGGCGCGGGCACGAGCGTCAACGCGGCATGATTGCGGAAATCGGTGAGGACGAGCCGGTCGAGCATTGTGCCCGCCATAGAGTTTGATCCGACGGCGGGGAAGCAGCGGTGACCAGACCGCGAAACGCTCGTCACCCCGAAACGAGGCCGGGGTGACATGGATGTAAAACCGCGAACGATCGATGGAGGGGCAGCGCGCCGAAAGGGAATAAGCGCGCCGTAGCCCCCCCTCCATCGCCTCTCCCGAGGGAGCGGGAGGGTTCGCGGATCAGGCCGCCAGTCGCTGCGGCTCGCCGGCCTCGGCGGTCGCCTGACGGCGCTCGCTGAGATAGGAGGCGAGCTCCGGCCCCAGCTCGCGCTGCGCCTTGAGATAGGCGACCGGCTGACGGATGCCGAGCCGCGCGCGCGCCGCGTCGAGCGGCTCGTGCATCAGCTTGAGATAATCCTCGCCCTGCAGCCATTGCGCCTTGCGGCCGTGGCGATAGCCTTCCCACACCGCCTTGGCGAACAGGGTGCTCTTGGTGACGCGCAGGCTCTTGAGCGCCGCCGCCGCGCCGATGAACGCCCAGCCGAGCCCGCCGACCTGCGCATAGCTGAACGCGACCAGCGCGGCCTCGCCGAGGCTCTCGTCGGCCTTATAGCCGGTCATGATGTGCCAGATGTCGTGGGTGTCGCGGACGCGGCGGCCGAACCAGGCATAAGGATGAACGATGTCCTCGATCTCGCTGCCCTCGCGGCTGACCGCGGCGAGGCCGTCGGCGGAATAGCCGGTCGAAACGAGGAAATCGCGATACGCCGCGCCGACGGTGCCGGGGGCGAATTGATCGGCGAAGCCGGGCTGGGCGAAGATCGTCGCCAGTTCGACGCGCTCATAGGCCATCCGCCCGCCCTCGGGCGTCGCGAGGAACCGCGCATAACCGCGCTCGGTCGATCCGACGTTGAGCGCGCGCATGATGCGGAACACCTGCACCGTATCGTCGCCGTTGGCGAGCAATTTGCGGATCGCCTCGAACGCGGTGCGCCAATCGCGCCGACCGGTCGTGCCGGGAAAGGGAGGAAGGGTAGCGGCCATCGAATCGCTCCTTACTGACAGATATGTCAATAAGGATTGCTCACACCGCTGTCAATAAGCGCCTCGGCGCTATATTTGTTCCACGATCGTATCGGCCTCGTCCTCGCTCACCCGCTGCCCGCGCGCGAGCGTGACGGTGGTGGCGAGATCCCACATGACATTGCCGAGGGTGCGGACGATATCGGGCATCGTCTCGACCGCAACGAGCAGCCCGAGCGGCGCGACCGGCGCGCCGATCGTCGCGCACACCGGGGAGATCGCGCCGACGAAGCTCACCGTCCCCGGCAAGCTGACCGACCCGAGCGAGGTGAGCATCGCGACCAGCGCGCCCGCCGCCAGCGTCGCGGCGTTGAGCGGGACGCCGAACCATTTGGCGACATAGATCGCCACCGCGAAGTTCATCGCCGGGCCGGTCGCGCGCAGGATCGCGACCGCGAGCGGCAAGGTCACCCCGGCGGTCGCCACCGGCACCCCCATCGCGCGCGCGCCCGCCAGCATCGCGGGGAGCGAGGCGAGCGAGGATTGGGTCGAGATCGCCACCGCCTGGGTCGGCAATCCCGCGCGGACATAATGGCCGAGCCGCAGGCGCCCGCCGATCACCGCCAGCGGATAGGCGACGAGCGAGACGACCAGCCCCACCGCCGAGACGATCAGAATATAATGGATCAGCGCGTGGAACGCGCCGCCGCCCGCCTTCGCTCCGACGACGAACGCCAGCGCGAACACCCCGACCGGGCCGATCCACAACACCCAGCCGATCACCACCAGCATCGCATCGCGCACCGCCGAGAAGAAGCGCGTCAGCAGCACGCGCAGATCCTCATCGATCCGCATGATCGCAAAGGCGAAGATCAGCGCGAAGACGATCATCGACAGGAAATTGCTGTCCGCCGAGGCCTTGAGGACATTGGCGGGGACGATCCCGGCGAGGAAATCGCCGATCGCGGGCGCCGCCGGCATCGTCTCCGTCCCGGCGAGCGCGGCGCGCAGCGCGGCGGCGGATTCGGCCGGAAGCGGCGCGATATCGAGGAACAGCGGCGTCAGGAAGGCGGCCGCGATCGCCGAACAGGCCATGACGACGAGATACAGCCCGACCGCGCGCGCCGCGAGGCGCCCGGCCTGTGCCGCCTCGGCGGTCGCCGCGACGCCGGTGACGAGCAGCGCGAACACGAGCGGCACGATCGTCATCTGCAGCCCGTTAAGCCACGCCTGGCCCAGCGGCCGCGCGATCGACACCGCCGGATCAACCGTTTGCGGCGCGAACCCCGCGAGCATGATGCCGATAACGAGGCCGGCAACCAGCGCCAGCAGGATACGGGTTGACGGCGACATGCTGCTCCTTTGGATCGCGCTTTCTTATCTACGGCGCCAGGCCCAAACGCCCTCACGACATTGTCGTGACCGACTTTGGCTCCTAAGCCGCGCTTAGGGAACCGATAGGGGAGCCTGGAACAGGCGATGGCAAGAAAATATTTCGGCACCGACGGGATCCGCGGCCTCACCAACATCACCCCGATGACCGCGGCGATGGCGATGAAGGTCGGGATGGCCGCGGGCACCTATTTCCAGCGCGGCGACCACCGCCATCGCGTGCTGATCGGCAAGGATACGCGGCTCTCGGGCTATATGCTCGAATCGGCGCTGGTCGCCGGCTTCACCAGCGTCGGGATGGACGTGGTGATGACCGGGCCGATGCCCACCCCGGCGGTGGCGATGCTCACCCAGTCGATGCGCGCCGATCTCGGCGTGATGATCTCCGCCAGCCACAATCCGTTCGCCGACAACGGGATCAAATTGTTCGGCCCCGACGGCTATAAATTGTCCGACGAGGCCGAGCTCGAGATCGAATCGCTGATCGACGGCGCCGAAAGCGGCGCGGTGGCGCTCGCGCCGTCGCACCAGATCGGCCGCGCGCGGCGGATCGACGACGCGCAGGGGCGCTATATCCATTTCGCCAAATCGACCTTCCCTTCCGACCTTAGGCTCGACGGGCTGAAAGTGGTGGTCGATTGCGCCAATGGCGCCGCCTATCAGGTCGCCCCTGCCGCCTTGTGGGAGCTGGGCGCCGAGGTGGTGGCGATCGGCGTCACCCCCAATGGCCGCAACATCAACGACGGGGTCGGCTCGACCGCGCCGCAGACCCTTTCCGAAACCGTGGTGGCGAGCGGCGCCGCGATCGGCATCGCGCTCGACGGCGATGCCGATCGGCTGATCGTGGTCGACGAGACCGGCGCGGTGGTCGACGGCGACCAGCTGATGGCGACGATCGCCACCGGCTATGCGCGGCGCGGGGAGCTCGCCGGGGGCGGGCTGGTCGCGACGATCATGTCCAACCTCGGGCTCGAACGCCATCTTGCCGCGCAGGGGCTGGGGCTGGTGCGCACCGGGGTCGGCGACCGTTACGTGCTCGAGGCGATGCGCGCGCGCGGCTATAATGTCGGCGGCGAACAATCGGGGCATATCATCCTCGCCGATTACGGGACGACCGGCGACGGGCTGGTCGCGGCGCTGCAGATCCTCGCCGAGGTGCAGCGCGCGGGCGCGCCGGCGAGCGAGGTGCTCCACCGCTTCGATCCCTTGCCGCAATTGCTCAAGAACGTCCGCTTCGAGCGCGGCGCCAAGCCGCTCGATACGGCATCGGTCAAGGCGGCGATCGCCGAGGCCGAAGCCGAGCTGGAAGGCCGCGGACGGCTCGTCATCCGCGCGTCGGGGACCGAGCCGGTGATCCGCGTGATGGCCGAGGGCGACGATCGCGCGCAGGTCGAGGCGATCGTCGACCGCGTGTGCGAGGCGGTGCGTGCCGCTGCCTGAGACGCGCGGCACATCGTATCTCGCCAGGCTCCGCCGGCTCCCCGCGCGGCAGCTGGCGATGCTCGGCGCGCTCGCGCTCGCGGTGGTCGCCGCCAACATCCGCCAGCCGTTCCCCGAGATCGCGCCGCTGCAGCATATCCCGACGGTGATCCTGCTGCTGGCGGCGCCGGTGTTGCTCGATCGCTTTCCTCTGACGGACCGGTCGGTGCTCGCGCTGACCGCCTTCTTCCTGCTCCACACGCTGGCGGGGCGCTATACCTACTCCAACGTCCCCTATGACGATTGGGCGCGCGCGCTGACCGGGCATGACATTTCGCGGACCTTCGGCGTGGCGCGCAACGAATTCGATCGCCTGGTCCATTTCTCGTTCGGGCTGCTGTGGGTCGGGCCGTTCGCGGAACTCGTGCGACGTCATGCCGGCATGAACCCGAAAGCAGCGATCTGGATGGCGTTTCTGTTCGTGGGCGCGATCAGCGCGCTCTACGAGATCTTCGAATGGCTGCTGACGATGGCCGTCTCGCCCGATCTCGCCGCCGATTACAACGGACAGCAGGGCGATCCGTGGGACAGCCAGAAGGATATGGCTTTCGCAATCGCGGGCGCGGCGATGGCCGGCGTCTTGCTATGGCGGCGTCGGGAGCGTCGCTAGTCGCGCTGGACCTCTCCCCGTTCGCCCTGAGCCTGATGATCCAATAACGCCGCGATCTGGGCCTCGGCGATCGCGCGCGCCTCGGCCGCGTCGAACACTTCGGGCGAGAGGCACAGTTCGAGCCACAGCCCGTCGACCAGCGCGGTGATCGCGATCGCGCTGCGCCGGCAGGCGGCGGGCGGGACGCCGCAATCGGCGAGCAATCCTTCGATCCCGCCGCGGAAATGCGCATATTGCTCGTCGTGGAGCCGCGCCACGTCGTCGCGCGCGATCACCAGCCCCCAGAATGCCACCCAGGTCGCGAGCAAGGCGCGGTCGGAGATCGGC
>NZ_MKRR01000150.1:24432-29178 GCF_001897045.1 Sphingomonas sp. 66-10
CCGCCGCGCTGACATCGGCATAGGTCGCCGCGATCAGCGCATCGATCCCGCCGAAATGATGCGTGACCAGCCCCGGCGACACCTTCGCCTCCTGCGCGATCGCGCGCACCGAGGCGCCGCTCGCCCCGTCGCGCGCGAGCACCCGCGTCGCCGCGGCGATCAGCAGCCGGCGACGCTCCTCGGCGTCGGTACGGGTGAAAGCGGGTTTGTTCACGGGACGGGTCGCTACCACGAAATGCGGCGTCACGAACGGGGATTGTGCGCGCAGGTTGCTTGCTATACGATCGTGCAACAAGCAACCGATCGGAGTCGTGCGACATGGCCACCCTCGCCCAGCCCATCATCGACGCCGATGCCGATTTCTCGCTACCGGGCTGGATCTACACCGACCCCGAATTCTACGAGGTGGAGATGGCGCGGGTGATCCGCCCGTCGTGGCAGATCGTGTGCCACGAAAGCGATCTCGCCCGCGCAGGGGACTGGCGGACGATCGGCTACCTCGGCGAGCAGCTCGTCGTGCTGCGCGGCGAGGATGGCGCGATCCGCGGTTTCCACAATGTCTGCCGCCACCGCGCGATGCGCATCCTTGAGGGCGATGCGGGATGCGCCAAGAAGCTCGTCTGCCCGTATCACGCCTGGGCTTATGAGCTCGACGGGCGGCTTTCGGGGGTGCCGATGAAGCGCGACTATCCCGCGCTGCGGCTGGAGGACAACGGGCTGGTCCCGGTCGAGGTGTCGATGTGGCGCGGGTTCGTCTTCGTCCGGCTGGAGGATGACGGCGGCCCCTCGGTCGCCGAGATGATGGCGCCCTATGACGCCGAGATCGCGCCCTATCGCTTCGAGGAGATGCGCACGATCAGCGACGTGCGGCTGCGCGACCGCGCGGTCAACTGGAAGAATGTCGGCGACAATTATTCGGACAATCTCCACATCCCGGTCGCGCATGACGGGCTCTCGCGCCTGTTCGGCAAGAGCTATGCGATCGAGGCGGCGGGCTGGGTCGACAAGATGTCGGGCGGGCTGGTCGATCGCCCCTCGGACAATATGTGGGAACGCTTCTACCAGAAGCATCTGCCGCGGGTCGATCACCTGCCCGAGGCGAAGCAGCGGCAATGGGTCTATTACAAGCTCTGGCCCAATATGGCGTTCGACATCTACGCCGATCAGATCGATTTCATGCAATGGCTGCCGACCTCGCCGACGACCTGCGTGCTGCGCGAGATGGCGTTCGCGCTGCCCGACGATCGCCGCGAGATGAAATTGGTGCGCTACGCCAATTGGCGGATCAACCGCGTGGTCAATGCCGAGGATACTTGGCTGATCGAGCGGGTGCAGCAGGGTATGGCCTCGCAAAGCTATACCGTCGGGCCGATCGGCGCGAGCGAGGTGTGCCTGCGCAGCTTCGCGGCGAAGATCCGCGATCGCATCCCGGAGGCGCGGCAACATCGCGCGCCGCCCCCCGGCTGGTCGCGCCGGCCGCGCGGGGTTTGAAGACACCCCCGTCATTCCCGCGAAGGCGGGAATCCATTCACTCTTGCCTATGCGATAGAGCCGCGACGACAGCGGATATGGATTCCCGCCTTCGCGGGAATGACGGGGTGGAAGGTTCGGGGCGAACGGATACAAGGTAAAGGTCTGGGGACGGGGTATGACGAAGAAATACGACGCGATCATCATCGGCGGCGGGCATAACGGCCTCGTCTGCGCTTTCTATCTCGCGCGCGCCGGGCTCAAGGTCCGCGTGCTCGAACGGCGCGACGTGGTCGGCGGCGCGGCGGTGACCGAGGAATTCCACCCCGGCTTCCGCAATTCGACCGCGAGCTACACCGTCAGCCTGCTCCGCCCCAAGGTGATCGCGGACATGAAGCTGCACGAGCGCGGCTTCCGCATCATCGAGCGGACGATCAGCAACTTCTTCCCGTTCGCGGACAATTACCTCAAGCTCGGCGGCGGCGCGGCGCGCACCCAGGCCGAATTCGCGCGCTTCAACCAGCGCGATGCCGAGGCCTATCCGCATTATGACGCCGCGCTCGAAAAGGTCGCGCAGGTGCTGCGCGATCTCGCGCTCAAGGTGCCGCCCAATGTCGGCGGGGGGTTGCGAGCGCTGATGTCGGGAGCGTCGCAGGGCTGGCCGCTCGCCAAGATGGGGATCGAGGCGCAGCGCGATCTGCTCGACGTATTCACCAAATCGGCGCGCGATTTCCTCGACGGCTGGTATGAGGACGACCACGTCAAATCGGCCTTTGCGTTCGACGCGGTGGTCGGCAATTTCGCCGGCGTCTCGACCCCCGGCTCGGCCTATGTGCTGCTCCACCACGTGTTCGGCGAGGTCAACGGCAAGCTCGGCGCCTGGGGCCATTCGGTCGGCGGGATGGGCGCGATCACCCAGGCGATGGCGCGCGCGTGCGAGGACGCCGGGGTCGAGATCACGCTCGAAGCCCCGGTCGATCGCGTGCTGATCAGCGGCGGCAAGGCGGTCGGGGTGCGGCTGGAGAGCGGCGAGGAGATCGCCGCGCCGATCGTCGCCGCCAATGTCGGCCCGGCGCTGCTCTATCGCCGGATGGTCGACGGCAGCGACCTGCCCGCCGATTTCCAGCGCCGGATGGACAATTACAAGGTCGGCTCGGGGACGTTTCGGATGAACGTCGCTTTGTCCGAACTGCCCGATTTCTCCGTGCTGCGCGGCAAGGAGAAGGCCGAGCACCACACCGCCGGGATCATCATCGCTCCCGGGATGGATTATATGGACGAGGCATTCGACGATGCGAAGAAGTTCGGCTGGTCGAAGAAGCCAATCGTCGAGATGAAGATCCCGACCACGGTCGACGACACCCTCGCCCCGCCGGGGCAGCATGTCGCCAGCCTGTTCTGCCAGCAATTCTCGCCGGTGCTGTCGGGCGGGCGGACGTGGGACGACGTGCGCGAGGAGGTCGCCGACCTGATCATCGACACGGTCAACGACCACGCCCCCAATTTCAAGGCGAGCGTGATCGCGCGGCAGATCCATTCGCCGCTCGATCTGGAGCGCAAGTTCGGGCTGATCGGCGGCGACATCTTCCACGGCCATATGAGCCTCGATCAATTGTGGGCGGCGCGCCCCGTGCTCGGCCACGGCGATTATCGCTCGCCGGTGAAGGGGCTCTATATGTGCGGATCGGGCACCCACCCGGGCGGCGGGGTGACCGGCGCGCCGGGACACAATGCCGCGCACGAGATATTGCGCGATCGCTCGCTGGTCGGGCGGTTCCTGCCGATCTGACATGCTGCGCTACGATCGCGGCCGACAATCGCTCGCCACCGCGCTCGCGGCGCTGGCGGGCTATGTCGACGCGATCGGTTTCGTGAAGCTCGGCGGGCTGTTCGTCTCGTTCATGAGCGGTAACACCACCCGGCTCGCGGTCGGGCTGGCCGACGGCTCGACCGTCGCGCTGGTCGCCGCCGGGCTGATCGCGGCTTTCCTCGCCGGGGTGATCGGCGGCGCGCTGGTCGCGGCGAAGGCCGGGCCGGCGCGCAAGGCCGCGGTGCTGTCGCTGATGGCCATCCTGCTCGCAGTGGCGGCGATGCTCGATCGCATCGTCGCCGGCGGCTGGGCGGCGTTGGCGATGGCCGCGGCGATGGGCGCGGCCAACAATGTCTTCCTGCGCGACGGCGAGGTTTCGGTCGGCGTAACCTATATGACCGGTACGTTGGTCAAGCTCGGCCAGCGCATCGCCGCCGCGTTGCTGGGCGATGATGCCAACGGCTGGGCGGCGTATCTGCGCTTGTGGGTCGGGCTGCTCACCGGGGCGGTGGCCGGCGCGTTGCTCTATCCGCGCACCGGCGCGTTCAGCATCGCGCTGGCCTCGGTCATCGCCGGCGCGCTCGCATTGGCGGCGCGGCGGCTGGGGCCGTCCGATCCCTATCCGCGCCGCACCCACCAATAGACCGGCAGCCCGAGCGCGAGCAGCGCCAGCCCCCACAGATCGGCCTTGAGCCCGAGGCCATAGGTCATCCACACCACGAACCCCGCCGCGATCACCGCCGCGACCGTCACCGCAATATCGCCGCGCAGCAATTTGAGCGCGGCGAGCGCGCTGGCGAGATAGGCGAGCATCCCCGCCGCCAGGCTGATCGAGGCGACCTCGGCGAACAGATCGCCGGTCTTGCCGGTATAGTTGAGCAAGGTCACCACCGTCACCAGCACCCCCGACACGAGGTGCGCGCGCGCCGGGGTGCCCGCCGCGCTTTCCTTACCGAACCACGCCGGGAACACCCCACCGCGCGCCATCGCCCAGGGCATCTCGCCCTGCAACAGGATGAAGCCGTTGAGCGCGCCGAACGCGCTGATCGCGGCGAACAGTGCCACGACATCGCCGATCCCCTCGCCGAAGGTGCGCCCGAGGAAAGCGGCGACGGGCGCAGGCGAGGCGGCGATTTCGGCGCGCGGCATCATCAGCGCGATCGCCGCGGCGACCGCGACATAGACGACGCCAGTCAACGCGGTCCCGACGATCGTCACCAGAGGCACGACCCGCGCGGCATCCTCGACCTTGTCGGCGGGGACGGTGGCGGATTCGACCCCGAGAAACCCCCAGAAGGTCAGCGCCGCCGCGCCGGCGACCGCGCTAGCGCCGAGCGGGACCGGCGGGTTGGCGGCAAGCGCATGCCCGCCGTCGCGCAGCAGCAGCCAGACGGCGAGCGCGATCACCCCGGCGAGGGGCAAGAGCTTGAGCGCCGCGGTGACCACCTGCACCCGCCCGGCGAGCC
>NZ_MKRR01000150.1:29186-42342 GCF_001897045.1 Sphingomonas sp. 66-10
CCGCGGGGAGGCCGCTGCCGAGCACCGGAAAGGGCAGGCTCAGCGCGCTGACGACGGCAACCGCGATCGCGCCATTGCCGGCCCACACCAGCACCCAATAGCTCCACGCCACCGCAAAGCCGGTCGCCGGGCCGAATGCGGCATTGGCAAAGGCATAAGGCCCGCCCGCCGCCGGGATCAGCGCCGCGAGCCGCGCGAAGACGAAGGCGAGACACATCGCCCCGGCGATCGTCACCACCCAGCCGATCATCGCATTGGTGCCCAGCGGGGCGAGCGTCGCGGGGAGCAGATAGATGCCCGATCCGATCATATTGCCGACGACCAGCGCCAGCGCCGCCCACACCCCCAGCGCGCGCTTTTCCTGCATCCCCACCTCTTCTTCCGCCTGGTTTCACGGTGTGCGGCAATAACGGTCGCGCGACAAGCGCCGCCGCCGTTAACCGCCTCTTAGCCGCTCTGATTTACCCCGTGATCGACCGCTGTTTCGGTCGGGGGCGATGCTGAAAGCGATTCTTCTTGCCGTGCCGGCCCTCGCGCTGGCAACCTCGTGCGTGCCGCAGCAGCGGGCGCCGAGCTATGCCGCATTGGCCGCGGCCAGCGCGCCGCAGCGCCCGGTGAAGGATCCGCGCGAATTGCTCGAGCGGCTCGAGCTCGACGTGCCGACCGACCTGATCGAGGAAACCGCGCTGGCGCGGATCGCGCGACCCGCGGTCTATAACGCCGCGCCCGCGTTCGACACCGGGATCCAGGCCCCCGACGATGCCGCGCGCGCGCTCGATTGCCTGACCCAGGCGGTCTATTACGAAGCGCGCTCCGAGCCGGTCGACGGCGAGCGCGCGGTGGCGCAGGTGGTGCTCAACCGCGTCCGCGACCGCGCCTTTCCCAAGAGCGTGTGCGGCGTGGTCTATCAGGGATCGGATCGCAGCACCGGCTGCCAGTTCACCTTCACCTGCGACGGATCTTTGATGCGCCCGCGCGAGCCGGTCGCCTGGGCGCGCGCCCGCGCGGTGGCGCTCGCGGCACTCGCCGGCGAGGTCTATGCCCCGGTCGGGTCGGCGACGCATTATCACGCCAATTACGTGTCGCCGTGGTGGGCGCCGAGCCTGACGCGGATCGGCATGGTCGGCTCGCATATCTTCTACCGCTGGCGCGACGCGATGGAAAATGCGCTCGCCTTCCGCCAGCGCTACGACGGGTTCGAGCCCGAAGTCGGCATGACGCTCGCAGGGGCTGGCAACGGCGTGACGGTGCACCGCAGCGGCGACGCCGGCGACAGCGCCAGCGAGACCGTCGGGTCGGTGACGATCCACCGCGACCAATCGGCGATCGCGGCGAAGCTCACCCCAGCGGCGGCGGTGACCACACCGGGCGCGGCGCATTCGTCGCTCGTCGCCGGGGTGCGGGTTCATCGCAATATTGCCCCGCCGGAGGGTGCCGCGCCCGAGGACGCAGGCACCGGCGGCGGTCAGACGACAAGCTGAGCGCCGCCCCAACTGTGTCCCCGCGAAGGCGGGGACCCAGACTGGGCTCCCGCCTTCGCGGGAGCACAAGGGCTTATTTCAGCCGTTCGGCATGCCAGGCGAGATGATCGGCCATGAAGGTGGAGATGAAATAATAGCTGTGATCATATCCCGATTGCATCCGCAGCGTCAGCGGAATCCCCGCCTTCTCGCACGCCGCCGCAAGCAGCTCGGGCCGGAGCTGTCCCGCAAGGAACTGATCCGCCTCGCCCTGATCGACCAGCAGCGCCGGCACCCGCGCGCCATCCTCGATCAGCGCCACCGCATCGTGCCTGCGCCACGCCGCACGGTCCGCGCCGAGATAGCCGCCGAGCGCCTTCTCGCCCCACGGCACCTGCGACGGCGCGACGATCGGCGCAAAGGCCGAAACCGCACGATAGCGATCGGGGAAGCTGAGCCCGATCGTCAGCGCGCCGTGGCCGCCCATCGAATGCCCGGTGATCGACTGGCGCGCGATATCGACCGGGAAATGCGCCGCGACCAGCGCGGGCAATTCGTCGGTGATATAGGACCACATGCGATAATGCGTCGCCCAGGGCGCCTCGGTCGCGTCGACATAGAAGCCCGCGCCGAGCCCGAAATCATAGGCACCGTCGGGATCATCAGGCACGCCTTCGCCCCGCGGGCTGGTATCGGGCGTCACGACGATCAGCCCCAGCTCCGCCGCCGCGCGGCGATATTCGCCCTTTTCGGTGGCATTGGCGTGGGTGCAGGTCAGCCCCGAGAGATACCATACCACCGGCAGCTTCGCCCCCGGCGCATGCGGCGGGACGTAGACCGCGAAGGTCATCTCGGTGCCGGTCGCGGCGGAGGCGTGGCGGTAGACGCCCTGCACCCCGCCGAACGCGTGATTGGTCGAGACCGTTTCCATCAATAGACCACGACCGAACGGATGCTCTCGCCCGCGTGCATCAGGTCGAAGCCCTTGTTGATCTCCTCCAGCGACAGCCGGTGGGTGATCATCGGATCGATCTGGATCAGCCCGTTCATATACCAGTCGACGATCTTGGGCACGTCGGTGCGGCCGCGCGCGCCGCCGAACGCGGTGCCCTTCCACACCCGCCCGGTGACGAGCTGGAACGGCCGCGTCGCGATTTCCTTGCCCGATTCGGCGACCCCGATGACGATCGATTCGCCCCAGCCGCGGTGCGCCGATTCGAGCGCCTGGCGCATCACCACGGTGTTGCCGGTGCAATCGAAGGTATAATCGCCGCCGCCGTCGGTCATCGCGATGAGATGCTGGACGATATCGCCGGCGTTCTTCGGGTTGACGAAATCGGTCATCCCGAACTTGCGGCCCCATGCCTCGCGATCGGGGTTGATATCGACGCCGATGATCCGCGCCGCGCCGGCGAACCTGGCGCCCTGGATCACGTTCAAGCCGATCCCGCCGAGCCCGAAGACGATGACGGTCGCGCCCGGCTCGACCTTGGCGGTGTTGACCACCGCGCCGACCCCGGTGGTGACCCCGCAACCGATATAGCAGCTGGTGTCGAACGGCGCGTCGGTGCGGATCTTCGCCACCGCGATCTCGGGCAGCACGGTGAAGTTCGAGAAGGTCGAGCAGCCCATGTAGTGATAGATGGTCTGGCCCTTGTAGCTGAACCGGCTCGTGCCGTCGGGCATCAGCCCCTTGCCCTGCGTCGCGCGGATCGCGGTGCACAAATTGGTCTTCTGGCTGAGGCACGATTTACACTGGCGGCATTCCGGCGTGTAGAGCGGAATGACGTGATCGTCGGGCGCGACGCTGGTCACCCCCGGCCCCACCTCGCGGACGATGCCGCAGCCTTCATGCCCGAGGATCGAGGGGAACAGCCCCTCCGAATCGAACCCGTCGAGCGTATAGGCGTCGGTGTGGCAGATGCCGGTCGCCATGATCTCGACCAGCACCTCGCCCGCCTTGGGGCCTTCGAGATCGAGTTCGACGATCTCCAGCGGCTTCTTCGCCTCGAACGCGACGGCGGCGCGGGTTTTCATGCTGGCAGGCTCCTGTTGGATTGTAGCATCGGGATGCCGGATCAAAGGCCGGCGTGACGGCAAAAGGCAAGACCGCGTGCGCGCTGTTAAGCCGAATATCGATCGGCTCTAAGCCGCGCTAATCTCCTTGAGCGGGACGCTCGCGTCGGCAAGTCGTTCCGGCGCGATCGCCGCGCCGCCCACCACCAATGCGCGCCCCTGGACATAATCCTTGGTCGCGTTGACGCAATCGAGCGCGATCACCCGCCCCGCCTTGAGATAGATCACGCTGAACGACCGCGCCGCGATATCGCCGCGCACCACCACCTCGTCATGCCCGGTCGACAGCCCGACCGTCTGGAGGCGGAGGTCATATTGGTTCGACCAGAACCACGGCACCGCGTCATAAGCCTGCGGCTCGCCGGTGATCGATTTGGCCACCGTCATCGCCTGATCATTGGCGTTCTGGACCGATTCGAGCCGGATCCGCGCGCCCCCCGCGAAGCCGCTCTCATGCGCGGCGCAATCGCCGATCGCATAGATGTCGGCGAGGCTGGTGCGGCAATGCGCGTCGACATCGACCCCGTTGCCCCCGGCCGCGCCCGCCGCGATCAGCGGCTCGACCGCGGGGACGATGCCGATCCCGACGATAACCATTTCGCACGGCAGGATTTCCCCGCCGGTGAGCCTGACCCCCGACACCGCGCCGTCGCGCTCCTCCAGCCCGGCGACCATCGCGCCGAGCCGCACCTCGACGCCATGCGCGCGATGCTCCGCCTCGTAGAAGCGCGACAAGGGCTCGCCCGCGACGCGCGCCAGCACGCGCGGCAGCGCCTCGAGCACCGTCACCTGCTTGCCGAGCTTGGCGAGCACCGCCGCCGCCTCAAGCCCGATATAGCCGCCGCCGATCACCACCACGCGGCGCGTCGCCTCGAGCTCGCCCATCAGCCGGTCGACATCGGCGCGGGTGCGCACCGCATGAACCCCGGTGAGGTCGTGGCCGTCGCAGGTCAGCCGCCGCGGGCTGCCGCCGGTCGCCCAGATCAGTTTGCCGTAATCGATCGTCGCGCCGTCGTCGGTGGTCACCCGATGCGCCGCCGCGTCAACCGAGACGACGCGCCGGCCGAGCAGCATCGCCACCTCCTTGTCCGCCCAGAAGGCCGCGGGGCGGATCAGGATGCGCTCGAACTCCTTCTCGCGCGACAGATAGTCCTTCGACAGCGGCGGGCGCTCATAGGGAAGCTCGGGCTCATCACCGACGATCGCGATCGTGCCGGCGAACTTGCGCTGCCGGAGCGCCACCGCCGCCTGCGCGCCGCCGTGGCCGCCCCCAACGATCAGCACGTCGTAATGCTCGCCCATCGCATCCTCGCTCTATCCTTCCCGCCCCACCACGCGAAAGCGGCGCGGCTGTCAATGACAGAACGTTCACTTGGTCCGCGGCCGCTACCGCCATATGTCGGTAAATGATTGTTGGATGAGGTGTGGCCATGAACCTGCTGCTGGTGGAAGACGACGATGGCTATGCCGCGACGCTGGCCGAGGAATTGCGCGCGCTGGATCATGCGGTGACGGTGGCACCCGACGGCATGACGGCATTGCAGGCGATCGATCGCGAACCGTTCGACGCCGCGATCCTCGATCGGATGCTCCCGCATATGGACGGCACCGCGATCCTGCGGCGGCTGCGCGAGAGCGGCAAGACGCTCCCCGTGGTGATGCTGAGCGCGCTCGGCCGCTCGGCCGAAAAGGTCGAGGGGCTGGAGGCCGGCGCCGACGATTATGTCGTCAAGCCGACCCCCGCGGCGGAGCTGGAAGCGCGGCTCAAGGCGCTGGTGCGCGGGCGGCAGTGGACCAGCACCGGCGGCGGCAGCGGCGACACGATCTGCGTCGGCGACATCACCGTCAGCCCGACGCGGTTCCGAGCATGGCGCGGCGAACGCCCGCTCGACCTGGTCAAGCTGGAGCTGCAATTGCTCGCCGAGCTGGCGCGCAACGCCGGCACGGTGCTGACCCGCGCGATGCTGATCGAGCGCGTCTGGGGCTATGATTTCGAACCGACCACCAACATCGTCGACGTCCAGATCCGCGCGCTGCGGCGCAAGCTGATGGCCGACGGCGAGGACGATCCGATCGTCACGGTGCGCGGCGTCGGTTACATGCTCCGAGATTGAGAGCTTTTTTGGAAATGCCCCGTCGGGTCATTTCGCGCGGCACCGGCCTGCAAAACGGACTTTAGAAAATGCCGGCACCGCGGTCGCTGCGATCGTTGACGCTCGCCTTCCTGCTGGTCTTCTTCCTCGCGGTCGCGCTGACCGGGTTCGCCACCTATCGCGCGACGCAGCGCGCGATCGTCGAACTGGTGGACGAGCGGATCGACGCGCTGAGCGACGCGGTGCTGTCGCAGACCCGCCCCGGCGACGTCGCAGCGATTATCGGGCGGATCAACGTGATCACCGACGAGCGCGACACCGGCAATGTCGGCTTCATGCTGACCGATGCGGGCGGGCATTGGCTGGGCGGCAACGTCCGCCTCGCCCGCCCGCTCGCGCTGGGTTATTCCACACTGGGGCGACGCGACCGCATCACCGGGCTTTCCGCGGGGCGCGCGCTGGTCCGCGACGCCGGCGGCGGGCTGACGCTGACGACGATCGCCGAGACCGAACCGATCGATCGCGAGAACAAGGCGCGCCGCCGGCTCTATATGCTGGGGTTCGGGTCGATCGTGCTGATCGTGCTGGCGGGGACCGCGCTGTTCGGCGCGCTGGTCAGCCGGCGGATCGGCGAGGTGCGCGAAACCGCGCGCGCGATCATCGACGGCGACATGCAGCGCCGCATCACGGTCGATCCCGCCGGCGGCGCCTTTGCCGAACAGGCCGCGACCTTCAACCATATGCTCGATCGCATCGCCGAGCTGATGCGACAGATCAGCAACGTCAGCAACGATATCGCGCACGACATGCGCACCCCGCTCGCGCGGCTGCGCGGCCGGCTCGCGCTGATCGCCGCGCGCCCCGATGCGGCGGGCCTCGCCGACGAGATCGGCGAGGCGATGGACCAATGCGACGCGCTGCTCGCGATGTTCGCCGCGACGCTGCGCATCGCCGAAGTGGAGGGCGGCGATCGCCGCGCCGGCTTCGCATCGCTCGATCTCGGCGCGCTGGTCGGCGAGATCGGCGAGATGATGACGGCGGTCGCCGCCGAATCGGGGCACGAGCTGGTGCTCGGTCGCTGCGCCCCGGTGCGGATCGAGGGCGACCGGCAATTGCTCAGCCAGGCGCTGATCAACCTGATCGAGAATGCGCTGCGCCACACCCCGCCCGGCGCGACGATCACGCTGGCGGTGACGCGCGCGGAGACCGGGGCGGGCGCGGCGGCGGAGATCATGGTGCGCGACAACGGCCCGGGCATCGCGCCGGGCGATCGCGCGCTCGCGCTGCGCCGCTTCGGCCGGCTCGAACCGAGCCGCCACAATGCCGGGCACGGCCTGGGGCTACCGCTGGTCGATGCGGTGGCGCGGCTGCATCGCGGCACCCTGTCGCTCGAAGATGCCGCCCCCGGGCTGCGGGTGACGATCCGGCTGCCGATCGCAGGCGGCTAGAAGTTCGAGGAAGATCCGTTCGCCCTGAGCTTGTCGAAGGGCTGCCCTTCTTTCTTGCGAAGAAAAGTGCAGGGCTTCGACAAGCTCAGCCCGAACGGAGGAGAGAGAGTTGGACCCACAACCGAGTCGAACAAAAAAAAGCGGGGAAGCATCGCCTCCCCGCCCGATCCCGCTTCTGACCGAAACGATCAGAAGTTGACGCTGCCCTCCACGCCGAAGGTCCGCGGCGGGTTGAAGTTGGCGTAATCGCCGAGCACCGCGGCATTGGCCGACGAGCGACGATAGATATGCGTCTCGTTGAACAGGTTGCGGCTCCACACGGCGAGCGTGAACTTCTGCCCGTGATCGTTGAGCTGGATATCGGTCAGCGCGATCCGGCCGTTGACGACGAAGCTCGGCTGGGTCTTGGTCGCCTCGTTCTGGAAGCTGTACATGCTGCTCGCATAATTGGCGTCGAGGTGCAGCCGGACCTTGGTGTCGCCGCCGCCGACCGGCATTTCGTAATCGACGAAGCCCGACGCCGCGTTGCGCGGGGTGAACACCACGAACACCGGGGCCAGCTTGCCCGCATCCTGCGGGTTCGGCGTCAGCGGGATGTGGGTGTAGGTATAGGCGTAGGACGCGCCCATCGTCAGCCCGTCGACCGGCTTGACCGTCAGCTCGGCCTCGACGCCACGAATCTTGGAATTGCCCGGTGCGTTCTTCGTATCCTCGGTGTGGAGGTTGAAGTTCGGGTTCGGGATGCTGGTGCCTGGCAGGAACGGGCTGGTATCGACATGGTCGAAGTCGATCTGGGTGCCCGAACGGTCCATGATATAGCCCGCGAGGTTGAGGCGGACGCGATGGTCGAGCAGGTCCATCTTGGCGCCGACTTCATAGGCCTTGACCGATTCCGGCCCGAACGCACCGAAGTCGCTCGACCGGTCGTTGGCGCCGCCGGCGCGATAGCCAGTCGAATATTTGGCGTAGAGATTCACCCCCTGCGCCGCATCCACCGCCAGCGTGACCATCGGATCGAACCGGCTCTTATCGAAGCGGAATTCGTACGGCGTCGCGACGTTCGAGATCAGATAGAGCCGGCCGTAGCGCTTGTCCTTGGTGTAGCGGCCGCCGACCGTCAGGTGGAACATGTCCAGCCCTTCGGGGGTGTAGGTGGCCTGCGCGAAGGCGGCGTAGCTGCGCGCGCGCGCCCAGCTGCCGCGCTGGCGGAACCAATTGTCGGGCGCCCAGCCCTGATTGCCCGAGGTGATCGGGCCGGTGACGACCGGGCTGAGCACGGTATAGCCGGTGCCGTCGGCGTTCCACTGGTTGGTCGAGGGGGTCGCCGCCTCTTCCTGCGCGCGCTCGGTGAAATAATAGAGCCCGGCCGCGTAATCGAGGTTGGGCAGGCTGCCGACCGCCTGGAGTTCCTGGCTGAACTGGCGCTGGTGGAGCCACGACAGGCTGTAGCGGCTGAACTTGGCATTGGGCAGGAACACGGTGCGGTGCGCGCCGCCCGAATTGTCCCACTGATCGGTCGTCACGCCGCGCCATGCGGTGATCGAGCGCAGCTCGATATCGGGCGAGGCCTTGTAGCGGATCGTCGCTGCGAAACCGTCGGTCTTGTCGACGCTGAGCTGCTGCGGCACGCCGATATCGGCGACGTCCATCCGCTTGTCGCCGCTCACCTTCACCAGCGGCGAGAGCGGCGCGATCATCCCGGCGGGCAGCTTGCCGCCATTGGCATTGATCTGCGCCAGCGTCGCGACCGGCAGGTTCTTCGGGTTGTAATTGACGAGCTGGCTGTAGAAGGGCGTGTTCTCGTCACGCGCGCGATCGTAGGACAGCTCGACCGACAGCCCGTCGACCGGCTTCCACAGAGCGGTGATGCGGCCGCCGTAGCGATTGTAATAGCCCCAGCCGTAATTGCCCGGCAGCGGGTTCTTCACCAGCGCGTCCTGATGCTGGACGAGCCCGTCGATCTTGAACGAGATATTGGCGATCGCTGGCAGGTTGAGGTGCAATTCGCCGTTATAGCCGCCGTAATTGCCGACCCCGGCCGAAACGCGGCCGCCGAATTCGCCGGTCGGCGCGCGGGTGACGATGCTCACCGCGCCGCCCTCGGTATTGCGGCCGAACAGCGTGCCCTGCGGCCCGCGCAGCACCTCGATCCGCTCGACGTCGAACAGCGCGGCGTTGAGGCCCTGCTGGCGGCCGAGATAGACGCCGTCGATATAGACGCCGACACCCTGGTCGCGCGCGGTCTGGTTGGCGTCGAACGGCACGATGCCGCGGATGCCGACGGTGAGCGCCGACTGGCGCGCCTCGAAGGTCGCGATGCGCAGCGACGGCACCCCGCCGTCGGCGAGATCGAGCAGGCTCTGGACGTGGCGGTCCTTCATCACCTGCGGATCGACCACCGAGATCGCGATCGGCGTCTTCTGCAAATTGGTCTCGCGCTTGGTCGCGGTGACGACGACATCCTGCAGCCCGCCGTTCGCATCGGCATCGGTATCGGCGGGCGCCTCGGCCGGCGCGGCGGCGGCATCGGCGGCGGGCCCCGGCGCGGCATGAGCGACGGCGGGCAGCGCGATCAGCGCAGCACCAGCGAGAAGACGCAGACGCGCCTGCGAAACAATCGACATTGTGACAAATCCCCTATCCGGGCTGCATCGGCCCGCGGGGAAGCCCTCTATGATCGGTTATGGGCAGTCCGGTGACACTTCGGTGACACGCAATGACGCATTGAGTTCATTTTGATTTCATCTTTCGCGTACGGATCGGGAACATCGCCGCGCGATTGGACCGATCCCTCGAAAAAGACACGATAAATGGCAGCGCGATGAAGACTGCAGGAGCGCTGGTCCGGGCGTTGGCCGCGGCAAATAGTGGCTGATGCGCCGGGGCGATCAGCCCAGCAGCGCGAAAGCGACGCCGAAAATCGCGAGAGCGAGGCCGCTCGCGCAGGCCAGCAGGCCCATATTGCAGGCACATACCTCGGGCTGGAGTCTTTCCATCATCCATCTCCTGCCGGCCGCGCATGCTCTGGGGCACGTTGCGACCGTTCAGGAGAATATCACAGGTACGCGAGGGTGCAAGCCCGCCTTGCGGCCGGCGTCTATCCCTCGCCGAGCGACGCGGCGAGCTTGCCGAGCAGCGCGCTGAGCTGGGCCCGCTCCTCCGCGGTGAGGACCGCGAAGGTCTCCGCGAGCAATTGCGCGCGCAGCGGCTGGCTGGCGGCGATCACCCCCTCCCCCGCCGGGGTCACCGCAATCCGCTTGACCCGGCGGTCGTCGGGATCGGCGGTACGCACGATCAGCCCGTCGCGTTCGAGCGCGTCGAGCCCCTCGGTCACGGTGCGCGGCGCGAGGTCGAACATATCGGCGATATCCGCCGCGCGCGCGGCGCCCTCGCGCTTCTGGACGAACAGCAGCAATTTGAGCCGCGCGAGCGACCCGCCCTCCTGCGCCAGCTCGCGATTCACCCGCCGCTGGAGGTGGAGATAGACGCGCGCAAGGCCCTGGATGAGTTGATCGTCGCAGTTCATGAGGAACCTCAATACATGGTCTTGCATTATGCTGCAACTGCGAGCATCTAGGCGCGCAATCTCCGTTTCGGGAATGACCTATGGCCGACCAGACGCCCCCTCCTGCCGCTAGCGAATCGCCCGAACCGCGCCCCTCGCCGCTGAAGAACCCGCGCGTCCGCCGCGTGCTGCTGATCGCCGCGGTGATCGCGGTGGTCGCCGGCATCGCGGGGTTCGTGCGTTACGAAAGCTACGGAAAATACCAGCAATCGACCAACGACGCTTATGTCCAGGCCGATGGCGTCACCGTCTCGCCCAAGGTCGCGGGCTATGTCGACAAGGTGTTCGTCGCGGAGAACCAGCCTGTGAAGGCGGGCGATCCGCTGGTCCAGATCGACGCGCGCGATTATCACGCGCAGGCGGCGCAGAGCCAGGCGCAGATCGACGTCGCCGAAGCCAACGCGACCGGGGTACAGGCGCAGATCGGCGAGCAGCAGGCCGCGATCACCCGCGCGCGCGCCGATCTCGCCGCCGCGCGCACCGACGCGGCTTATGCGCATAGCGAGGTGGCGCGCTATCAGCCGCTCGCTGCGAGCGGCGCGGAGACCCGCGAGCGGCTCTCGCAATTGCGCAACCAGGCGACCCAGGCCGATGCCAAGGTCGCCGCAGCGCAGGCCGCGCTGGTCAGCGCCGAACGCCGCATCGGCACGCTCAACGCACAGGTCAAGCAGGCGCGCGCGCAGGGTGAGGGGGCGCGGGCGCAACTGGCTGCGGCCGAGACCAATCTTGGCGCGACCTTGATCCGCGCGGCGATCGACGGGCGCGTCGGCAGCAAGACGGTGCGGCAAGGCCAATATGTCCAGGCGGCGACCCGGCTGATGACGCTGGTGCCGGTCAAGGACCTCTATATCACCGCCAATTTCAAGGAGACCCAGCTCGGGCTGATGCGCCCCGGCCAACCGGTGTCGGTATCGGTCGACGCGCTGCCCGGGGTCGAGATCCCCGGCCGCGTCGCCAGCGTCTCGCCGGGCACCGGCGCGCAATTCTCGGTGCTGCCGCCGCAGAACGCCACCGGCAATTTCACCAAGATCGTCCAGCGCGTGCCGGTGCGGATCGCGATCAGCCCCGGGCCGGAGACCCGCGCGTTGCTCGTCCCCGGCATGTCGGTCGAGGTCAGCGTCGATACGCGCGGCGCGAAGGGCGCGGCGGACCGCATCCGGCGCGAGCAGCAACAGCATAACGAGCGGATCGGCCAGTGAGCGCCGCCGCCGCCGCCGGGGCCGCGGCCCCCGCCGGCACCGTGCCGCGCGCCGACGCGTCGGCGTGGCTCGCGGTGATCGCCGGCAGCCTCGGCGCGATGATGGCGACGCTCGACGTATCGATCGTCAATTCGGCGCTGCCGACGATCCAGGGCGAGATCGGCGCGAGCGGGACCGAGGGGACGTGGATCGCCACCGCCTATCTCGTCGCCGAAATCGTCATCATCCCGCTGTCGGCGTGGCTCGAACGCTTGCTCGGGCTTCGTACATTCCTGCTCATCGCCGCGAGCCTGTTCACCGCTTTCTCGATGCTGTGCGGGGTTTCGACCAACCTGACGATGATGATCATCGGCCGCGTCGGGCAGGGCTTCACCGGCGGCGCGCTGATTCCCACCGCGATGACGATCATCGCCACCCGGCTGCCGCGCGCGCAGCAGCCGATCGGCAACGCCTTGTTCGGGGTCACCGCGATCCTCGGGCCGGTGCAGGGGCCGCTGATCGGCGGCTGGCTGACCGAGAATGTCAGCTGGCATTATGCCTTCTTCCTCAACCTGCCGGTCGGCATCCTGCTCGTCACGCTTCTGCTGCTGACGATGCCGCATCAGAAGCCGCAGTTCGCCGAGCTGCGCAACGCCGACTGGCTGGGGATCGCCGGGCTCGCGCTCGGGCTCGGCGGGATCACCGTCGTGCTCGAAGAGGGGCAGCGCGAACAATGGTTCCAGAGCAGCGAGATCGTGTGGCTGACGGTGCTGTCCGCCGTCGGTTTCCTGCTGCTGTTCGCCGGGCAGGTTTTCGCCAGACGGCCGGTGATCAAATTGAAATTGCTGCTCGATCGCCAGTTCGGCGCGGTCGCGCTGATGGGGTTCGTCGTCGGGATGGTGCTCTACGGCACCGCTTATGTGATCCCGCAATTCCTCGCTGCGATCGCCGATTATAATGCGCTGCAATCGGGCAAGGTGGTGCTGCTGTCGGGCATCCCCTCGCTGATCATGATGCCCTTCACCCCGCTGATGATCCGTTATTTCGACATTCGTTTCGCGGTCGCGGCGGGGCTGGCGATCATGGCGGGGAGCTGCCTGCTCGATACGACGCTGACCGCGCAGGCGACCGGCGCGCAATTCGTCGATTCGCAATTGCTGCGCGGGATCGGCTCGATCCTCGGCTTCCTGTTTCTCAACCAGGCGGCGATCACCTCGGTCCCGCCGCGCGAGGCGGGTGATGCCGCCGGGCTGTTCAGCGCGACGCGCAACCTCGGCGGGTCGTTCGCGCTCGCCGCGATCGCGACGATCCAGGATCAGCGTCTTTGGCTGCACAG
>NZ_MKRR01000150.1:42416-69434 GCF_001897045.1 Sphingomonas sp. 66-10
AACGATATCTTCTGGCTGCTCGGGATCGGCATCATCTGCGTCATCCCGCTCGTCATGTTCCTGCGGCCGCTGCCCAAGGGGCAGCCGCTCGCGATGCATTGAGGCTTTTGGTCATGCGTAACGCCCTCGCGCTCCTGCCGCTCGCGGCGCTTGCCGCCTGCACCGTCGGGCCGAATTATGCCGGGCCGGCGTCGGCCGGCGCGGCCAAGCCGCCCGCCAATTTCGTCCGTGCCGCCGACGCCACCGCGCCCGCCGCGCCGACCGTCGCCTTGTGGTGGACCGGGCTCGGCGACGCGACGCTCGACGAGCTCGAACGCCGCGCGCTCGCCGCCAATCCCAACGTCCAGATCGCCGAAGCGCGGCTCAAACAGGCGCGCGCCTCGCTCCGGCTCGAACGCGCCAACGAATTGCCGAGCGGCAATGCGCAGGCGACCTATCTCCACGCTCAGCTCCCGGGGATCAACCTCGGGCAGAGCAGCGGCGGCGGGGGCGGCGGATCGACCAGCCTCGATTTCTACAATCTCGGCTTCGACGCGAGCTGGGAGATCGATCTGTTCGGCGGGCAGCGCCGCAAGATCGAGGCGGCGCGCGCCTCGATCGGCGCCGCGGAGGCCAATGTCGCCGATGCGCAGGTCAGCCTGACCGCCGAGGTGGCGCAGAATTACGTCAATCTGCGCGATCGCCAGCAGCGTATCGTGCTGGCGCAGGAGGCCGCGGCGCAGCAGCGCGAGTTGCTGCGGCTGACCGAGCAGCGCTACGGCGCGGGCACCGCCTCCGCGCTCGATGTCGAGCGGCTGCGCGGGCTGGTCGAGCAGAGCGATGCCGCGATCCTGCCGCTCAACGCCGAGCGCGACGCCTATCTCAACGCGCTCGCGACGCTGGCGGGCGAGGCACCGGGGGCGCTCGACACGTTGCTCTCGCCGGCGCGCGCGGTGCCGCTGCCGCCGGCCGAGGTCGCGGTGGGCGATCCCGCCGCCTTGCTCCAGCGCCGCCCCGATATCCGCGCCGCCGAACGCCAGCTCGCGGCCGCGACCGCCAAGATCGGCGCCGCCGAGGCGGCCAAATTCCCACGCATCAGCTTCATGGGGCTGATCGGGATCGGCGGGAGCAAGCCGGGCGATATCTTCGATCTCGACAAGATCTCGGCTTTGGCCGCCCCGCAGCTATCGTGGAATTTCCTCGACTTCGGGCGCAACGCCGCGCGTGTTGGGCAGGCCGAGGGCGCGCGCGACGAGGCGGCGGCGCAATATCGCGGCGCGGTGCTCAATGCGCTCAAGGACGCCGAGGATTCGCTGTCGCGCTATGCCGCGCGGCGGCAGACGGTGGCCAATGCGGCGCGCTCGCTCGCGACCGCGGAGCGCAGCGCGAAGCTGATGCGCCAGCGCTTCGACGCCGGCACCGCGACGATGATCGACGTGCTCGACGCCGAACGCCAGCGCACCTCGGCGCAACAGACGCTGAGCCAGAGCACCGCCGCGATGACCGCCGATTATGTCGCGATCCAGAAGGCGCTCGGATTGGGGTGGGCGGCGCCCTAGCCCCCTCCGTTCGCCCTGAGCTTGTCGAAGGGCTGCACTTTCTTCGTTGGAAGAGAAGGGCAGGGCTTCGACAAGCTCAGCCCGAACGGGAGGGAATTCATTCCTCCCCCGCAAAGCTCAGCGCCGATACCCCGCGTTCGCGATCGTTGACCAGCAGCGCGCGCCCGTCGGGCGCCGCCGAGCGTTGCGCGCAGGCCGCGCGCAGACAGGCGCGGCAGCCGAGCCCGATCGGGGTCGCGGCGCCGGCCAGATCCAGCCCGCGCGCCGCCGCCAGCCCCCCCGCCTGCTCCGCCGCGACACCCAGGCCGACCGCGAATTCCGCCACTACCTCATGCGGCGCGGCATCGGGGCGTCCGCCCGGCGCGCCGGTGGTGCGCGCCTGGGTGAACCAGCGCGCGCCGTCCTCCAGCTCGACCAGTTGCACCGCCAGCGCCCCCGGCCGGTCGAAGGCGTGGTGGAGGCGCCATAACGGGCAGCGCCCGCGCGCCTCGACCAGCACGCCGCCGCTCGCCCCGGCGTAACGCTTCGAGACCTGTCCGGCGCGGTCGATGCGGATCATGAAGAAGGCGAGCCCGCGCGCGCCGACGCGCTGGAGCGTGGTGAGCCGGTGCGCAACCTGTTCGAAGCTCGCGCCGAAACGGCGTTCGAGCACGCTCACGTCATAGCCGCTTGCCTCGCACGCGCGCAGGAAGCGGGCATAAGGCATCATCACCGCGGCGGCGAAATAGCCCGCGAGGTGGCGGCGGAACAGCCGTTCCGCGCTACGATCGGCGAACGCGGCGCCGCGCGCGAGCGCGTCGATCTCGGTCCGCGCCTCGAGTTGCGCGAGCTGCGCGGCGAGCGCGAAGCAGCGCGCCGGCGCGTCGAGCGTCTCGCTCAACTGCAATTGCCGCGCGTGGAGATCGAGCCGGCGCAAGAGATCGGGCATCACCTCGATCGGCAGGATGCGGATCGACAGCCCGTGCTTGACGCGCAACCGCTCGACCAGCCCGGCGTAGAGATCGGCGCCGACCAGCCGGAGGTCGTCGGCCAGCGCCTCGGCCGCCGCGTCGAGATCGGGGAAATGGTTGCGCCAGCGGTCGATCTCGCGCCGTGCCGCGGCCATCGCATCGTCGCGTCCTGCGTCCGCCGGCGCCTCCCCGCCCCCGCCGGCGCGATCGAAGGCGCGTGCGAACGCCTCCGCCCCGCCGGGCGCGGCGGCGAGCCATTCCTCCACCTCGTGGCGGTCGATCTCCAGATCGGCGAACAACGGATCGGCGAGGCGCCGCCGGATCGCCGCCGCCCCGCCGCCCGGTTCGCCCGCCGCGAGCGCGCGCGGGTCGAAATCGAATTGCTCGGCCATCCGCACCAGCAATGCCGCCGGCAGCGCGCGCTGGTTGCGCTCGATCAGGTTGAGATAGCTCGGCGAAATCTCGAGCATCTCCGCCATTGCCGCCTGGGTCAGCCCGGTGCGGCGCCGAAGCCGGCGCACCGCATGGCCAGCAAGCAGTTTGTCCCGCGCCATTGCCGTCGATCCTGTAAATTACTTTACAATATGACCGCTATTAACGCGCTTTCCGCGACGTGGCGACACGAATTCAGTGTGTTTCCGGCTCTCTTTGCGCGTTTTCGTCGATTATCACACTTCCATCAGGCGGCGACGCCGGAACGCAATCAGGAGCCACGTAATGACCAAGGAACCGCAGCGCAGCCGCGCCGTGTTCTCCACCGAGGACTTCGGGCTGATGAAGGAAGCGGTCGCGCATTATGTGCGGACAATCGCGGACGATCCCCGCTCGGCGAAATTCTCCAATCTCTACCACCGCCTCGGCCGGCTCGGCTGACGCACGACTTCCTGGGGAGGAAGGTGTCCGCCGGCGCTTCACGCGTCGGCGGACATTTCCATCCCTCGGCCCGATTATCGAAGGAGCAATATCCGTGACCTATCAGGAGCAAATCGCCGGCGCCGACAAGCTGATCAAAAGCTTCAACGGCACCTGGGACGGGATCGACGCCGAGGCGGTTGCGCGGATGCAGCTTCAGAACCGGTTCCGCACCGGGCTCGACATCGCGCGTTACACCGCCGCGATCATGCGCCGCGACATGGCGGCTTATGACGCCGATCCGGCGGCCTATACCCAGTCGCTCGGCTGCTGGCACGGCTTCATCGGGCAGCAGAAGCTGATCTCGATCAAGAAGCATTTCGGCTCGACCAAGGGCAAGTATCTCTACCTTTCGGGGTGGATGGTCGCCGCGCTGCGCAGCGAGTTCGGCCCGCTGCCCGATCAGTCGATGCACGAGAAGACCAGCGTCCCCGCGCTGATCGAGGAGCTCTACACTTTCCTCAAGCAAGCCGATGCGCGCGAGCTGAGCCTGATGTTCCGCGATCTCGACAAGGCGCGCGAGGCCGGGAACGAAGTCGAGGTGCAGCGGCTTGTCAATGGAATCGACAATTTCGAGACGCATGTCGTGCCGATCATCGCCGATATCGATGCCGGTTTCGGCAATGCCGAGGCGACCTATCTCCTCGCCAAGAAGATGATCGAGGCGGGCGCCTGCGCGCTGCAGATCGAGAATCAGGTCTCCGACGAAAAGCAATGCGGGCATCAGGACGGCAAGGTCACCGTGCCGCACGAGGATTTCCTCCAGAAGGTCCGCGCCTGCCGCTATGCCTTCCTCGAACTGGGCGTCGAGGACGGCATCATCGTCACCCGCACCGATTCGCTCGGCGCCGGGCTCACCAAGCAGATCGCCTACAGCCGCGAGCCGGGCGATCTCGGCGACCAGTATAATGCGTTTCTCGATTGTGAGGAGGTGACCGATCTCGCGTCGCTACGCGGCGATGTCGTGATCGAACGCGACGGGAAGCTGATGCGCCCGAAGCGGCTGGCGTCGAACCTCTATCAGTTCCGCGAAGGGACCGGGGCCGACCGCTGCGTGCTCGATTGCATCACCTCGCTGCAGAACGGCGCCGACCTGTTGTGGATCGAGACCGAGAAGCCGCACATCGAGCAGATCGCGTCGATGGTCGATCGCATCCGCGAGGCGGTGCCCAATGCCAAGCTGGTCTACAACAATTCGCCGAGCTTCAACTGGACGCTCAACTTCCGCCAGCAGGTCTATGACCGCTGGGCGGCGGAAGGGAAGGACGTCTCGGGCTATGACCGTGCGCGGCTGATGAGCGCCGATTATGACGAGACCGAGCTGGCGCGCGAGGCCGACGAGCGTATCCGCACCTTCCAGAAGGACGCCAGCGCGCGGGCGGGGATCTTCCACCACCTCATCACGCTGCCGACCTATCACACCGCGGCGCTGAGCACCGACAATCTCGCCAAGGAATATTTCGGCGAGGCGGCGATGCTGGGCTACGTCAAGGGCGTCCAGCGGCAGGAGATCCGCCAGGGGATCGCCTGCGTGAAGCACCAGAATATGTCGGGCAGCGACATCGGCGACGATCACAAGGAATATTTCGCCGGCGAGGCCGCGCTGAAGGCCGGCGGGGCGCATAATACGATGAATCAGTTCGCGGCGTAGGCCGCACGCGGATAGCCGCGCTATCCGCGAGACGGACAAGCCCGGCCGGCGGCGGGTGTTCGCACCCGCCGTCCGACGGCGCGGCTTTGCCGCGCCGCTTGCCGCTCAGCGCAGGCTCAGCATTCCACCACGTTGACCGCGAGTCCCCCCAGACTCGTCTCCTTATATTTCGAGCGCATGTCCTTCCCCGTCTGGCGCATCGTTTCGATCACCTGATCGAGGCTGACGATATGCCGCCCGTCGCCGTGGAGCGCGAGATAGGCGGCGTTGATCGCCTTGATCGCACCCATCGTGTTGCGCTCAATGCACGGGATCTGCACCAGCCCGCCGATCGGATCGCAGGTGAGCCCGAGGTTGTGCTCCATCCCGATCTCGGCGGCATTCTCGATCTGCGCATTGCTCCCGCCGAGTGCCGCGACCAGCCCGCCGGCGGCCATCGAACAAGCCACCCCGACCTCGCCCTGGCACCCCATTTCCGCCGCCGAGATCGACGCGCGTTTCTTGTACAGCATCCCGATCGCCGCTGCGGTGAGCAGCAGGGTGCGCACCCCGTCGCGCGTCGCGCCGTGGACGAAGGTTTCGTAATAGCGCAGCACCGCCGGGATCACCCCCGCCGCGCCATTGGTCGGCGCGGTGACGACGCGCCCGCCCGCCGCATTCTCCTCGTTGACCGCGAGCGCCCACAGGCTGACCCATTCGAACACCAGGCTGGGGTCGCTGCGCGGGCCGCGTTCGAGCAGTTTCTCGCGGATCGCGCGCGCGCGGCGCTTGACCTTGAGCCCGCCGGGCAATTCGCCGGTCGCCGCACAGCCGCGCTCGATCGAGGCGGTCATCGCGTCGCGCACGCGATCGAGGAAACCGTCGGTCTCGGCATCCTCGCGCCACGCGCGCTCGTTGGCGCGGACGATCGCGGCGATCGACAGATCCTCCGTCGCGCCGGTCGCGAGCAATTCCGCCGCCGAGCCGAACGGATAGCGCGGCTGGCGGTTGGCGCGCTCGGGCTCGGCGCCCTCCTGCCGGATCACCCCGCCGCCGATCGAATAATAGCGCCGGATCACCTCGCTGCCGTCGGCGAGCGTCGCGGTGAAGGCCATCGCATTGGGGTGGCCGGGCAAGAAGCCCGGGCGGAACAGCAGGTCGCGCTCGATATCGAAGTCGATGGCGACCCGCCCGTCGAGCGCCAGCCGCCCGTTCGCGCCGATCGCCGCAATCAGCCCCTCGACCGCCGCCGGATCGACCGCCTCGGGCGTCTCCCCCGAAAGCCCGAGCAGCACCGCGCGATCGCTATGGTGCCCGCGCCCGGTGAGCGAGAGCGACCCGAACAATTCGCATTGCACGCGAACCGGCACCAGCCCCGCGTCGACCATCTCGCGCGCGAACGCCTTGGCGGCGCGCATCGGCCCGACGGTGTGCGAGCTCGACGGGCCGATCCCGATCGTGAACAATTCGGTGACGCTGACGGCGGAGGGGTCGGAAATCATCCGGCGGGTCTAGGAGCGGGGCGGTCAAACGGCAACGGGGACGCCGGGGCAGAAGCAACAACGACGCAATGCATTACGTGTCGTGATTGAAGTCCCTTTAAGCCCCTCCGCTTCAGGGGAGAGGCTTTTCAGGTCAAAGGCGTCGCATCCAGCCGCAGCCGCAGCAGTGCGCCGCCGCTCGTGCTGCGTCCGGTCTCCAGCGCCCCGCCGCATACCCCGAGGATACGCTCGACGATCGACAGCCCCAGCCCGGCGCTGTCGCTGCGCGCGGTATCGCCGCGGCGGAAGCGGCGCGCGGCGGGATCGCGCGCGTCGACCGCGAGCCCCGGGCCGTCATCCTCCACCGTCAGGCTGCCGTCGGCCGCCGCGGAGACGGTGATCGCCGATCCCGCCGGGGTGTGGCGCACCGCATTGTCGATCAAATTGGTGACCGCGATCAGCAGCAATTCGGCTACCCCGCGCACCCGCGGCGGCGCCTGATCGGGCTCCTCGAAGGCGATGCTGTGCCCAGAGCGGTAGACGATCGGCACCATCGCCTCGACCGCATCGCGCGCCAGCGCGACGGGATCGACCATCCCCAATTGCGGGTGCAGCCGATCGATCGCGGCGAGATCGATCAGCTGGCGGATGACGTGATTGGCCTGCGCCACCGCACCGCCGATCTGATCGCGCTGCGGCGATTCGGGCAATTGTTCGAGCCGGAGCGAGATCAGCGCGAGCGGGGTGCGCAGCTCGTGCGCGACATTGCCGATGAAATCGCCCTGCGCGCGATACCCCGCCTCCAGCCGGTCGAGCGCGCGGTTGGTGGCGTGGACCAGCGGCATCGCCTCGCTCGGCATCCGCGCCTCATCGATCCGCCCATCGAGCCGCGGGAGCCCGATCGCATCGGCATCCGCCGCCGCATCGCGGAACATCCCCGTCACATGCCGCAGCACGATGAACGACAGCAGCAGCGAACCGAGCAGCGCCGCGGCGATCACCCAGGCGAAGCGGCGCAGGAACGAGCGCACCACATCGTCGACGATCTCCTCGGGATGGGTGCGATCCTGCGCCACCACCACCCAGCCATTGCCCCCCGCGGGGAGCGCGACCGGGCGGGTGAGGACGTCATAGCGCCCCCAGGTGGTGAATCTCCGGTCCGCGCCGTGCGGCAGATCGGAAAGGTCGAACGGCAACACAGCCGGGCGCGCCTGGAGCGCCTTTCCCTGCGCGTCGAACAGCGCGAAGAAGCGGTTGCCGTGCTCGCGCGGCAGCGGCTGGTCGGTCGCCCCGCTGCCATGCGCGAAGCCGGTCGCCTCGCGCTCGAGCCGCGCCGCGATGAACGCGTCGGCGGTATCGTGGAGCATGTGCGACAGGAGCAGCGGCAGCGCGACCGCCACCACCACGACGATGACGATCTGGCCCGCGAGCAGCTTGCCGAACAGCGAACGGGGAAGGCGGAACGTCATGTGGCGGAGAGCATATAGCCGATTCCGCGCACCGTCTGGACACTCACCTCGGCATGATCCTCCAGCTTGCGGCGCACGCGATGCACATAGACGTCGACCGCGTTCGACCCAAGCGCCTCCCCGGCGCCGAACAATTGATCGGCCAGCACGCGCTTGGGCACGACATGCCCGGCGCGCCGCATCAGCAGCTCGAGCAGCTCGATCTCGCGCACCGACAGGCTGAGCGGCGCGCCCGCCACCCGCACCTCGCGGGTCGAGATATCGAGCGTCACCTGCCCCGCGCGCAGCACATCCTCGACATAGCCCCCCTGCCGCCGCAGCACCGCCGCGAGCCGCGCGTGAAGCTCGGCGAACAGGAACGGCTTGACCAGATAATCGTCGGCGCCGCTTTCCAGCCCGAGCACGCGCATCTCGCCCTCGCCGCGCGCGCTGAGCACGATCACCGGCACGTTGCGGCGCTGCCCGCGCAGCCGGCGCAACAGGCTCAGCCCGTCCTCGTCGGGCAGGCCGAGATCGAGGATCACCGCGGCATAATCGGTCGTGGCGATCAATTGCTCGGCGTCGCGCGCATTGCCGGCGAGGTCGCACCGTATCTCGCGCCGCTGGAACGCCGCGGCCATCGCCTCGGCCAGTTCCTCATTGTCCTCCACGATCAGCAGACGCATCGGCGCGCTCCCTGCTCCGCCCTCTCACCGCTCGCCATCATTGACGGCCTGAGCTTGTCGAAGGGCGTCCCGCCCGCCGTGAGTCAGGGCCGCCCTTCGACCGGCTCAGGGCGAACGGGGATAGGTGGTCCGGCCTATCCCCTGCCGCCGCCAAACCCCGATCAATTCGGCGCGAAGGTCGCGTCGATCGTCCCGCCGCCGGGCACCTGGCACTGGCCCTCGCCGCCGCCGCTCATCCCGCTCGACGGGCGGATCAGCGTGAAGCGGCAACGCATCCGCCCGCTGGGGCCGGTCAGATTGGCGAGCACCTTGCCCGAATAATGCGTCACGAAATCCTGCGTCGGCCCCCAATAGCCCCAGCCGCCCCAGCCGCCGCCCCACCGGCCACCCCAGCCGCCGCGCCAGCCGCGATACGGGCCGACCGGGCCCCAGCCGGCCCATAACGGGCCAAGCTCGTCGACCCGCGTCTCGCTGGTGATCTGGAAGAAGGTGCCGGTATAGGTCGCGCCGTTCGAAAGCTGTGCGGTCATCTGCCCGCTGCGCGCACTCTGCGCGCGCCAGTTGAACGTCGCCGACAGGCCCGGGACGCGCGAATCGCCAACGCCCGTGCCGGTGGTGGTGCAGCCCGCGAGCATTCCCGCCGCGACCAGCACGGTGAGCGGAAGGGTTTTCGAAATCCGTGTCATGACAATCACTCCTGCCTCCCGCGCCGACATTCTCAACGCCAGCGTTGCCGAATGGTGTCGCGCATTTTGCTGACGCGCGCCTTACGCCGCTCGTTCCTTGCCAGTGGGGAGCGCACCCCCTAGGGCCGGGCCAAACCCAAAGGAGATTTCCCCGATGCGCCCCAGCGGCCGCACCCCCGATCAGATGCGCGCGATCGTCATCGAACCCCGCTTCACCCGTCATGCCGAAGGATCGGTGCTGATCGGGTTCGGCGATACCAAGGTGATCGTCACCGCCAGCGTCGAAGAGCACGTGCCCCCGTTCCTGCGCGGCAAGGGCCAGGGCTGGGTCACCGCCGAATATGGCATGCTGCCCCGCGCCACCCATACCCGCGGCAGCCGCGAGGCGGCGAAGGGCAAGCAATCGGGCCGCACCCAGGAAATCCAGCGGCTGATCGGCCGCAGCCTGCTCGCCGTCACCGATCTTTCCGCGCTCGGCGAGCGGCAGATCACGCTCGATTGCGACGTGATCCAGGCCGACGGCGGCCCCCGCACCGCCTCGATCTCGGGCGCGTGGGTCGCGCTGCGGCTCGCGGTCAACGGCCTTATCGCCGCGGGCAAGCTGGAGCGCGATCCGATCGGCCAGAAGGTCGCGGCGGTGAGCTGCGGGATCTTCCAGGGCAATCCGGTGCTCGATCTCGATTATGACGAGGATTCGAACGCCGACGCCGACGCCAATTTCGTGCTGCTCGAAAACGGCCATATCGCCGAGGCGCAGGCCACCGCCGAGCACGCCACCTATGACGAGGAAGCGCTGCTGCGCCTGCTCCGCCTCGCGCGGATCGGCTGCACCGAAATCTTCGCCGCGCAGGCGAGGGCGGTGGCGTGAGCGGCGAGGGCGGCGAGCCGCAGGCGATCCGCAAGCTCGCGCCGGGCAAGCTGGTGATCGCCAGCCACAACCCCGGCAAGGTGCGCGAAATCGCCGAACTGCTCGACGGCCACGGGCTGGACGTCGTCTCGGCCAAGGCGCTCGACCTGCCCGAGCCCGACGAGACCGGCACGACCTTCGTCGCCAATGCCGAGTTGAAGGCGCGCGCCGCGGCGGACCTTTCGGGGCTCCCGGCGCTGGCCGACGATTCGGGGCTGTGCGTCGATGCGCTGGGCGGCGATCCGGGGATCTTCTCCGCGCGCTGGGCGGGGGAAAGCAAGGATTTCAACGAGGCGATGCGCCGCATCGAGGACAATCTCGCGCGGCTCGACGCGCCGCCGCGCGACGCGCATTTCGTCTGCGCGCTGGCGCTGGCGTGGCCCGACGGGCATGTCGAATGGTTCGAAGGCCGGGTCGACGGCACGCTTGTCTGGCCGCCGCGCGGCGACAAGGGCTTCGGCTACGACCCGATGTTCCTCCCCAACGGCGAAACCGAGACGTTCGGCGAGATGGATCAGGCCCGCAAACACGCGATCAGCCACCGGGCGGACGCGTTCCGGCAATTGGTGCGCGCGGTTTTCTGACCTTAAAGCCCCTCCCTTTCAGGGGAGGGGCTTAAGAGGCTCACCGCGTCGGGACGGGGACCTCGCCCGAATAATCGTAGAAGCCGCGCCCGGTCTTGCGGCCGTACCAGCCGGCCTCGACATATTTCACCAGCAACGGCGCGGGGCGGAATTTCGGGTCGCCGGTGCCCTCGTGGAGCACGCGGGTGATCTCCAGGCAGGTATCGAGCCCGATGAAATCGGCGAGGGTCAGCGGCCCCATCGGGTGGTTGAGCCCGAGCTGACAGGCGAGATCGATGTCGCGGATCGTCGCGACCCCCTCGCCCAACGCGAAGCACGCCTCGTTGAGCATCGGCATCAGCACGCGGTTGACGATGAACCCCGGCGCGTCATTGGCGTGGACCACCTGCTTGCCGAGCGCGACGGCATAATCCTCGACCCGCTTGACCGTCGCATCGGTGGTGGCGAGCCCACGGATCACCTCGATCAGCCCCATCACCGGCACCGGGTTGAAGAAATGCACCCCGATGAAGCGCGACGCATCGGGCGCGGCCTGCGCCAGCCGGGTGATCGGGATCGACGAGGTGTTCGACGCGAGCACCGCATCGGCGGCGAGCACCTTGCCGACCTCGGCGAAGATCGCGCGCTTGATTTCCTCGCGCTCGGTCGCGGCTTCGACCACCAACCCCGCCGGCGCCATTGCGGCGACGCTGTCGACCGGCTCGATCCGATCGAGCAACTGATCGCGCGTGGCGGCGTCGATCTTGCCCTTTTCGACATCGCGCGCGAGCCGCCTGGCGATCCCCGCCTTGCCTGCCTCGGCCCGCGCCTTATCGACATCGGCGAGCAGCAAGCGATAGCCTGCCTGCGCGGAAACCTGGGCGATCCCCGCCCCCATCTGCCCCGCACCGATCACACCAACCGCTTGCATCACGTGACTCCTTCGCTGTTGCGGAGCCGGATAACGGGTTTCGCGGCGATTGCCAGATGGGGGGCGGAAGGATCGGCGGGTGCTGGGTTAAGGCGCGATCACCCATCCCCGTTCGGGCTGAGCCTGTCGAAGCCCTGCACTTTTCTTCCGAGGAAAGAAGTGCAGCCCTTCGACAAGCTCAGAGCGAACGGAAACAGATCACCCGGTCCGCTGTCAGCGTCCGAACGTGCCCTCGCGATAGAGCAACGTGATCGCGACGCGGCGGTTGCGCGGATCGGCAGGGTTGTCGGCGATCATCGGTTCGCGGTCCGCCACGCCCTCGATGCGGTTGAAGCGTGCCTCGGGGATGTTCGCCTGCGCCAGCCGGCGGCGGGTCGCCTCGGCGCGGCCGGTGGCGAGCGTCCAATTGTTCATCGCGCGCGGATCGCCATAGGGCACCGAATCGGTGTGCCCGCGGATCATGATCGGGTTGCTCGTCTTGGCGATGCTGTCGCCGACCATCCCGATCAGCTCGGACGCGGCGGGTTCGAGCACCGTCGTGCCGAGCGCGAACATCGAATAATTGGCGTCGTCGATGAGATCGATCCGCATCCCGTCCGGGGTCATCACGAAGCGGATATGCCGCGACAATTTGGCGAGATCGGCGCGCGAGGCGATCCGTTCCATCACCTTGCGCTTCAATTCGGCGAAGTTGCGCCGATCCTCCGCCGCGATCGCGTCGGGGCTGCGCAGCGATCCCTTCTTGCCCGCGCCCTCCTGCCGCCCGCCCGATTCGCTCTGGATCTTCGCGGCGACCGTCGGCAGCCGCGAATTGCCGACATCGGGGCCGGTCTGCTCCTTGCTGAGGATCGATTTGCCGCCGAGGATCCCCGATCCGCCGACGCCGAGCGACTTGGTATCGAGCAGGGTCGGCGCGAAATAATCGGCGATGCCCTTGCGCTGCTTCTCGGTCGTCGCGCCGAGCAGCCACAGCAGCAGGAAGAAGGCCATCATCGCGGTGACGAAATCGGCATAGGCGACCTTCCACGCGCCGCCGTGATGCCCGCCATGCCCTTCGATATAGACCTTCTTGTAGATGATCTTCGGCGGCTGGTTGGTGCCGTGCGGCGCGCGCGCGGCCATTTACCGGCCCCTCAGACCGTCGAACACCTCGGCGAAGCCGGGCTGGTTCTTGTGCGCGATGCCCGAGCGCGCCGCCTCGATCACCAGAGGCTGCGGATGGCCGTGGAGCGAGGCGATGATGATCTGCTTCACCACATGATAGATCGCCGCATCGGCCTCGATCACCTGCTTCAGCCGGTTGGCGAGCGGGCTGACGATGCCATAAGCGAGCAGCACACCCATGAAGGTGCCGACCAGCGCCGAGCCGATCATCGCGCCGAGGATCGACGGCGGCTTGTCGATCGACCCCATCGTCTTGACGATGCCGAGCACCGCCGCGACGATGCCGAGCGCGGGCAAGGCGTCGGCGAGGCTGGTCAGCGTGTGCTGCGGCCCTTCGACCTCGTGGTGGTGGGTCTTGATCGCATTGTCCATCACGTCTTCCACCGCATGCACGTCGAGCGTGCCCGAGGAGACGACGACCAGCCGCAGCGTATCGGCGATCAGGTTGACGAGCGTGGCATCGGCGAGCAGCCGCGGATATTCGGCGAAGATCGCGGAGGATTTGGGATCCTCGACATGCGGCTCGAGCGCGATCGGCCCTTCCATCCTGAGCATCTTCATCAGCTTCGAGACGAGGAAGATGACGTCGAGATAATCCTGCTTCTTATATTTCGGGCCCTTGAACACCTTGCCGAGCCCGGTGCCCATCGCCTTCAATTCCTTGCTGGAATTGCCGATGACCAACGCACCCGCGGCGGCGCCGCCGATGATGATGAGCTCGTGCGGAATCGCCTCGAATACCGGCCCAAGCGCGCCGCCGGTGAAGGCGAAGCCGCCGAACACCATGACGACGAGGACGACGAGGCCGATGGCCGGAAACATTCAGCATACCCCCCGGGAAACGAAACTGATCCTCATGACATTCGTGGTTAGCGCGCGTTCGTCGCCATCTGGTTAACCACGCCCCTTCACCCGCGGCTCATCGCAGATAATCGAACAGCGACAGGCTGGAGAGCTTGGAGAAGCTCGCCTGGGTCGCCTGCAGCGAGGTCATGGTTTTCTGCAGCTGGGTGATCGCGGTCGCATAATCGAAGCCGTCAACCTGGTCGCGCGTCGCCGAGCGATCGGCCTTGGCGTCGGTCAGCTGGTTGGAGACGATATCGACCCGTGCGGCGCGCGCGCCGATCGACGCCTGCGCCGTCGCCACCTGATCCGATACCTGCTGCACCGTATCCGCCGCCGCGGCGGGGATATCGGTCCCCGCGTTGAGCGCGGCCATGGGCGCGGTGATCGCGCTGCCCAGATCGCTGGTGCCGGTCTTGAGGAAGCCCGCGGCATTGCTGCTCGGCTGGACCGACTGGCCGTCGCCGATCGAGATCGACGCACCCTCGCCGGTGGTGAAGCTGAGCGAGCCGTCGGCATTCTGCGTTACCGCCTGCCCGCCGCTATTGCCACCGAACAGCGGGCCGCCGCGCGTGTCGGCCACATTGGCGGTGGAGACGATCTGCGACAATATGTCGCCGAGCTGGTTGGCGATCGCCACCTTGCCGCTGGCGGGCAAGGTGCCGTTGCGCGCCTGGACGACGAGGGTCTTCACCTGCTGGAGCTGGTCGCCGATCGTGCCGAGCGCGCCGTCCGCCTGTTGCAGCACGGTTTTGGCGACCGTGACATTGGCGGCATAGGCCGCGCCATTGGCGTCCGCCTGCGACAGGCCCTGCAGCCGCTGCCACGCCACGCTGTCGTCGGACGGCGCGAGGATGTTCGACTGCGCGGTGATCTGCTGGTTGAGCCGGTCGGCCTGCGCGCTGAGCGAGCGCATCGTCGACGACGCGCGATCATAGAACAGGCTGGTGGAAGGAGCGATCGTCATCAGCGGATTTCCAGGATCGACTGAAAGGTGTCCCGCGCCGCCTGAATGACGCGGCTCGAGGCGGAATAGGCCTGCTGGAAGCGCATCAGATCGACCGCTTCGCTATCGAGATCGACCCCCGATACGGCATCGCGCGCGCTGACCGCGCCGTCGTGGATTGCGCTCTGCGCCGCGGCGACGGCATTGCGGTTCTGCAGCGCGGCGGCATTGGCGGCGACGAGCGTCGTCACCTTGGTTTCGAACCCGCCGCTGGTGCGCAGCGTGCCGAGCGCGAGGATATTGCTGTTGTCGCGCGTCCCCCCGCCGACCGCCGCGGCGGCGATCCCGCTGGGATCGGCGAGCGTCAGCGACACGTCGGTCGGCGCGGCGCCGACGCTGAACAGCGGCTGGCCGGCATTGTTGTTGAGATCGCGGCCCTGCGCCTGGACGCTGTTGACGCCGTTGACGAAATTGGTCGCCAGCGTGTTGAGCTGGTCACGCGTGTCGGCGATGCGCTGCGCGCCGTCGGCGATCCCGCCGAGCGCGCCGCCGTTCGGCGTCAGCACCGAATAATTGCCGCCCATCTGCACCGCGAACGACACCGCGCCCGATCCATTGCGGACATAGGTGACCGACGCGGCGTCATTGCCCGAAACCAGCGTCGGCCCGTTGCTGCCCCCCGCGGTGACGGTCGCGCGGCCCGCGGCGTCGAGCGTGACATGGACGTCGACGATCGCGCTCATCTGATCGAGCAGCGAATCGCGCTGGTCGGCGAGGCTCGCCGCCTGCGCGGTATTCGGCGCCGAGCGGCTCAGCCCGTCATTGACCTTGGCCAGCGCCGCCGAAAGCGAGGTCAGGCTGGCGGTCGCCTGATCGGCGCTCGCGTCCATGTCGGCGGTCACCTGCGCCAGCGCATTGCCGGTCGCGGTAAAGGCGTTGGCGACGGTGGTAGCGCTTTCGAGCATCGCGGCGCGCGGCGTCGGCGAGGCGGGATCGGCGGCGACGCTTTGCGCCGCATTGAAGAAATTGGTCAGGCTGGTCGAAAGATCGCTGCCGGTCAGCGCGGACTGGATGCTGTTGAGCCACACCGTCCCCGCCTGGGTCCGCGCGAGATCGGCGCCCGAATCGCGCACCGCGGCGGATTTGAACATGTCCGACGCGCGGTTGATCCCGGTGGCGATCGAGCCATAGCCGGTCATCGCCGCCGCGGCGCTGAGCACCCCCTGCACCGGCGCCAGCTCGGTCACATTGGTCGAGCGGCGCGCATAAGCGCCGTTGCCGACGTTGGCGATATTCTCCGAAACCGTCGCCAGCGCCGTCTGATAGGTCTTGACGCCCGAAGCGCCGATGGAAAGCAGGTCCGCCATCAGTCCGACTTAGCCGGCTCGGTGTTAAGGGCTGGTTGCGACCTGGCGAGGAAATCGGTCATCGCCTTGCCGATCCCGAGCGGCGCGTGATCGGCCATCGCCTGAACGAATTTCTGGTCCTGCATGTCGCGGAAGGTGTCGAGCGCCTTACTGTCGAACAGCGGGTCGGCGAGCTTCGCCTGGCGCATCGACTTGAGCATCATGCCGGTGAACACCGTTTCGAACTGCTTGCCCGCCTTGGCCAGATTCTCCTTCGACGCGGCGCGCGACAGCCCGGTATCGAGCCCGGTCGCGCCCGTGATCTGCATCTTGGCGACGCTGCCGGCGACATCCGCGGTCATAGCACGATCAGCTCCGCCTTGAGCGCGCCCGCTTCCTTGAGCGCCTCGAGGATCGCGACCAGATCGGCCGGCGAGGCGCCGATCGCATTGACCGCCTTCACCACGTCGGCGAGCTTGGGTCCCGGCGCGAGCAGGAACATCGGGCGGCGCTCCTCATCGACCGACACGTTCGATTTCTGCTCGAGCGCGGTCTGGCCCTGGCTGAACGGACCAGGCTGCCTGACCCGCTGGTTCTCGTCGATGCGCACGGTCAGCTTGCCGTGCGTCACCGCGGCCGGACCCACCCGGACCGCAGAATTAATAACGACCGTTCCCGTCCGGGCATTAACAATTACTTTTGCCGGCGGCTCGGCGGTGACCACGCTGAGATTCTCGATCGTCGACATGAGCGTCGCGCGCACGTCGGCGCCGACCGGCGCCTTGACCGCGATCGACACCGCATCCTTCGCCTCGGCGCTGCCCCCGCCCAGCCGGCTGTTGATCGCCGCCGCGACATTCTGCGCGGTGGTGAAATCGGCACGCGCGAGGTTGAAGGTGAGATACGGCGTCTGATCGAACCCGGTGGCGACCGCGCGTTCGACCGTCGCGCCCTCCGGGATGCGCCCGGTGGAGGGGACGTTGACGACGATCTGCGACCCGTCCCGGCCCTCGGCGCCGAGCCCGCCGACCGCAAGATTGCCCTGCGCCATCGCATAGATCTGGCCGTCGGCACCGAGCAACGGGGTGAGCACCAAAGCGCCGCCGCGCAGCGACTTGGCCTTGCCGAGCGAGGCGACGGTGATGTCGATCCGCTGGCCGGGCTTGGCGAAGGCGGGCAATTCCGCGGTCACCATCACCACCGCGGCGTTCTTGAGCCCCTGGCTGACGTTCGGCGGCAGCTGCAGCCCGAAACGCGAGGCGACCGCCTTCACCGACTGCATGGTATATTCGAGATTGTCGTCGCCCGTGCCGGGCAGCCCGACGACGATGCCGTAACCGGTCAGCTGGTTCGATCGGATGCCCTGGAAGGTGCCGAGATCCTTGATCCGATCGGCGCCGGCCGGATGGCCGGCGAGGATCGCGACGAGGATCGCGATCAGCGCCAGCCACCAGCGCGCGCGGTTCACCCGGCGCGGCCGCCCGGCGGACGGAAAAGGAAGCGCGATGCTGGTCATCAGAACGGGCTCACCACCTGGAAGAAGCGGCTCAGCCAGCCCTGGCGGCTGGCGCGGGCGACATCGCCCTTGCCGGTATAAGCGATCTGCGCGTCGGCCACGCGGGTCGACAGCACGCGATTGTCGAGATCGACATCGGCGGTGCGCACGATCCCCTTGATCTGGACGAATTCGTCGCCGCGATTGAGCGTGACGCGCTTCTGCCCCTGCACCAGCATCGTGCCGTTGGGGAACACCTGCGCCACCGTCACCGACATTTCGCCCGACAGCGAATTGGCCTGATCGGTGGTGCCGGTGCCCTTGAAGTTGCGCGTCCCGCTGGCCGAGGCGTCGGTCGGGCTGAACAGCGACAGCGGCCCGGTGCTCGGCGGGGTGATGCCGAAGCCGCCGCCCGAATCGAGCTTCGACGAGGCCGATTTGGAGGCGGCGGTGCGCTCGACCAGCACGATCGTCAGCGGATCGCCCACGCGGCGCGCGCGCCAGCCTTCGTGGAGCGCGGCATAGCCGGTCGCCGCCTGGAAGATCGCGCCATTCGCCTCGGGCGCGGCGGCCGGGGTCTGCGCCACCGGGGCGAGCCGCACCGCGGAGAAATCCTCCGCCGGCTTCTTCTTGCCGAACAGCCCCGCGGCCGCCGGCGAGGCGATCAGCGCGGCGCCGAGCGCGACGGAGAGGGAGATACGCATGGCCATCATCGATCCCGGCATCAGATGTTCTGGTTGACGTATTTGAGCATGTCGTCGGTCGCCGAGATCATCTTCGAATTGACCTCATAGGCGCGCTGCGTCTCGATCATGTCGACCAGTTCCTCGACGACATTGACGTTGGACGCTTCGAGCATCCCCTGCCGCACCGAGCCGCGCCCGTCCTGCCCCGGCACGCCGAGGTTGACCGGGCCGGAAGCGGCGGTTTCCATGACATAATTGTCGCCCGCGCTCTGCAGCCCGGCGGCATTGGGGAAGCTCGCGACCTGCAACTGGCCCAAGGTCTGCGCCTCGGTCTTGCCGGGCAGCGTCGCGGAGACGGTGCCGTCGGTGCCGATCGTGATCGAGGTGGCACCCTGCGGGATCGTGATCCCCGGCATCACCTGATAGCCGTCGCTGGTGATCAGCATGCCTTCGGGCGAGCGCGAGAAATTGCCCGCGCGGGTATAGCCCAGCTCGCCCGACGGCATCTGCACCTGGAAATAACCGTCGCCATCGATCGCGAGATCGAGCGCGTTGCCGGTGGTGTTGAGCGACCCCGCGGTATCGATCCGCGCGGTGCCCTGGACGCGCACGCCGGTGCCGAGGTTCAAGCCCGTGGCATATTGCGTCGACTGGGTCGATTGCGCGCCCGGCGCGGTCACCACCTGATAGCTCAACGTCGCGAAGGCGGCGCGATCGCGCTTGAACGCGGTGGTGTTGACGTTGGCCAGGTTGTTCGAGATCACGCGCATGCGCATGTCCTGGGCGTCGAGCCCGGTGCGCGCGATATGCATGGCGGCGGTGGTCATCGTTCAATCCCCCTCAGGCAGGAAGCCGCATCACCGAGGATGCGCCTTCGTCCATATCCTTGGCATTCTTGAGCAGGCTGGCCTGCACTTCGTAGCTGCGCTGGTTCTCGATCATGTCGACCAGCGCCTGCGTCATGTTGACGTTCGAACCCTCGAGCGTCCCGGCGATCACCTTGCCGTCGAGGTTCTCGGGCAGGGACCCGCCGCCGCGGACGTGGAGCAGATTGTCCAGCCCCTTCACGGTGTCGGCGCCATTGTCCGAGACGAGCTTGATCTTGTCGATCACCTGCGGCTTGCCCGTGGTATCGCCTTGCGGGATGATCGAGATCGACCCGTCCGAGCCGATCGACAGCCCGCTATAGGGCGGGATCGTGATCGGGCCGGACTGGCCCATCACGAGAAAGCCGTCGCCGGTCTGCAAGGTGCCCGACGGCGAGACCGAAAAGTCGCCGCGCCGCGTATAGGCCTCGCCGCCGTCGGGCGCCTGCACCGCGATCCAGTCGTTGCGGCCGTCGACCGCGACGTCGAGCGGGCGCCCGGTGGCCATCATCGTGCCCTGCTGCCGATCGGCGTCGGTGATCTCCGAGGTGGTCGGCGCGCGCGCCATCAGCGTCGCGCCGCCCCCGGTGAGCTGGATCTGATCGAACACCACGCGATCGGCGCGAAAGCCGGTGGTGGAGGCGTTGGCTATGTTGTTGGCGATCGCCGCCTGCGCCTGCATGTGCGCGCGCAGCCCCGTCGCCGCCGTATAGACCAGTTTGTCCATTTACGCCTCCGCCGCGTTTCGCTGGATCACGAACGCAGGTTGATGATCGTCTGCGAGATCTGATTGTCGGTATCGAGCGCCTTGGAATTGGCCTGGAAGTTGCGCTGCGCGGCGATCAGGTTGACCAGTTCCTCGGTGATGTCGACGTTCGACTGTTCGAGCGTGCCGCTCATCAGCGAGCCGGCGCCGTTGCTGCCGGCCTGCCCCGCGACCGGCGCCCCCGACAGCCCGGTCTGCGCCCAATAGCCCGACCCGAGCTGGCGCAACCCCGCCGGATTGCTGAAATTGGCGATCGCGACCATCCCGAGATTCTGCACGTCGCCGTTCGAATAGCTCGCCTTGACCAGCCCCTTGGCGTCGACGGTGACTCCCTGGAGCTGCCCGATCGCGGCGCCGTTCTGGCTGCGCGAGGCGACGTTGAACGGCGAGGCGAGCTGGGTCGTCGCGCTGCCGTAGCTGAGCGTGATCGTCTGCGCGCCGGTCGAGCCCGACGGGGTGACCGGATCGGAGGTCGAGCTGCCGCCCGCGGTGAGCTGGCCGCTGCTGTTGAAGGTCAGCGTGGTGTGATCCGCGCCGCCCACCGTCACCGCCTGATCGCCGATGAAGCTATAGGCCGACCAATTGGTGTTGCCCGCCGCGTCCGGGGTCGTCTCGCGCCGGAAATAGGTCGTCATGGTCAGCGGGTTGCCGCTGGTGTCGTAAACGGTGGTCGAGGTCGAATTGTTATAGGTCGACGGATCGAAGCGGCTGAACGCGCCGCCGCTCGGCAGCCCCGCGCTCGACGACAGGTTGAGCGAATAATTGACCGCGGTGGTCGGCACCGCGGTGCCGCTGGTCGCGGGGAGGCGGAGCGACACGGTCGATTCGATCCCGGTCGCGACCACCGCGCCCGATCCGTCGACCGGATAGACCTGCAGCCGGCCGCCGTTCGAATCGACCACTTCGTTGTCGGCGTTGACGCTGAACGCGCCGTTGCGGGTGTAATCGACCTGCGCCGCATCGGGATTGGGCTTCACCGCGAAGAAGCCGTCGCCCGAGATCGCGAGGTCGAGCCCGTTCGCCGACTGGACGAGATTGCCCTGGCTGAACTGCTGGATGTTGCCCTTGACCAAGACGCCCGACCCGACCGCCGAGGTCGGCGAGGAGGTGAGGTTGCTGGCGATGACGTCGGCGAATTCGGTGCGCGACTTCTTGAAGCCGTTGGTGGCGACGTTGGCCAGATTGTGGCTGATCGTCGCCATGTCGGTCTGCGAGGCCTGGAGGCCGCTAAGCGAAGTGTAGAAGGCCATGAATAGTGCTCCTGTTGGACTCAGCCGATCTGGCGAACATTGGCGGCGGCGACGTCGCCGATGCCGGGAAGGTTGAGGACGGCGCTGCCGCTGGCGGTCGACACCGACTGGACCGGCGCCCAGACGAGGCCGGTGGACGAAACGGTCGCGCCATTGTTCTGCGCGGTCACCGAAACGGTGAACGGCCCGCTGCCGGCATCCTGGCCCTGATCGGTCTTTCCATCCCAATCATAGGTCATGCTGCCCTTGGCATGCGCGCCGAGCTTCATCGTCTTGAGCACCTGCCCGTTCGAATCCGAGATGGTGACGTTGACGTTGGTGGCATCGCCGCCGAGTTCGACCGCGCCGGCGATCCCGCCCGAGGTGCGGCCATAAGCGGTGGTGCCGGGGACGAGGACGGTCTTGCCGATATAGCTCACCGCGTCGGCGGTGCTGGTCGCGCCGAGCTTGTCGGCGATTGCCTTGAGCGTCGTCGACATGTCGGTGATCCCGGCGAGCGACGAGAATTGCGCCATCTGCGCGACCATCTGCGTATTGTCGACCGGCGAGAACGGGTCCTGGTTCTGCATCTGCGCGGTCATCAGCCGCAGGAAATCGCCCTGGTTGAGCGAGGTCTTGCCGGTGTTCGACTGCGCATTGCTCGTCGTGTTCGACGTCGCGCCGTACCGCGGGATGCCGAGCGAGGCGAGCGTCGAATCATAGCTGCTGTTGGTGGTGGTCATGGATCAGCGCCCCATCTTGAGCGTATCGAGGATCAGCGTCTTGGCGGTGTTCATCACCTCGACATTGTTCTGGTAGCTGCGCGCGGTCTCCATCATGTCGACCAGCTCGCGGGTCTCGTCGACCGAGGCTTCGTAGATATTGCCGTCCTTGTCGGCGATCGGATTGCTCGGATCGTAGCGCTTGGTCGGGGTGCCGCCCGCGGTGACGACCTGCACCGCATCGACCGTCGACAACCCGGTCGCCTGATCGTAGCTGGTGCGGAACACCGGCTTGATCGAGCGATAGGCGGCATCCTCCGATCCGGCGGTGCCGCCGGCGTTGGCGAGGTTCGACGCGGTGGTGTTCATCCGCACGAGCTGCGCGGACATCGCGCGGCCCGCGACCTGGAAAATCGTCATCGGCGCGTTGGTCGCCATGCTCATTCTCCCTTCAGCGCGCGCGTGAGCGTCGCGATGCGCCCGTTAAGGAACGCCAGGGTCGTCTGATATTGGACGGCGTTTTCGGCGAAGGCGGTCTGCTCCTGGCTCAGATCGACGGTGTTGCCGTCCATCGAGGGCTGCAGCGGGGTGCGATATTTGACGCTATTGTCGAACCCGCTCGCACCGCCCTGCTCGACCGCGGACAGCGCCTGATGGAAATCGACGTCGCGCGCCTTGAAGCCGGGCGTCGACGCGTTGGCGATGTTCGACGCGAGCAACCCCATGCGCTGCGAGCGCACCTCGAGTGCTGTGCCGTGAACGCCGAACAACGTATCGTTGGCCATCGGGCCGGGTCTCCTGCACGGGAATGTGCGCGGAAGAGATCAGCAAAGGCCGTGCCAATTGCCGGCTGGAAGGGATTCGACCTCCGGCGGCAGCCCGAGGCGGCAAGATGTTGCCGGTCGGCCGGCAAGTTTGCCGGTAGCATCTGGGGCAACGCGGAAAATATGATCCGTTCACCCTGAGCTTGTCGAAGGGCGTCCTGCCGCCCGAGAGTTGGGGCCGCCCTTCGACAAGCTCAGGGCGAACGGAGGTGGCGAGATCCCACTTTTCCCGCCCACCGTCATACCGAATCAACTACGGCATGACGGCGCGACGACGGCAATTGGCACACGCCTTGCGTAGACGCGCAGCATGACTCCCGGCATGTTCCTCGATCCCTATGCGGCGGTGATCGTCATCGGCGGCACCGCGGTCGCCGCGATGCTGCGCACGCGGGCCGACGATCTCGGGCGGGCGTTGCGCGCGCTGGCGACGCTGCCGCGCCGCCGCTTTTCGGCCGATCCCTTGCTGGAGCAGATCGCCAGTCTCTCGCGCATCGCGCAGCGCCACGGCGCGGTCGCGCTCGATCGCTCGGTGATCGCCGACGCCGATCTCGCCACCGCGATCACGATGATCGTCGACGGCGAGGGCGCCGAGGCGGTCGCCGAGGAGCTGCGCCGCCGCCGCCGCGCGCGCGCCGAGCGTCACGCCGCCGCCGCCGATGCGTGGAGCGCGATGGCCGAGGCCGCTCCCGCGATGGGGATGGTCGGCACGCTGGTCGGGCTGGTCGCGATGTTCACCCAGATGAGCGACCCGCGCGCGATCGGGCAGGCGATGGCGGTGGCGTTGCTCGCGACGCTGTACGGCGCGCTGCTCGCCAATCTCGTCGCGCTGCCGATCGCCGCGCGGCTGCGCGCCGCGGGGCGGATCGAAGCAAGCGAACGCGCGCGGATCGAGGCGCCGGTCGCCGAGCTCGCCGCGCGCGAGGCGCCGCGCGCGTGCCGCCCGGTCAGCTTTTCTCCCGTGCGCGAGGATGTCGCATGAGCAGCGACGCCGCGCTCGACGATTTTCCCGCCGCGCCGCCGACACGGCCGCTGTGGCTGATCACGCTCGCCGATCTCGCCTTGCTGCTGGTCGGCTTCTTCGTGCTGCTCCAGGCCAATCAGAAGCTCGACCCGCATGCGCTGGCCGACGGGCTGCGGCAGGGCTTCGGCGGCGCGCCGCGCGCTGCGCCCGCACCTGCGCCGGTGGCGATGCCGCTCGCCGCCAATGCCTTGCGCGATTTCGCCCCGGGGTCCGCCGCGCTGCCGGCGGCGCCCGACGCGTTGGTCGCCTGGGCGAAGGACGCGGTGCGCGATCCGCGCGTGATGCTCACCGTCACCGGCGCGGTCGACGGCAGCGCCGCCGACGTCGACCGCGCGAGCGGCAGCGGCATCGTGCTCGCCACCGATCGCGCCCGCGCGGTCGCCGCCGCGCTCGGCACGGTCGCGCCCGGCCGCATCCTCGTTTCGACCACCAACCGGCCCGGCCCACGCCAGGTCACCGTCACGCTCGCCTTTGCGGGCGAAGGGAAATCCCGATGATCGCTCTCGCGTTGCTCGCCACCGTCGCCTTTCAGGATATCGCCGCGCTCGATCGCGGGGTCGCCGCCTTTACCGGGCGCGCGATCGGCCAGGAGGGCGGCCCGCGCGCGGTGGTCGACCCGCGGCTGCGGCTCGCCGCCTGCCCGATGGTCTCGATGGCGTGGCGCACCGAGGCGCATGACGCGGTCGTCGTCACCTGCACCGGCCCCGACTGGCGCGTCTTCGTGCCCGTGGTGATGCCGGCACGCGCCGCTGCCGCGCCCGCCGCCGCCCTCCCCGCCGCCGCGCGCAACGCCGAGAAGGTGATCCGCCGCGGCGACCCGCTGACGATCGAAGCGGGCGCGGACGGCTTCTCGATCACCCGCGACGGGGTGGCGCTGGGCGATGCCGCGGCGGGCGAGCGGCTGATGGTCAAGGTCGCCGACGGCCGCATGCCGGTACAGGCGGTGGCGGTGGAGGCCGGGCGCGCGACGCTGCCCGGCTGGGGCGACCAATAAAAAAATGCTAAAACTTCCCTACCGCCTGCCGTTTACCGCCATGTCAGCGGAACCGGAAAGGTGCGGACATGGTGGATTCGATCGGCACAGGGCCAGTCACGAGCGGCGACCGTCAGGTCGCGCCCGTTACGCGCGTGTCGCAGACGAGTGCGGTCAATCGCGTCGATACGCCGCCGGCGGCAGCCGAACAGCCGCAGACGCTGGCGGGGCAGCTTGCATCCAAGCCGCCGGTCGATTCCAACCGCGTCGAGCTGATCAAGGAAGCGCTGGCCAACGGCACCTTCCCGATCTCGCCCGCGACGCTGGCCGACCGGATGATCGCGCTGCGCTACGATTGGATGTCTCGTGACCCGGCGTGACGCGCTGATCCGCGTGATCGACACGCTCCACGCCGAAATCGGGGCGCTGAAGGCGAACGATATCGCCGGGCTGGAACGCGCGACGAGCGAGAAGCTCACCGCGATCGAAACGCTGCGCGATCTGGGCGACGGCCCCGCCGGCCCCGAGCTGCGCGAGCTGGCCGACGAGGCCAACCGGCTCAACGAAACCTGCCGCATCTATGTCAACCTGATGGCGGCCAATACCCGCCGGCGGCTGCAGATGCTGACCGGCGAAGGCGGCAACGCCTATCGCCGCGGGCCGGTCACGGCCTACGCGTAATTCTGTTTCCCCCCTTCCTTGAACGAGGAAGGGGCCGGGGGTGGGTCGGTGTGGGGGCACCGACCCACCAGCCCGTTTGCGACCTCCTTGTGCTCCCGCGAAGCCGGGAGCCCAGCCTGGGCCCTCGCCTTCGCGCGGGCACCGTTTTCTGCCCAATCCACCCTAAAACTGGCACGCTCCTTGCTGCGTCATTCCCCGAACAGGGAACAAACGCACGCCGATGACCGTCAACAGCATCGCCTCTGCCACAGGCCGCATCCAGTCCGCGATTCAGCGGGCGGCGGCGCGTACGGGGATCGATTTCGACTATCTGCTCGGGCAGGCCAAGGTGGAGAGCGGGCTCAACGCCTCGGCGAGCGCCGCCACCTCCTCGGCGCGCGGGCTCTATCAGTTCGTCGAGCAGAGCTGGCTTTCGGTGATGAAGCAGCACGGCGCCGAATATGGCCTGGGCTGGGCGGCGAATGCGATCAGCCGCGGCCCTTCCGGGCGGATGACGGTGAGCGACGCGAGCACCCGCCAGGCGATCCTCGCGCTGCGCAACAACCCCGAAATCGCCTCGGCGATGGCCGCCGAGCATGCCTCGGACAATAAGGACGCGCTGGAAAGCGCCACCGGGCGCACCGCCACCGGCACCGATCTCTATATGGCGCATTTCCTCGGGCTCGGCGGCGCGCGCCAGTTCCTCTCGACGATGCAGACCAACCCCGGGGCGAACGCCGCGGCGCTGTTCCCCGCCGCCGCGCGCGCCAATCGCGGGGTGTTCTTCAACAGCGACGGCAGCGCGCGCTCGCTGAGCGACGTCTATCAGCGCTTTGCCGCCAAGCTCGGCGACGGCGCCGGCAATGCCGGCAACACCGGCAACTCTTTGCCGGGCATGCAATTTGCCGCGCAGGCGCTCGACATGGACGGCGCGACGGTGATCACCGGCGCCAACCAGAGCGCAGGCGACGCGCTGAGCTGGGCCAGTGCCGCGCTCTCGGGGCGTACCGCGCAGGCGCAGACCGCCAGCCTGATGAAGCCGACGCCCGATACCGCACGGCTCGCCTATCTCATGCTCGCGAACCTCGGGGGCTGACGCGCGATGAAGTTCCTCGGCAATCCCCGCGCCGCCGCGCTGCCGCTCGCGATCCTGCTGCTCGTCGTGGTGATGGTGGTGCCGATCCCGGCGGCGCTGCTCGACGTGTTCTTCGTCGCCAATATCGCGATCAGCCTCGCGGTGCTGATGGTCGCGCTCAATGCGCAGAAGCCGCTCGATTTCTCGGCCTTCCCCTCGGTGCTATTGTTCGCCACCCTGTTCCGGCTCGGCCTCAACGTCGCCTCGACCCGCGTCGTGCTGGTCCACGGGCATGAGGGCGAAAGCGCCGCCGGGCATGTCATCGAGGCGTTCGGCACCTTCCTGATCGGCGGCGATTATGTCGTCGGCATCTTCGTCTTCGCGATCCTGATGATCATCAATCTGATCGTGGTGACCAAGGGCGCGGGGCGCGTCTCCGAAGTCTCGGCGCGCTTCACGCTCGATGCCTTGCCGGGCAAGCAGATGGCGATCGACGCCGATCTCAACGCCGGGCTGATCACCCCCGACGAGGCGAAGAAGCGCCGCGTCGAGGTGTCGACCGAGGCCGATTTCTACGGCTCGATGGACGGTTCGTCGAAATTCGTGAAGGGCGACGCGATCGCCGCGATCCTGATCCTCGCCGCCAATATCATCGGCGGGCTGATCC
>NZ_MKRR01000150.1:69498-70097 GCF_001897045.1 Sphingomonas sp. 66-10
AAAGGATCTCGCCGGGCAGATCGGCAGCCAGTTCGGCTCGGCGCGGACCTGGACCCCGGTGGCCGGGATCCTGTTCCTGCTCGGGGTGCTGCCGGGGATGCCGCATCTGGTGATCCTCCCCGCCGCCGCGATCGCCGGCTTCGCCGCGTGGAAATTGCGCCAGATCGCCAATCGCCCCGCCCCGGTGGCGGAGGTCAAGCCCGAGCCGGTCGACCAGTCGCGCATCGGCTGGGACGAGGTGACCGACGGGATGATGGTCAATCTCGACATCGGCTACGGGTTGGTGCCTTTGGTCGACGAGCGCAAGGGCAGCCCACTGATGGCGCGGATCACCGGGGTACGGCGCCAGCTTTCGAAGGAGCTCGGCTTCGTCGTGCCGCAGGTCAAGGTGCGCGACGACATCAACCTCGCGCCTTACACTTATCGGCTATTGGTCGGCGGCGTCGCGCTCGGCGAGGATCAGGTGTCGCCCGACGAAATGCTCGCGCTCGATACCGGCACCGGTTTCGGCGAGCTCAACGGCAAGAAAGCCAAGGATCCGACCTTCGGACTCGACGCGACCTGGATCGCGCCCGGCGACGCCGATGCGGCGACCGGCG
>NZ_MKRR01000150.1:70122-73889 GCF_001897045.1 Sphingomonas sp. 66-10
CATCTTAACCATGTTCTCGGCGCCAATGCCGCCGACCTGCTGAGCGCCGACGAGGTGCAGGCGCTGCTCGACGGCTTGAAGGAACGCAACCCGCAGCTCGTCGCCTCGCTCACCCCGCAGCCGTTGCCGCTGACCACGCTGACCACGGTGCTCAAGAGCCTGCTCGCCGAGGGCATCCCGCTCAAGGAATTCCGCCGCATCGCCGGCGCGATCGCGGTCGCCGCGCAAAAGACGCAGGATGCCGAGGAGCTCGTCGAGCTGATCCGCCCCGAACTCGGCCCGCTGATCATCCAGAAATTGTGCGGCGTGCGCGAGCCGCTGCGCGTGATGACGCTCGAGGGCGGGCTCGAAGGGTTGCTCGGCCAGGCGGTGCGGAGCGATCCGGCGCGGCGCCATGTGATCGAGCCCGATCTCGGCCGCCGCATCGTCGATGCGCTGCAGCGCGCGGCGCAGCCGCTGATCAGCGAGGCGAAGCCGTTCGCGCTCGTCGTCCAGCCGGCGATCCGCGTCGCGATCCGCAAGCTCGTCAAATCCATTCTGCCGGATACCCCCGTCATGAGCTTCTTCGAAGTCCCGGAGGACAAGGCGGTCGAGGTGGTCGCGATCATCGGCGCGCCTGAGGCACTGCCGGCATGAGCGCCGAACCGCACCGCGACGCCTTCGCCGACGCGACCCCGCTGACCTATTCGCCGCGCGCGCACGCGCGAGACGAGACGGCGCTGGTGCGCGAGCATCTCCCTTTGGTCCGCCGCCTCGCCTGGCATATCCACGGCAGCGTCTCGACCGCGGTCGAGGTCGAGGATCTGGTGCAGGTCGGGCTGGTCGCGTTGGTCGAGGCGGTTTCCGCCTTCGAGGATCGCGGGCAGGTGACCTTCCGCCAATATCTCGCGACCCGGCTGCGCGGCGCGATGATCGACGAGCTTCGCCGTCACGCCGCGATGACGCGCGGCGCGATCCGCCGCCGCCGCGACTATCAGCGCGCCGTCGCACAGCTCGCCAACGAGTTCGGCCGCGCGCCGACCGACGCCGAGGCCGCCGCGCGGCTGGGGGTGACGGTGGAGAAATTGCGCGCCGATTACGCCACCGCCGAGGCCGTGCGCTTCGATCCGATCGATGAGGTCTATGCCGACGACCAGCCCTGGTTCGCCAGCGACGAGCCCAATGCGTTCGACCAGCTTGCCGAAAGCGAGGCGCGCGACCTGCTGATCGCCGCGATCGCCGCGCTGCCCGAACGCGAGCAGACGGTGATCCACCTCTATCATGTCGAGGAACTCAACCTCGAGGAGATCGGCCACGTGCTCGGCGTCGGCGCGGCGCGGGTGTGCCAGATCAAATCCTCCGCGCACGCGCGGCTGAAGAAAGCGCTCGCCGCGCGCTGAGCGGCGGCGTTACCCGTCACATTCCAAGCAGACGTCATCCCGGCCTTGAGCCGGGGTCCATTGTGCCCGCTACGCGGCGGCCAGCGCATCATGCGCAATTAAAGAATCCGTTCGCCCTGAGCTTGTCGAAGGGCGGCCCCAACTCTCGGGTGACAGGACGCCCTTCGACAGGCTCAGGGCGAACGGGAATAGATGATTCAAATTGACGCACGATGCTTTGGAACCCCTTGCTCCGCGCCTGCCTCCCGATGGACCCCGGCTCAAGGCCGGGATGACGGGGGAGCTCCCCGCAAACGAAAACCCCGGCAACCTTGCGGCCGCCGGGGTTCCCATGCCGGCTTCGGCGCCCTTTAAGGGGGGCGGCGCCGAAGCGTTTGACGCGTCGTTTACTGAAGCAGCTTGAGCACGCTCTGCTGCGACTGATTGGCCTGCGCCAGCATCGCGGTCGACGCCTGGCTCAGGATCTGCGCCTTGGCGAGGTTGGTCGATTCGGCCGAGAAGTCGGCGTCCTGGATACGGCTGCGCGCATCCGACAGGTTGGCGACGTTCGAGGTCAGGTTGTTGACCGCCGACTGGAGCTGGTTCTGCGCCGCACCCAGGCCAGCGCGGGCGGTGCCCACCGCCGCGATCCCGGCGTCGAAGTTGGCGAGGTTGGTGAGCGGGGTGGTCGCGCTCGCGCCGCTGATCGCGGTGTTGATCGCGCCGGTGCTCTTGATGTCGGCGAAGGTCAGCGTCACCGTGTCGGCGGTGTTGGCGCCCGACTGGATCGTCACCGCGCCCGAGGTGCCGGCGGTGCCGTCGAACAGGTTCTGGCCGTTGAACTGGGTGTTGGTCAGCACCGAGGTGATCTGGTCGGCGAGCGCCTTCTGCTCGGCGGCGATGTTCGACTTGTCGGAGGTCGAATAGGTGCCGTTGTTGGCCTGCACCGCGAGTTCACGCATGCGCTGCAGCATGTTGGTCACTTCGTCCAGCGCGCCTTCCGCGGTCTGCGCCATCGAGATGCCGTCGTTGGCGTTGCGGATGCCCTGGTTCATACCGGTGATCTGCGTGGTCATCGACGCGGCGATGGCGAGGCCGGCGGCGTCGTCCTTGGCCGAGTTGATTCGCTTGCCGGTCGACAGGCGCTGCATCGCGGTCTGCAATTCGCTGTTCGCCATGCTCGACGCGTTGGCGGCGCGCAGCGCCGAAGTGTTGGTTGCGATAACCGTCATTTCTAGTCTCCGTCGTAACTGACGGTTCCGCCGCCCCCCGTTAGCGCGGATGGCTGGGCCGTCGCCCCCTGAAACGGCCGGCGATCGGCGTGATTTAGCGATCGACGACGAAAAAAATCGCTCCCCGCCCCGCCTCGCGCGCGGGCGATGTGCCGGCGCACGCATGCGAGCGCGCGCCCGGAAAAAATCTGCCGGCCGGCAACGCATTACACCCGTCGTTAACTATTTTCTCCCATCTAGGGCTCACACGCTCAGGGGGGCCAATGCGTTCTATCGTTCCATCCGCCACGGTTGCGGAAAGCCATGTTGCGCTCATCTCGTCGCTGCGGGCTCAGGGCATCGCCGTCGAGCCGCCGCAGAGCCGCGTCAACGCCGACAAAATCTGGCTGACGGCGCCCGGGGAGCCGATCCCGGCACCCGCGCGCACGGTCGTGATCGGGGGCGGCGACGCGGAACGAATCGTGATCCCGGCGCGCGACGGCGCCCCGGCGCGAATCGCCTTCGGCCACACCGACTCGGTCGTCGGCAACGCCTTCGCCCGCGCGCTGATCGCCGGCCCGGACATGCCGACCGCCGCCGACCCCGAAAGTCTCGCGCTGTTCGCACTCGCCGAGCGAGTCGCGGAAGCCGATATCACCGTGCTGATCAACGGCCCGACCGGCACCGGCAAGGAAGTGCTGGCGCGGACGATCCACGCCAATTCGCCGCGCCGCGACGGCCCGTTCATTGCGCTCAATTGCGCGGCTTTGCCCGAAACCATGCTCGAGGCGATGCTGTTCGGCCACCAGAAGGGCGCCTTCACCGGCGCCTCCTCGGGCGGCGAAGGCTTTTTCCGCGCGGCGCACGGCGGGACGATCCTGCTCGACGAAATCGCCGAAATGCCGCTGGCGCTGCAGGCCAAGTTGCTGCGCGTGCTGCAGGAACGCGAAGTCGTGCCGATCGGCGCAACCCAGCCGGTGGCGGTCGACGTACGCGTCATCGCCTGCGCCAACCGCGATCTTCAGGCCGAGGTGGCGGCGGGCCGCTTCCGCGCCGACCTCTATTACCGCCTGTCGGTCTTCCCGCTTACCACGCGCGCGCTGGCCGATCGCCCGCAGGACATTCCCGCGCTCGCCGCGACGATGATCCTGCGCCACGCCGGCAACCGCACGACGATCCCCTGGCCGTCGGCCGAGGC
>NZ_MKRR01000150.1:73901-75289 GCF_001897045.1 Sphingomonas sp. 66-10
TGTTCGCCGCCGGGGGCACGATCGAGGCCGAGCATATCGTGTTCGACCGCCCCGCGCCGCGTGCGGCCGCACCGGTCGAGGCCGATAATGCGACGCTGGGCAAGGTGGTCCAGCTCTCCGAATTCGCCGCGATCCGCGAGACGCTCAAGGCGTGCAACGGCAGCCGGATCGAGACCGCGCGCCGGCTGGGCATTTCGGAGCGCACCCTGCGCTACCGGCTCGCCAAGGCACGCGAACAGGGTGAGGATATCGCCGCGCCGCACGGCAAGGTGGCCTCGGCATGAGCGCGATCGACAGCCTCGGCGGCGTGGAGCGCGTGATGGCGCTGCGCGCGCAGATCCTCGAACGCAACAGCGCGCTGGCGCGCGCCGGCCAGACGGCGGGCGCCGCCCCCGCGGCGGGCGCGGCGCAGGGCGCGCCGAGCTTCACCCAGTCGCTCGAAAATGCGCTCTCCAAGGTCAACGAGACCCAGCAGAAGGCCGGCGCGCTCTCCGAATCCTACGAGCGCGGCGAAACGATCGACATCGCCAAGGTCATGCTCGCGCGCCAGGAAGCCTCGGTCGGCTTCGAGGCGACGCTGCAGGTCCGCAACAAGATCCTGTCCGCCTATAAGGACATCATGAGCATGCCGGTGTAAGACATGGCAAACGCACTCACCCCAGCATCCGCGATCCCCGAACGCTTCGCCAATCCGCTGCGGCAGATCCAGGGCATGCTCGCGCAGCCCGCGGTCCGCCGCGCCGGGCCGATGGCGCTGCTGATCGGGCTGATCGGCGCCGCCGCGCTCGCCTGGTCGCTCTTGTCCTCGCCGCCGCAGAAGACGTTGTTCGCCGGGCTCGCCGATGCGGACAAGGCCGCGGTCACCTCGGCATTGACCGCCGCGGGGATCAAGAGCCGGGTCGATACCGGCACCGATACGGTCACCGTCGCGGAGGACGATTACGCCCGCGCGCGGATGCTGCTCGCCGGGCAAGGCCTGCCCAAGACCGCGCCGGCCGGCTATGCGATCCTCGACCAGCTGCCGATGGGCGTCTCGCGCGCGGTGGAGGGCGAACGGTTGCGGCAGGCGCGCGAGACCGAATTGGCGCGCTCGATCCAGGAAATCGACACGGTGGTCGAGGCGCGGGTGCATCTCGCCACCCCCGAAGCCAGCGCCTTCGTGCGCGACAATGCCGCGCCGTCGGCCTCGGTGGTGCTCAAGCTCCAGCCGGGACGCTCGCTGAGCGACGCGCAGGTCGCCTCGATCGTCAACCTCGTCGCCTCGTCAGTGCCGGGGATGAAGCCGGACAATGTGACGGTGGTCGACCAGATGGGCGGGCTGCTCTCCAAATCGGGTGGGCAAGGCGACAATGGCAGCGACCAGCGGCTTCGCGTCCAGCGCCAGATCG
>NZ_MKRR01000150.1:75308-85738 GCF_001897045.1 Sphingomonas sp. 66-10
GAGGTTCAGGCCGACGTCAATCTCGACGAGATGCAGGCGACCCGCGAAACCTATGACAAGCAGGGCACGTTGCGCGCCGAGGCGGGCAATTGGACCGGCAACCAGGCGCCCGCCGGCAGCCAGCCGCCGGGGGGCATCCCCGGTGCGCTGAGCAACACCCCGCCCCCCGCGAGCCAGCTGCAGAAGCCGCAGCCTGCGGTCGGCGCGAGCGGTCAGCCGGCCCCCGGCGCCTCGCCGGTCGCGGGCGGCCCGGCACCCGACGCCAACAAGCAATCCGATCAGTTCCAGCGCGCTTACGATCTCGGCAAGGAAGTGTCGGTGACGCGCGCCGCGCCGGGGGGGATCAAGCGGCTGTCGGTCGCGGTGCTGCTGCGCGAGCCCGAAAAGGGCCGCCGCACCGCGATGGAGGTCAACCAGATCACCGATCTGGTGAAGTCGGCAGTCGGCTACGATGCTGCGCGGCAAGACAATGTCACCGTCATCAGCAAGAAATTCGCCGATGCCTCGGCGGCGGCGAGCGGGCCGAAATGGTATGACAACAGCTGGCTGCCGATGCTCGCGCGCAATCTGACCGCGATCGTCATCGCGCTGCTCGTGCTGTTGCTCGGGGTCCGCCCGCTGCTCAAGGCGATGCTCAAGAAGCGCGCCGATGCCGAAAGCGGCGCGAAGGGCGCGCTTGCCGGGCCCGACGGCGCGCCGATGGGCAGCGCCAGCGGCGAGGGCGAAAGCGAAGGCGGCATCCGCGTCACCGATCCGGTCGGGATCGAGGATCTGGAAGAAGCGCGCGGCTATGAGCAGCGCGTCCATGCGGTGCGCGGCTTCACCCGCGACAATCCGGCGCGCGCGGCGCTTGCGGTGCGCGATATGATGGGAGCCGAGGCGAAATGAACGCGCCCGCCAACGCCGTCGTGCGCAGCTTCAGCGGGGTCGAGCGCGCCGCGGTGCTGATGATGCTGGTCGGCGAGGAAGAAGCCGCCGCGATCCTCCAGAAGCTCGAACCCGATGAGGTGCGCCAGCTCGGCAAGGCGATGTTCACCGTCGCCGACGTCAGCGAGGCCGAGGTGGAGGGCGTGCTCGACGATTTCGTCGATCGCGCGCGCGAGCGCACCGGAATCAGCTTCGACCCGCGTCCGAAGATCGAGGCGGTGATGCATCGCGCGCTCGGCCCCGAAAAGGCCGATAGCGTGCTCGCGCGGATCACCCCGCCCGAGGCGGCGTGCGAGATCGACCTGCTCGACTGGCTCGACGCGACCGAGATCGCGGCGATGATCGAGAAGGAACATCCGCAGATCGCCGCGGTGCTGATCGCCAATCTCGATCCGGCGGTGGGGAGCCAGGTGCTCGAACTGCTGCCCGATGCGGCGCAGCCCGAGATCCTTCACCGTATCGCCAAGCTCGGCCCGATCACCCCGGAAGCGGTGGAAACTTTGCGCGCGATGCTCGCCAACCGCAGCGGCGGCGGCGGACAGGGCACCCAGGTGCAATTGGGCGGGACGCGCGAAGCGGCCAAGATCCTGCAGAGCGCGCGCAAGGCGACCGAGCAGCGCGTGATGCCCAAATTGTTCAAGCTCGACAAGGAAACCGCCAAGGCGATCGAAGAGGCGATGTTCGTCTTCGACAACCTGCTCGACATGGACGACAAGAATCTCGGCACGCTGATCCGCAACATCGACGGCGACATCCTGACCCGCGCGCTGAAGGGCGTCGACGAGGCGGCGCGCAACCGCTTCCTCGGCTGCATGTCGGCGCGCGCCGCGGACGGCATCCGCGACGAGATGGAAGCGCGCGGCCCGATGAAGCTGTCCGAAGTGCTCGAGGCGCAGAAGGCGATCATCCAGATCGCGCGCAACCTTGCCAAGGACGGCACGATCCAGATGGGCGGAGGCGAGGACGATTATGTCTGAGGCGGCATCTTACGATTTCGTCGTCGGGCTTTCCGCGCGGCACAGCGATGCGGCGATCCGCCTCAGCCGCAGCTTCGCCGATCGCGAGCCCGGCTTCGCACCGGCCGATCTGATCGCGCGGATCAAGAGCGCGTTCGGCCGCGACACCGAGGCCGAACCCCAGCCGCGCAGCTATGCGCCGGCCGATCCCGAAACCAACCCGACCGAGGGCTGGAACCCGCTCGACGCCAATGCCGAGCCGGCGCCGTTCATCGATCCGGCCGAGGTCGCGCGTCAGGCGGGGCATGACGAAGGCTATGCCGCCGGCCTCGCCGCGGCGCGCGCCGAAGCCGCCGCGACCGCCGAGCGCGACCGCGCTTTGCTCGCCGGGCTGGCCGACGCGTTGCGCGACGATGCGCGAATCGATCGCGACCGGCTGGCGAAGCATATGCGCCAGACGGTCGAGCATCTCGTCACCCGGCTGGTCGGCGAGATCGGCGTATCGGGCGGCCTGCTCGCCGCACGCGTCGCCGCCGCGACCGATCTGATCGCCGACGCGTCCGAAAGCGCGATCCTGCGGGTCAACCCGGCCGATATGGCGCTGCTCGACGGGCATCTGCCCGCGACGCTGTTCCCCGTCGCCGATGCGCAGATCGCGCGCGGCAGCTTCGAGCTCGAAACCGCCTCGACGATCGTCGAGGACGGGCCGGACCTGTGGCTCGACCAGCTCGCCGCCGCGCTCGACAAGGTCGCGGTGCCGGCGGGTTAGAGCATCGTGCGCAAAATACGATCCACCGCGGCGAAGGCCGGGGTCCAGTCACGACCGGTCCGATGCTGACCCCGGCCTTCGCCGGGGTGGAAGGTGCCGGGGTAGCTCAGATTTAAAACGCGAGGCGCCTGCATGCTCACCCGGTTCGCAACCGATTATCTCGACGCCCTGGTCGGGGATTTTCTCCCGACCCCCAAGGTTTCGGGCCGCCTCGCCTCGTTCGACGGGCTGCTGATGGAAGCCGTCGGGCTCAACCTGCCGGTCGGCACCGTCTGCCAGGTCGGCGGCAAGGCGGACGGGGTCGAGGCCGAGGTGATCGGCTTCCGCAACGGCCGCACCCTGCTGATGAACCTCGGCGGCCCGGCCGCGCTGCTGCCACACGCCCCGGTGCGCCCGATCGGCCCCCCAGGCGAGGCCGAAGTGGGCGCCGCCTTGCTCGGCCGCGTGGTCGACGGCGCGGGGCGCCCGATCGACGGGCTCGGCGCGATCCGCGGCGCGGGGGCGTGGCCGCTCGCGGGCAAGCTCCAGTCGCCACTCGATCGCGGGCGCGTGCTCCAGCCGCTCGATGTCGGGGTGCGCGCTATCAACGGGCTGCTGACGATCGGCAAGGGCCAGCGGATCGGCATCATGGCCGGCTCCGGGGTCGGCAAATCGGTGCTGCTCGGGATGATGGTCCGCGCCGCGCGCGCCGACGTGATCGTCATCGGGCTGATCGGCGAGCGCAGCCGCGAGGTCGCCGACTTCCTCGAGACCAAGGTCGCGGGCGAGGCGCGCGCCAAGAGCGTGGTCGTCGCGGTGCCGGCCAATCATTCGCCGGTGCTGCGCATCCGCGGCGCGCTCCGCGCCACCGCGATCGCCGAAGCGTTCCGCGCCGAGGGCAAGGACGTGCTGCTGATCATGGATTCGCTGACCCGCGTCGCGCATGCCGGGCGCGAGATCGGGCTGGCGCTGGGCGAACCCGCCTCGGCGCGCGGCTATCCGCCGTCGGCGATCGCGATGCTGCCCAACCTGATCGAACGCGCCGGCACCGACGTGACCTCGGGCGGATCGATCACCGCCATCTATACCGTGCTCGCCGACGGCGACGACGGCAACGACCCGGTGGTCGATTCGGCACGCTCGATCCTCGACGGGCATATCGTGCTGAGCCGCACGCTCGCCGAACGCGCGGTCTATCCCGCGATCGACGTGTCCAAATCGGTCAGCCGCGTGATGACCGACATCGCGTCGCCGCCGCATCTCCACGCCGCGCGGGTGCTGCGCCGGCATCTCGCGACCTATGAGGAGAATCGCGATCTGGTGCTGATGGGCGCCTATCGCGCGGGCTCCGACCCCGAGATCGATGCCGCGATCGCCTGCCACCCGGCGGTGATGGAATTCATCCGCCAGGATGCCGCGTCGAGCGTGACGCTGGAGGATTCGGTGACCGAACTGACCGGGGTGTTCGGCGATGGCTGACACGCGCAAGCTCGCGCGCGTGCTGCGCGTCCGCACCTTGCAATATGGGCTGGCGCAGGCCGCCGAGGCACGCGCGCGCGATGCGCATGCGCAGGAAAGCGCGCTCTCGACGCGGATCGCGCGGCTCGCCGCCGATGTCGCCCCGGCGACCGAACGCGGCGCGGGCTTCTCGCTCGCCGCCGCCGCGCATTATCGCGAGCGGCTACATCGTTCGGCCGAGACCGCCGCCAACCGCGTCCGCACCGCCGAATATGAGGCCGAGCGCGCCGCCGAAGCGACCCGCAGCGCCAAGCGCGACCAGAGCGCAGTCGAGAAACTGATCGCGCGCGGCGAGGCCGAGGCGGCGCTGCGCGAAATCCGCAAGCTGCGCGATGCGCCGCCGACGCGACCGACCGGGAAAATCCGGCACGATCTTTGCTGATCGGTCTGTCGGAAAGACCGACGGACACACAGGGGCCATGACCGCAGTTTCGAATCTGGCGCTGATCTTCACCAAGACGGGCAGCCCCGCGACGCCGCCCGGCGTCGCCACGGGCGCGCCCGCGTCTTTCCCTGCATTGCTCGCACCGGTCGAGGGCAAGCCCGCCGATCCGTCCGACACCGGCGACGCCCGGCAGGAGGATGCCGCCCCCGGCAAGGATTTGCCGGACGATCAGAGCGGCTTGCCGGATGCGCTGGCGTGGATGATGCCGCCTGCGCTGCCGATCCTGACCGAGCCGGTGGTGGCGAAGGCCGCGGAGGCTGCGCCGAGCCCGGCGGCGCCGCCGACAGTGATGCCTGTCGCCGCGCCGGTGTTGACGGACGCCGTGCCCGATCCAGTGGCGACACCTGCGACGACGCCGGTTGCCGCGACGCCAGCGCCGACGATCCCAACCGCTCCCGCGCAGCAATCGCGCGGCGGCGAGGCCGGCGTTGCGCCAGCGGAGGTCGCAGCAGAACCCGCCTCCTCCACCCCCGTTCGCCCTGAGCTTGTCGAAGGGCGTCCTGCCATTCGCGAGCTGGGGCCGCCCTTCGACAAGCTCAGGGCGAACGCGGTAGAGGTTCCGCAGGAGCAGCCGGCGGCGCAGCCTTTGCCCGCGGATCGCGCGCGCACCGTGGCCGCGACGGGCAACGCGCCCGCGCAGCCGGCCGCACCGCCCGCAGCCGCACCGGTCACGCGGCGCGATCCCGTTCCCGCGCTCGAGCTCGCCGCCGCACCCGCGCCGCTCGATCGGCTGATCGCGGCGTTGCGCCCGGCTCCGATCGCCGCTGCCGCGCCGCCGCCGACGCCAGCTCCGGCACCGGCAATACTCGCCGCGCCGCTTGTCGCGCCGGTCCAGTCAATAGCGCCCATCATGGCGCTCGGGCCGATCGATTCGGTTCAGGTCAATGCGACGCCCACGCCGCAAGCGCCCGCGACACCGGCGCCCGGACCCGCACCGAGCGAGGGAATGCGCACGACCGCGCCGACGGCGCCCGTCGCGCCCCAGACGGCCGCCGTCGCCGCGTCGCAACCCGCGCCGCAACCGATCGCGATCGCCCCGGCCGCGCAGGTGTTCGCCGAGGCGATCCGCCGCGCCGCCGCCGACGAGCGCACCGCCGCCGCGCCGCAACCGGCCGCGACGTTCGTGCTCCCCGCCGGCACCGATAATGCCGCCCACGCGGTCGCTGCGACCGCCGACGCTCGCCACGCCGCGCTCGATCTGAAGCAGGACAATTGGCCGCAGGCGATGATCCAGCGGATCGAGGCGCTGCGCGACACCGCCAATGCCAGCGACACCCGCATCCGGCTGATCCCCGCCGCGCTCGGCGCGATCGACGTGTCGCTGAAGCGCGACGGCGACGCGGTGTCGGTCCATCTCGCCGCGCACCAGCCCGAGACGCGGCAGATCCTCGCGGACGCGCAGCCGCGGCTCGCCGATCTTGCCGAAGCGCGCGGGCTGAAGCTTTCCGCCTCGACCGGCAGCGCCACCACCGATGCCGGCGGGCACGCCGCGGCACAGCAGCAACAGCAACAACGAACCGCCGCCGCACCGATGCGGCCCGCCAGCGCGGCGAGCGCCGACGATGAGGCGGCAAGCGACGAACGTATCGCCTGATACCCGAGGGACATGATATGAGTGACAAGGACGACAAGGCGGAAACGCCGAAGAAGAAGGGAAAGATCGGCAAGATCGCGCTGTTGGCGGTCGGCGCGGTGGCGCTGATCGGCGGCGGGGTCGGCGCCGGTCTCTATGCCTCGGGCTCGGGGCTGATCGGCGGGCACAAGGCCGCCGTCGCCCCCGGCCCGCACCTCGTTCCCAAGAGCGAGCAGAAGCGCCCGAGCAAGGACGGCAAGGAAGGCGGCCACGGCGGCGGCGAGGGCGAGGCCAAGGCCGAGGATCACGGCATGCCGACTCCCCCGGGCGAGGGCGGCGACCGCTTCGCCTCCAATTATTACGCGATGGAGAAGGAGTTCACCGCGAATCTGCAGGATTCGGTGCACTTCCTCCAGATCGGGATCGCGGTCTCGACGCCCTATGACGATACGGTGATCCAGAACCTCAAGACCAACGACATCGCGGTGCGCTCCGCGGTGCTGATGACGCTGGGCGACACCACCGAGGATCAGGTCTTCACCTCCGACGGAAAGCAGGCGCTGGCCAAGAAGCTGGCCGCCTCGATCAACAAGGTGCTCAAGGAAAAGGAAGGCTTCGGCGGGATTAGTAACGTCTACTTTACCAATTTCGTTGTTCAGTGAGCGGGCATGGTTAACACCGCTTCACCATCCGACGCCGGACGCCGCGGGGCCGCCCGCGGCGAACCCGTCAATGCGAGCGGGCTCGGCCAGGCGAAGCTCAATCCGTTCGGCGATCTGCACACGCTGCAACACCTCTCGGCGCGCCTCGCGCGCAGCCTGCGCGGGGTGTTCGAGCCGATTCTGCGGCAGGAGCTGAGGACCTGGGCCGAGCCGCTGATGGTGCAGCGCTTCGCCGATTATCGCGCCGAACGCCCCGATACGCTCACCGCCTGGCTGCCGCTGGGGATGGAGGGGCGCACCGCGCTCTGCGTGTTCGACGGGCGATTCGTGCTCGAACTGCTCGATCTGTTCTTCGGCGGGGTCGGCTATGTCCCGATCGAGCTGCCGCACGAATTCTCGCCCGCGGCGGAGGCGATGGTCGGCCGGCTCGGCGAGATGATCGCCGCGCCGCTCGCCACCGCGTGGGAACCGCTCGCGCGGGTCGGCTTCACCGTCGGGCGGTGCGAGCATAATGCCGCGATGCTGACCAATATCGAGGCGGACGACGCGATGATCGTCACCCGCTTCGGGATCGCGCAGGGCAATGCCCGCCCGGTGTTCATCGACCTGGTCTATCCCGTCTCCGCATTGAAGCCGCACGGCACCGCGCTAACCGGCAAGGTCGTCGCCAAGGCCGCCGAGCAGGATGCGCAATGGAGCGCGGCGCTGACCCGCGCGGCGATGCAGGTGCGCTTCCCGGTGCGCTCGGTGCTCGCCGAGCCGGTGATCAGCCTCGCCAAATTGATGGATCTGAAGCCCGGCGACGTGATCCCGATCCATTTCACCAACGACGTGCCGGTGATGGTCGGCAACGATCGGCTCGGCATCGGCACCGTCGGCACCGCCAACGGCCATGCCGCGATCCGCCTCACCAAACTCGCGAGTCTCGAAGGAAATAACGCATGAACGACATGACCGGCTCTTTCGCGGCCGACGCGGACGCCGCGGGCGCGGTGGCGGCCAATTTCCGGCTGCTGCAGGATGTCGACGTGAAGCTGACGGTCGAGATCGGCTCGACCCAGCTCACGCTCCGCGAATTGCTCGCGCTCGGCGAATCGAGCGTGATCGAATTGGACCGGCAGGCCAACGAACTGCTCGACGTGTTCGTCAACGGCACGCTGATCGGCCGCGGCGAGGTGGTGACGGTGGGCGATCGCTTCGGCGTCCGCATGACCGAGCTCGCCAACCCCGAGAAGCGCGGCTGATCCGGCGATGATGTGGGCTTATGTTCTCAAGCTGGTGATCCTGCTGCCGCTGGTCTGCGGGCTGATGATCGGCTCGCTGTGGCTGTGGCGGCGGCTCGAAAGCCGCATGCCCGGCAAGGCGCCGACGCGGCTGATCGCAGTCAAGGAAACGATGATGATCTCCCCCGGTCTCCGCCTCGCGGTGGTCGATTTCGAGGGCAGCCGGCTGCTCGTCTCGGTCGGGCGCGGCGGGGTGACGCTGGTCGACAAGGCCGTCGCGCGCGGTGACCTCGCATGAGCGTGACGCGTATCGGTGACGGCCCGGCGCTGTTCCGCCAGCCGAACGCGCGCCGCGCGGCGCACGGCGGGTCAAAGTTCACAAAGTTCACGCTTGTGATTGCCGCGCTGGTCGTCGCGCTGATCATCGCGATGCCCGCCTTCGCGCAGGTCGCCCCGCCGGCGGCGCCCGCCGCCCCGGCGACCCCGGGGGTCGGCGACGCGCTCGATCGCGCGCTCGGCCAGCTTTCGAGCGGCGCGGCGTCGAGCCAGCCGGGCAACGGCTCGCTCTCGCTGTCGTTGCAGGTCCTGATCATCATGGGGCTGCTGACGATCCTCCCCGGGATCGTGCTGATGATGACCAGCTTCACGCGGATCATCATCGTGCTGTCGATCCTGCGTCAGGCGCTCGGCCTTCAGCAAACACCGCCGAATCAGGTGCTTATCGGGCTTTCGCTGTTCCTGTCCTTCTTCGTGATGGCGCCGGTGGTCAACCGCATCAACACCGAGGCGATCCAGCCCTATGCCGCGGGCAAGCTCGCCGGGACCGAGATGATCAAACATGCCGGCACGCCGCTCCACGCCTTCATGGCCAAGCAGACGCGGGTCAAGGATCTGACGATGTTCGCCGAAATGGCCAAGTCCGGGCCTTACGCCAAGACCGACGACATCCCCTTTTCGGTGCTGCTCCCGGCGTTCGTGACGAGCGAATTGAAGACCGCGTTCCAGATCGGCTTCCTCGTCTTCCTGCCGTTCATCGTCATCGATCTGGTGGTGGCGACGGTGCTGATGTCGCTCGGCATGATGATGCTCTCCCCGACGATCATCTCGCTGCCGTTCAAATTGCTGTTGTTCGTGCTGGTCGACGGCTGGGCGCTGACGATGGGCAGCCTCGCTAACTCCTTCGCGACCTGAGAATTTTCATGGCAGACGCTGATTATTTCCTGACCGTCGCGAACCAGACGATGTGGGTGCTGGCGCTCGCCGCCGCGCCGATCCTGATCCCGGCGCTGGTCTCGGGCCTCATCCTCGGCATGATCCAGGCGGCGACCTCGATCAACGAGCAGACCTTGTCGTTCGTCCCCAAGCTGATCGTCGTCGCGATCTCGATCATGCTGTTCGGCGGGCTGATCCTCGGGCTGCTCAGCGATTTCACGATCGGCATCTTCGATCGGATTCCGGATCTGGTGAAATAACGCATGCTCGGCTTCGGCCTTGCGATCGAGCCCCAATTATGGGCGCTCCTGTTCGTGATGGTGCGCGTCGGCAGCGCATTCATCACCGCGCCGGTGTTCGGCAATATGTCGGTGCCGCTCCAGGTCCGGGTCGCGCTCTCCGGCGCGATCGGGGTGCTGGTGCTGGCGAGCCACCCGATCCAGCCCCCGGCGCAGATCTTCGCGGTCGCGACCTTCCTCGCGGTCGCGGCGGAGGCGATGGTCGGGCTCGCGCTCGGCTTCGTGCTGCAGATCGCCTTTGCCGCGCCGCTCGTCGCGGGCGAGATCATCGGCGGATCGATGGGGATCGGCTTCGCCAATATGATCGACCCCAATTCGGGGCGGTCGTCCCCCGCGATCGGTCAATTCCTGTCGATCATGCTGACCCTGTTGTTCCTGTCGCTCGACGGGCACCTCGTGCTGGTCGACATGATCCTCAAAAGCTACACCGCGATGCCGCCCGGCGCCGCCTGGCTGACCACCACGCAGATGCGCGATATCGCCTTTTTCGGGGGCTATGCCTTTCTCGCCGGGCTGCTGCTCGCGCTGCCGGTCGGCTTCCTCCTGTTGTGCCTCAACCTCATCGTCGGGATGCTTTCACGCGCGGCGCCGGCGCTCAATCTGTTCGCGGTCGGGCTGCCGGCGAGCCTCGGCGTCGGGATCGTCTCGCTCGCGATCGCCTTCCCGGCGATGGGTGACTATATGCAGGTGATCGTGCGCGACGGGCTCGCCGCGACCCAGGCGTTGGTGATCCGCTGATGTCGGAGCAATTCGGCGAACGGACCGAGGCGCCAACCGCGAAGCGCCGCAAGGACGCCACCCAGCGCGGCGAGATCCTGCGCAGCCGCGATTTCGCCACCGCATTGGTGATGCTGGCGGGGGCCGCGT
>NZ_MKRR01000150.1:85755-97041 GCF_001897045.1 Sphingomonas sp. 66-10
GCGTCGCTGCTCCGCGCGTGCAAGGCGGTGATGGCCGCGAGCCTCAGCTTCGGGCGCGGCGACGTCGAGGATTTCCACCCGTGGCGCCCGCTCGCCGAAGCGGGGGGGGAACTCGCCCCCGCGCTCGGCGCCCTGTTCGCGATCACCGTCGTCGCGGCGGTGCTGAGCCAGGGCGGGCTCGGCGCGCTGCGCTTCAACGCCTCGCTGCTCGCGCCCAAGGGATCGCGGATCAACCCCGCATCGGGGCTCAAGCGCATCCTCGGCCCGACCGGGTGGATCGAACTCGGCAAATCGCTGCTCAAGGTGGTGCTGCTCGGCGCGATCGGCACCTGGCTGCTGATGTCCTCGTCGCACGCGATGTTCGGTCTCGCCGCCTCGAACGTCGAGGTGGCGGTCGGCGCGCTGGGGGGCACGCTGACGCATATCCTGATCGTCATGGCGCTGGGGCTGGTCGCGATCGCGATGCTCGACGTGCCGGTCCAGCTGATCCGGCTGCTCGGCAAATTGCGCATGACCAAGCAGGAAGTGAAGGACGAGCATAAGGAGACCGAGGGCAATCCCGAACTCAAGGGCCAGATCCGCGCCAAGCAGCGCGCGATGCTTTCCCGCTCGATGAAGAAGGCGCTCGCCTCGGCGCATGTCGTGCTGACCAACCCGACGCATTTCGCGGTCGCGCTGCGCTACGATCGCGGCAACGATCAGGTGCCGGTGGTGGTCGCCAAGGGGCGCGGCGCGACCGCACTCGCGATCCGCGAAATGGCCGGCGATTATGCGGTGCCGGTGCTCGAATATCCCCAGCTCGCCCGCGCGGTCTATTACACCAGCCGCGAAGGGCAGGAGATCCGCGACGACCTCTATCTCGCGATCGCGACGGTGCTGGCGTTCGTGTTCAACCTCGACGCCGAAATCGCCGGGCGCCGGCCGCCGACGATCGACGTGCCGGAGACCGCGCGGTTCGACGAAAATGGCGTGAAGGTCTGACCCCCCCTCCCCGTTCGCCCTGAGCTTGTCGAAGGGCTGTCCTTCTTCCGAGGAAGAAAGTGCAGGGCTTCGACAGGCTCAGCCCGAACGGGGAGGGGAATCGCGATTCGACGGAGGGTGATCCGGACGCAGGCGTCGAAACAGCCGTAAAGAATCGCCTCTTCCGGTCGTTTCAACAAGCATGACGACGACGACCAGCAGCACCAGCTCGACCACGTCGACCGCCAATACGGCGGCCAGCACCACCGCCAGCGTCAATGCGGGGGCCGCGCAGCAGCTGCTCAGCTCGCTCAACACGGGTTCGGGGGTCGATACCGCGGCGCTCGTCGCCTCGCTGGTCAATGCGCAATTCGCCACCAAGGTCGCCGCGCTCAACGCCAAGTCGCAGACACTGACGACGCAGATTTCGGACGTGTCGACGCTCAAGGGCTCGATCACCGATTTCGCCAATGCGCTGCAGCAGCTCGTCAAGGGTGGCTCGCTCGTCGCCCAGCCGGCCAGCTCGAACGCCAATGTGCTGAGCGTGACCCCGTTGATCGGCGCGAAGCTCAACGGGCTGAGCGGCAGCATCACGGTGAGCCAGCTCGCCAGCGCGCAGACCGCGGTCAGCACCACCCCGGTCGCCAGCGCGCAGGCGTCGATCGGCACCGGCCAGTTCACGCTGACGCTCGGCACCGCGACCTATAATGCCGACGGGTCGATGGCCACATTCGCCGCGGGCAGCGGCACGCCCGCCACAATCACGGTCGACAGCAGCGACAATACGCTCGCCGGGCTGGCGAGCGCGATCAACGCCTCGGGCACCGGGGTCACCGCGTCGATCGTCACCAATGTCGACGGCTCGGCCTATCTTTCGCTCAAGGGCGCGACCGGCGCGGCGCAGGCGTTCACGCTCACCGCGACGACCGACGACAATGGCACGCTCTCCGCGTTCAACGTCGGCCCCGGCGCCGCGATGAAGATCGCCAGCCCGGCGCAGAACGCCAAGCTGACGCTCGACGGCGTCGCGGTGGAGCGGACGAGCAATTCGATCAGCGATCTGGTCAGCGGGCTGCAGATCAACCTCAACGCGGTGTCGGCCACCCCGGTCACCTTGTCGTCGACCACGCCGACCACCGCGCTGACCAATGCGGTCAACGATTTCGTCGATACCTACAACCAGGTGTTCAGCGCGCTGAAGGCGCTGGTCGATCCGATCACCGGCGATCTGCGCGCCGATACCGCGGCGCAGAATCTGTACCGTTCGATGCGTTCGCTGACGACGCGGCAGCTGATTGCCAATCCCGCGACCGGCGCGCCCGCGACGCTCGCCGATCTGGGCGTCAACACCAATCGCGACGGTTCGCTCTCGGTCAATTCGACGACGCTGACCAATGCCATCACCAACAATCCGGCGGGGGTGGAGGCGATCTTCGCTTATGGGACGAGCAACACCGACGGCATCAACGCCGCGATGCAATCGATCCAGCTCAACGCGACGAGCATGGTCTACGGGCTCGGCGCGTCGAACACGACCTATACCGCGGCGAAGAGCGATCTCGGCAAGCAGCAGGACGATCTCACGCTCCAGCAGCAGGCGATGACCGACCGGCTGACCCAGCAATTCGCCAATATGAACTCGAAGGTCGCCGCCTATAAGTCGACCCAGGCCTATCTGCAGCAGCAGATCGACATGTGGACCAAGTCGGGCAACAACTGACATGGCCTATGCAAGCGCGCTGCTGCGCAACCCCGCCCAGACCTATCGCGAGATCGACCTCGCGGGCCGCACCAGCAACGCCGACGGCGCGGCCCTGGTGTCGCTGCTCTACGAGGAATTGATCCAGGCGCTGCGCGTCGCCGGCTGGGCCGCCGAGCGCAACCAGTTCGCCACCAAGAGCGAGCGCGTGACCCGCGCCACCGCGATCCTGTTCGCGCTGGAGGCCAATCTCGATTTCGACAAGGGCGGCGAGGTATCGAAGACGCTCGCGCGCTTCTACGCCGGCGCGCGCGCCGAGGTGATCCGCGCCAGCATCGGGCATGACGGCGCGCCGTTCCGCGCGGTGGCGGACAATATGGCGGAAATCGCCGCCGCCTGGTCGCAGGTGCGCGGGGTCTAGACGCGCTGATCTCTATGCCGTCGTCATTCCCGCCTTCGCGGGAATGACGGGAGGAAAACAGGCGGGCCTCGGCGATCAGCCCACACCTCGCTGGCTTCCATCCGTCGCGCGACTCGCGGAATCCCGCCGCGTTCGCACTTGACCGCATGATTCCCCCTCTGTCATCATCGTGTCACGGCAAGCGTCGTAAGGGCGTTCGCAACACGGTATCGAAAGGGGCGAAGGCTTGTTCCATCCCGATCTGATCCGACATCCGGACAGCTGCCCGACGCTCGTGTTGAACGCCGATTATACGCCGCTGTCCTATTACCCGCTGTCGATCTGGCCGTGGCAGACCGCGGTGAAGGCGGTGTTCCTCGATCGCGTCGACATCGTCGCGCATTATGAGCGCGAGGTGCGCAGCCCGACGCAGTCGATCAAGCTGCCCTCGGTGATCGCGCTCAAACAATATGTCCGGCCGTCGCAATTCCCGGCATTCACCCGGTTCAACCTGTTCCTGCGCGACAAATTCTCCTGCCAATATTGCGGCAGCGCGCAGCGCGACCTGACCTTCGATCACGTCGTCCCGCGTGCTTATGGCGGGCGGACGACGTGGGAGAATGTCGTCACCGCCTGCGCGCCGTGCAATTTGCGCAAGGGCGGGCGCACCCCGCGCGAGGCGGGGATGCCGTTGCATATCGAGCCGATCCGCCCGACGAGCTGGCATCTGCAGGAACACGGCCGGCGCTTCCCGCCCAATTACCTCCACGATACGTGGCGCGACTGGCTCTATTGGGACGTCGAGCTGGAGGCATAGACCTATCCCACCGCCGTTTGCCCTGAGCTTGTCGAAGGGCTGTCCTTCTTCAAGGCAAGAAAAGTGCAGGGCTTCGACAAGCTCAGCCCGAACGGGGAGGGGTGATTACCTCAAGCCCGCCCGTATCCCCCGCCGCCCGGGGTCTCGATCACGAAGCGATCGCCCGCCTCCAGCGCGACCTCGGCGCGTCCGCCGAGCAGCTCGCGCGTGCCGTCGCGCCGCTCGACCCATTGCGCCCCCGCTGCCCCGTCGGCCCCGCCGGCGAGCCCGAACGGCGCGACCGTGCGGCGCGAGGCGACGATCGTCGCGGTCATCGGCTCCAAGGCGGTGATCGCGCGCACCGCCCCGTCGCCGCCGCGCTGCCGCCCGGCCCCGCCCGACCCGCGCCGGATCGCGAACCGGTCGAGCCGCACCGGATAGCGCAATTCCAATATCTCGGGATCGGTGATGCGGGTGTTGGTCATATGCGTATGCACCGCCGAGGCGCCGTCGAAATCCGGCCCCGCGCCCGAACCGCCGCAGATCGTTTCATAATATTGGACGCGATCGTTGCCGAACAGGAAGTTGTTCATCGTCCCCTGCGACGCCGCCTCCGCGCCCAGCGCGCCGAGCAGCGCGTTGCACACCGCCTGGCTCACCTCGGTATTGCCCGCGACCACCGCGCTCCCCGGCGGGGGCGAGAGGAAGCTCCCCTCGGGCATGACGATCGTCAGCGGCGCAAGACACCCCTCGTTGAGCGGCAGATCCTCCCCGACGAGGCAGCGGAAGGCGTAGAGCACCACCGCGCGGGTCACCGCCGGCGGGGCGTTGAAATTGCCCGCGCTCGCCGCGCTGGTGCCGGTGAAGTCGATCGTCGCCGCGCGCGCCGCATGATCGACCGTCACCTTGACCGCGATCCGCGCGCCATCGTCCATCGGATAGTCGAACGCGCCGTCGCTCAGCCGGGTGATGACGCGGCGGATGCTCTCCTCCGCATTGGCCATCACATGCCCCATATAGGCGCTGACCATCCCCCAGCCGCGCGCCGCGACCAGCGCGCACAATTCGGCGATCCCGGTCTCGTTGGCGGCGAGTTGCGCCTTGATATCGGCGACATTGACGTCGGGGCTGCGCGCGGGCCAGCGCGCGCCCGCCAGCAAGGCGCGGAACTCGGCCTCGCGCAACTCGCCGCCGTCGACCAGCAGGAAATCATCGATCACCACGCCTTCTTCCTCGAGCGTGCGTGAGGTCGGCGGGGTCGAACCGGGAGTGAGCCCGCCGATATCGGCGTGATGCCCGCGATTGGCGACGAAGAAGCGGATCTCGTGGCCGCGCTCGTCGAACACCGGGGAGATCACCGTCACGTCGGGGAGGTGGGTGCCGCCGTTGAAGGGATTGTTGAGCGCAACCGCGTCGCCGGGCTTGAGCGTCCCCGCGCGGCTGGCGATCACCGCGCGCACGCTCTCCCCCATCGCGCCGAGATGGACCGGGACGTGCGGCGCATTGGCGATGAGATTCCCCGCCGCGTCGAACAAGGCGCAGGAGAAATCGAGCCGCTCCTTCATGTTGACGCTGCTCGAGGTGTTGCGCAGCACCACCCCCATCCGCTCGGCGATCCCCATGAATTGCGCGTTGAACAATTCGAGCTGGACCGGATCGGCCACCGCCGGATCGTCGCGCGCATCGAGCGCCACGGCGGCTTCGTGGTGGAGCAGCAATTCGCCTGCGCGCCCCACTTCGAGCCGCCAGCCGGGCTCGACCACGGTGGTGGCGATCGCCTCGCGGATCAGCGCGGGGCCGGCGATGCGATCGCCGGGGCGCAGGGCATCGCGATCGTGGACCGGCGCACGATGCTCGCGCCCGCTGCTCCACAGGGCGATCGTCTCCAGCGGCGCCGGCGCGTCACCGGCACGCGGAGCCAGCACCGGCATCGCCACCGGGGTACCGGGGACGATCGCCTCGACGATCACGCTCTCCGCGACGATCGCGCGGTCGGGGCTGACGAAGCCGAAGCGCGCGCGATGCGCCGTCTCGAATGCTGCGCGCATCGCGGCGAGGGTGCCCAGCGGGACGGGCAAGGCGGTATCGGTGCCGGCGTATCGCAGCCCGACGCTCACCTCGCGGCGTGCCGGCTCCTTCTCCCGCTGGTCCTGCGCGACATCCGATCCGTTCGCCCTGAGCTTGTCGAAGGGCGTCCTGTCGTTCGAGAGGTCGGGCCGCCCTTCGACAAGCTCAGGGCGAACGGTGGATGGTATGCCTTGCTCCAATTCACGCACCGCATCGTCGCCGAGCGCGTCGGCCAGCGCGGCAATCTCGGGCAGCAGCGCCTCTTCGAGCGTCCGTTCAAGCGACCGCTGGCGCATCGCCGCGCGGTCGGCGAGCCCCATGCCATAGGCCGAAAGCACCCCAGCGAACGGGTGGATCAACACCGTCCGCATCCCCAATGTCTCGGCCACCTTGCACGCATGCTGCCCCCCCGCCCCGCCGAAACATTGCAGCGCGAAACGGGTGACATCCTCGCCGCGCTCCAAGGCGACGCGTTTGATCGCGCCGGCCATATTGGCGACCGCGACCGTAAGGAAACCCTCCGCCACGTCGCGCGGCTCCTGCGCACGGCCGGTCGCCCTCGCGATCTCGGCGGCGAGATCGGCGAAGCGCGCCGCCACCGTGTCGCGATCGAGCGGCTGGTCGCCGGCAGGGCCGAAGATCGCGGGGAAATGCCCCGGCTGGATCTTGCCGACGAAGACATTGGCATCGGTGATCGTCAGCGGCCCGCCGCGACGGTATGACGCCGGCCCCGGATTGGCCCCCGCGCTGTCGGGCCCAACGCGATAGCGCGCGCCGTCGAAATGGAGGATCGACCCGCCCCCCGCCGCGATCGTCTCGATCGCCATCATCGGCACGCGCAGCTCGACCCCCGCGACCTCGGTATCGAAGGCGCGCTCGAACTGGCCGGCGTAGAGCATCACGTCGGTCGAGGTGCCGCCCATGTCGAAGCCGATCACGCGATCGAACCCCGCCGCCTCGGCGGTGCGCGCCGCCGCGACCACCCCGCCCGCCGGGCCGGAGAGGATCGCGTCCTTGCCCTGGAACGCGCGTGCATCGGCCAGCCCGCCGCTCGACTGCATGAAGGCGAGCGGGGTATCGCCGAGCGCCCCCGCGACGCGATCGACATAGCGCCGCAGCACCGGCGAGAGATAGGCGTCGACCACCGTGGTGCGGCCGCGCGCGACCAACCCGGTCAATGGGCTGACGTCATGACTGGCGGAAACCTGCGAAAAACCCGCCTCGCGCGCCAGCGCGGCGACGCGGCGTTCGGTTTCGGGAAACGCCCAGGCGTGGGTCAGCGCGATCGCCACCGCCTCGAACGCGCCCGCGTGACGCGCGAACATCGCGCGCACCGCATCCTCGTCGAGCGGGATGAGGGTATTGCCCGCGGCGTCGATCCGCCCGCCGATCTCCTCGACCGCATCGTGGAGCGGCGCGGGCAAGCGAATCGCGAGATCGAACAAGCGCGGCCGCGCCTGATTGCCGATCGTCAGCAGATCGGCGAAGCCGGCATCGACCACCAGCAAGGTCCGCGCGCCCTTGCGTTCGAGCAGCGCATTGGTCGCGACGGTGGTGCCCATCTTGACCTGTTCGATCAGGCCGGCGGGCAGGGCATCGCACGCAACACCGTCTCCGTTCACCTCACTGTCACCCCGGCGAAGGCCGGGGTCCAGTTGCGATCGGTCCGATGCTGGACCCCGGCCTTCGCCGGGGTGGTAGGCGGGGTCCAGCCCCAGCATCATGCGGATGCCGGCGATTGCGGCATCGTCATAGCGTTCGGGATTCTCGCTCAGCAGCTTGGCGGTGGAGAGCGTGCCGTCCGGCGCGCGGGCGACCAGATCGGTGAAGGTGCCGCCGCGATCGATCCAGAACTGCCAGCGCATCGATCATCTCCATTTTATCTATAAATTATCAATGATACGATGATCGATCGTTGACAAGTCGTTTTCGACGCGCGACCCTGCACCGCAGAGAGGACGACAGGGCAATCGCATGCCGGCAGAGTTCTTCGTGCCCGATCCGCAATCGCGCGAACCAACCCACCTTCGTCATTCCCGCGAAGGCGGGAATCCATTCGCGCCGAGGTTGCGGCTCGATCCGAGAGGCCAGCCAGTCTGGATTCCCGCCTGCGCGGGAATGACGGGTGCTGCGCCGGGAAGGAAAGCGATATGAAGCGCGCGATCGTCTCGTCGGCGCATCTTGCCGATGGCGCCGCCCCGGCGCTGTCGGAGCTCGAATTCAGCCTGACACTGGCCGCCACCGCCTATCAGCGCTGGCTCGCGCGCTGCGCGCTGGCGGCGGGGGCGCAATTGTCGCCGATCGAGGTGCTGATCCTCCACACCGTCCGCCACCGCGACCGCCCCAAAAGGCTCGGCGACATCACGCTCGTGCTCGATATCGAGGATACCCATCTCGCCACTTATGCGATCCGCAAGCTGGAGAAAGCCGGGTTCGTCGAGACGCGGCGGCAGGGCAAGGAGAAGCTGGTCGTCGCGACCGAGGCGGGGGTCGCCTTCTGCGACGCCTATCGCGCGGTGCGCGAGCGGCTGCTCGCCGATGCGGTAGCGCACGAGGGACCGGGGGACACGGCGCTGTCCGACGCCGCCGATCTGCTGCGCCGCATCTCGGGCCAGTACAATCAGGCGGCGCGCGCCGCCGCGACGCTGTAGGGCGCGCGCGATGCTGGTCCTGTCGGGGATCGTCATCATCGTCATCGGCTTCGCGCTGGGGATCAACCCGCTGCTGGTGGTGACGATCGCCGCCTTCGCTAGCGCGCTCGCCGCCGGGCACGGGCCGATCGAGGTGATCGGGATGATCGGCAAGGCGTTCGTCGACGGGCGGTTCCTCGCGGTGGCGTGGCTCGCGCTGCCGACGATCGGGCTGCTCGAACGCGCGGGCTTGCGCGATCATGCCCGCGGGCTCGTCCAGCGGCTGCGCGGCGCGACGACCGGGCGGGTATTGCTCGGCTATCTCGCGCTGCGCCAGCTCACCGCCGCGCTCGGGCTCACCTCGCTCGGCGGGCATGTCCAGATGGTCCGCCCGATCGTCGCGCCGATGGCCGAGGGCGCCGCCGAACGGGGCGACCCGACCGCGCTCGACCCCGAGACGCGCGACACGATCCGCGCCAATGCCGCGGCGGTCGACAATATCGGGCTGTTCTTCGGCGAGGACGTGTTCATCGCGATCGGATCGATCCTGCTGATCCGTGCGGTGCTGGAGCAGAACGGGATCATCGTCGCGCCGCTGCATGTCGCGGTCTGGGCGATCCCGACCGCGATCGCCGCTTTCCTCGTCCACGGCACGCGGCTGTTGCTGTTCGATCGCCGGCTGAAGGCGCGGCGGCAATGATCGGGCTCGACGCGCTCGGCGTCGTATCGGGGCTGCTCCCCGCGGCGGTAGCGGTGCATCATGCGCTGCATCGCGAGACGCGCGACTGGTGGCGCAGCGCGGCTTTCTGGGCCTTGTTCGCGGCGAGCCTGATCGCGGGGCCGTGGCTGCCCGATGTGGCCAACGGGATGATCGTGCTGGCGATGGTCGCGCTCGCCACCGCGGGATTGCGCCCCGCCCCCGTCCGCACGACCAGCGCGGCGGAACGCGCGGCGACGGCGAAACGCCTCGGCTCGCGGCTGTTCCTCCCTGCCCTGTGCATCCCGGCGGTGACGCTCGCCGGCACCTTGCTCCTCCCCGACGGCAAGGTCGCCGGCGTCGCGCTGATCGACCCCAAGCAAGTGACTCTGGTATCGCTCGCCGCGGGCGCGATCGTCGCGCTGGGCCTTGCGATCCGCCTGACCGCCGCGCCGCGCAGCGCACCCGCCGCCGAGGCGCGCCGCCTAACCGACGCGATCGGCTGGGCGATGATCCTGCCGCAGATGCTCGCCGCGCTCGGCGGGATCTTCGCCGCCGCCAATGTCGGGCAATGGATCGCGATGGGCGCGACGACGATCATGCCGCTCGATATCCCGTTCGCCGCGGTCCTCGCTTATTGCCTCGGCATGGCGCTGTTCACGATCGTGATGGGCAATGCCTTCGCCGCTTTCCCGATCATGACCGCGGGGATCGGTCTCCCGTTCCTGATCCATCATTTCGGCGGCAACCCCGCGCCGGTTGCGGCGCTCGGGATGCTCTCGGGATTTTGCGGGACGCTGATGACCCCGATGGCGGCCAATTTCAACATCGTCCCAGTCGCCGCGCTCGAGCTCAGGGACCGCCACGCGGTGATCCGGGCGCAGATCCCGACCGCACTGATCCTGCTCGGCGTCAATATCGCGATCATGGCGCTGTCCGTCCTTCCCGGAACACCCCGATGACCTACGACCTCACCGCCGACCACGCCGCCCGCTTCGCGCGCATCGCGCTGGGCCACGTCACCCGCGAATACCCGCACAAGGCCGATCATGTGATGACCGGCGACGCGGATGTTTACACCCCGCGCGCGGTCCACCCGATCTTCTACGGCAGCTTCGACTGGCATAGCTGCGTCCACGGTTACTGGCTGCTCGCCCGCGTGCGTCGCCTCTTCCCCGATCTCGCCGAGGCAGCGGCGATCGACGCCTTGTTCGCCGATGCCTTCACCCCCGCGAAGGTCGAGGCGGAGCGCGCCTATCTCGACCGCCCCTCGGCGCGCGGCTTCGAGCGGCCCTACGGGTGGGCGTGGCTGCTGATGCTCGCGGCGGAGCTGGTGCAGGCCGGGTCGCCGCACGCCGCGACCTTGCGCCCGCTTGCCGACGCGTTCGTCGCGCGGTTCCGCGATTTCCTGCCGCTGCTGACCTATCCGGTGCGCGCCGGGCAGCACGCCAATACCGGCTTCGCCCTGGTGCTCGCAGTGCGTTATGCCGAGGTGGCCGGCGACACGGCATTGCGCGGCCTGCTCACCGAGCGCGCGCACGGCTGGTTCGGCGCCGATCGCGACGCGCAGGCGTGGGAGCCGAGCGGCGAGGATTTCCTCTCGCCGATCCTGATGGAAGCGACCGCGATGGCCGCGCTGCTGCCGCGCGCCGCCTTCGCCCAATGGTTCGCCGCCTTCCTGCCGCGCGTCGCGGCGCGCGAGCCCGCCGCGCTGTTCACCCCCGCGACGGTCAGCGACCGCAGCGACGGCAAGATCGCGCATCTCGACGGGCTCAACCTCAGCCGCGCCTGGGCCTTCCGCCCCCTCGCCGCCACGATCGACGCCCCCGAGACGCAGGCGATCCTGCGCGATGCCGCCGATCGCCACCTCGCCGCGTCGCTCGATGCGGTCGCGGGGGATTATATGGGCGAGCATTGGCTGGCCAGTTTCGCGCTGCTCGCGCTGGGCGATCGGCCGGCATTGTCCTGATCCTCTTTGGACCCTAAGGGCCGGGCGAACAGGAGGGACTATCCGATGCGCAAGACCGTCATGATGCT
>NZ_MKRR01000150.1:97093-105745 GCF_001897045.1 Sphingomonas sp. 66-10
AGGCGCGGATCCAGGCCTCGCTCGACAAGCAATATCCGCATCTCGACGCGCTCTATAAGGATCTCCACCAGCATCCCGAGCTCGGTTTCCAGGAGACGCGCACCGCCGGCCTGCTCGCCGCCGAGATGCGCAAGCTCGGCTTCACCGTCACCGAGGGGGTCGGCAAGACCGGCCTCGTCGCGATCCTCAAGAACGGCGAGGGGCCGACCGTGCTGGTGCGCACCGAGCTCGACGCGCTGCCGATGGAGGAAAAGACCGGCCTTCCCTATGCCAGCCGCGCGCAACAGCAGAAGGACGGCAAGACCTTCTTCGTCGATCACGCCTGCGGGCATGACAGCCATATGGCGTGGTGGGTCGGCGCCGCGGCCGCGCTGGTCGCGATCAAGGACCAGTGGCACGGCACGTTGATGTTCGTCGGCCAGCCGAGCGAGGAGACGGTGAGCGGCGCCAAGGCGATGATCGCCGACGGGCTGTTCAAGCGCTGGCCCAAGCCCGATTACGGCTTCGCCGCGCATGTCGGGCCGATGCCGCTCGGTCAGGTGATCGTGAAGGACGGGGTGGTCACTTCCGCCTCGGACAAGATCCTGATCACCTTCAACGGGGTCGGCGCGCACGGCTCGATGCCCGACAAGAGCATCGACCCGATCGTCATCGGCAGCCATTTCGTCACCGACGTGCAGAGCGTGATCAGCCGCGAGAAGGATCCCAATGCGTTCGGCGTGGTGACGGTCGGCGCGTTCAACGGTGGGACGGTCGACAATATCATCCCCGACCACGCCGATCTGATGCTCACGCTGCGCTCGCACGACAATGCGACGCGCAAATTGCTGATCGACGGGGTCGAGCGCACCGCGCGCGCGGCGGCGGCGATGGCGCGCGCGCCGGAGCCGGCGATCACGCATCCGTCGGGCACCAATGCGGTGCATAACGACGCAGCGCTGTCGGCGCGCACCGCAGCGGTGATGGCGGCGGCGTTCGGCAAGGATGCGGCCTATGTCCCGCCGACGCTGCCGGGCGGGAACGCCAGCGAGGATTTCTCGGTGTTCATCGACGAGGGCGTGCCCTCGGTATTCTTCGCGGTGGGCGGCTACGATCCGGCGATGATCGCGCGCTACAAGGCCGAGGGGAAGCCGCTGCCGGTCAACCACTCGCCGTTCTTCGCCCCGGTGCCCGAGCCGACGATCAAGCGCGGGGCGGAGACGCTGGCGCTGGCGGTGCTGACGGTGGCGGGGAATGGGGCGAAGGGGAAGTAGAAGAGACAAGCGATCCGGGGGCGCGGCTTAGCTCCGCCCCCACCCCCTGGGATCGAACGAGACGCGGCATTTCCACGCGCGTTCGACATGGGGGATTTGATACATGAACGATCGATCGGCGCTGATCCGGCAACTCATCGAATGCTGGCGCCTCGACGACGACGCATCCTATCGTAGCTGGTTTCTGTGGGAGGAGCGGCTCAAGAATTTCCGCTCGATCCGCCGCGGTATCCAGCAGATCGTTGCCGAGATCGCCGCGGGCAGCTTCGGGGTGGCCTATCGCGGATCATCGCTCGAAACCGTCGTCCATTCGATCGCCGAGCAGCGCCAGATCTTCAAAGGCGCCGACCACGCCTTTCTGTGGAAGCCCAAGCTGCGCATTCCCGACATTTACGAGAATCCCGCCAACCAGCGCGCCTTCGGCCGACTGCTCGACAATTGCCTTTGCTGCGGCAGCGCCGACGATGTGATCAAGCAGATTCGCACGATCGACGCGTTGCGCATTCGGGGGCTCGGGCCGGCCGTCGCCAACCTGCTCTATTTCCTCCACCCGACATTGATCCCGCCGTTCAACACCGCGATCGTCAAGGGGTATAACGCGCTCACCGGCGCGAAGGTGAAGCTTGGCAATTGGGAACAATTCCTGGCGATGCGCAGCGCGATTGTCGATCTCAACGAGGAATATCGCGATCTCCTGTCCAACGATCTCGGCGCGATCGGCGGGCTGCTGTTCGATATCGGCACCGGCCGCTATCCGCCGCCGCCGATCGACGATGCGGGTGCGGACGATTGGCGCGCGCGGCTCGACGCGGTCCGAACCGAAGCCGCGACGTTCAACAAACTTCAGCAAAAGCAGGGTGAAAACGATCGCAGCCATAGCGAGATGCAGGCCTGGCTACGCGATCTCGGGCTCGCGCTGGGCTATCGCGTGTGGATCGCCGCCAACGATCGCGGGCGACTGTACGGCGGGACGGCGCTTGGCACGCACTGCCTCGACCATCTTCCGCCGGAAATCGCCACCGCGCCCGGCGCCGACGCGATCCGGCTGATCGACGTGCTCTGGCTCGAGAAGGATTCGCCGCGCGTCGCGGCCGCCTATGAGGTCGAGCATTCGACATCGATCTATTCGGGCATCGTCCGCATGCTCGATCTCGCCTTGAGCGGCAGCGGCTTCCATGCGGCGGCGGGGCTGTTCCTTGTCGCGCCGGACGACCGCGAAAAGGAGGTGCGCGCGCAGGTCGCCCGACCTGCATTCAGGCGCATCGCCGATCTCGATATCTCTTACCTGCCCTATAGCGAACTTGCGGCGCATCGCGCGCAGATCGCCCGCTTCGGCACAGGGCTGAAAGCGATCCGCGCAATCGCCAAACCGTTGACGACGCAATAAAGCGACGCTCGGCTTCTTGGCCGAGCGGCGAGAATCTATTGCGATAGGAAAATGGTGCCAGAAGAACACTCCTACTGGGCACCCAAGAGGTTGATTTTCCACGCAAATCCGAAGTGGGAAATCGCTGGCACCATCAATAGCACCAACACATCGCCCGGAAAAGGCCGGACGTGCCCGGACGAGCCATCCGACCACCTGCTCAATAATAGCCGTAAGGCGGCCGGAAGGCGTGGTCGTCATCATCGCCGAACAGCTTGTTCTTCTCGAAGCGCTGCTCGAGGCCGTCAGCCGAAAGCGCCGCTTCGCGCGAGGCCAGCCGGCGCTCGGCCATCACCAGGAATTCGGCGACGCGCCCGGCTCGCTCTGCCAGATTCTCGGCGCGCAGATTGGCGACCAGCCGCCTCAGCCGATCGAGCGAGGCCATCTCCTCGAGCACCTCGTCCAGCGCCTTGCCGCGGCGTTCGGCGATGTGGTCGCGGCGCAGGGCCAGCTCGCGCAGCCGCCGCGCCTCCGCGTCCCGCCGCGCCTGCTCCTCGCGCTTGAGCCGGTCGTCCTTCTTCGCGGCAGCCAGCACGGCGATGCCGACCGCGATGTCGCTCGCCATGGTCTCGATCCGCTGGACCTTGGCATCCCTGAACGAACGCCGGGGGCTGCCGCCGAGCAGATATGACTGCTCCAGCTCGAACGCGAGCTGGCCGGTCGGGTGATAATCCCATTCGGGCCCGCGCAACGACGAGAAGGCGAAATCGTCGTCGTCCCAGCTGCCGGGGCTGTTCCAGCGCCGCGCGCGTCGCTTCCGGGCCGCCTCCTGTTCGGCCAATTCTTTCTCGGTCGGCACATGCTTTTCGCGTCGGACGCCTTCGCTGATCGAGAAAGCGATCGTCTCGCCGTCGCATTGGAAGCTCGCCGACTTCTCGCCTCGCGCCAGCTTGATCCCCAGGGCTTCCGCCGCCGCGGCGATCCGGCCGAGCGCGAGTTCGAGGCGGTCGATCGAGGCCGGTGCGACGCTCGCCTTGACGACGTTCAAGCCTTCCACGGTAACAAGTCCATTGATCGCGGAAGGCTTCGCCTTGCGGAGCTGGGCGATCGTCCGATCGACGATCGGGTTTGCCGGCAAGACCGCCTCTCCATCGATGGACGACGCGAGCAGGCGGGCATTCTCGCGGGCGGTCGCGATCAGCTCGGGCTCCGGCCGCAGTTCGCCGGCAGCGATCGTGATCCTGTCGGATATGCCAGCCTTGGCGTTCGGGAGCGGGGTTTGCTTGACTGCCTTGCCGGCGGCCTTCTTCGCCCACCATCCGAGCGGCGGGTTCGGAATGTCGTGCTTCTTGCATATCTTGTGGAGTGCGACGTCCGAGAGCGCGAACTCCTTCGCCAGGCGGGTCATGGGTTTCGACCACACCAGGTCGTAGAATTCCGCGCGGGTGAACGTCCTCGACATGCCAATCCTTGCCACTGTTGGAGACCTGGCGAAACGCCGCCGCACTCATCATCGCGACAATGATTGCCCGGCGCGCGACGGCGCAACTACCTCGAACTCGCCAACATCGTGGAACCTGCCGGCCAACGCACGCCGATGCGGCACCTAGCGGCTATCCGTGGCGTGAGGTGGCGCGGCTTCCCCGGAAGTCGATCGCCCCAGGAACCTGTCGAACCACGCGACCGTGCGCCTGCGCGAGTCGCTGGCGCTGTCTGTACCTCGAATCTCGTGACCTTCGTCGGGATAGATGACGAGGGACGTTTCGACGCCTTGGTCCTTCAGTGCCCGCCAATATTCGAGCGATTGCGTGGCCGGGACCTCGATGTCGCGCTCGCCGACATAGATCAGGGTCGGGGTCCTGGCCTTCAGGATATGGGTCAGCGGTGAAATGCGCGAATAAGCCTCGGGGTCGCGGTACATCGAGACGCTGAAATAGGGGATCATCCACTCGTTGATTCCATTGGTGCCATAGAGGCTGATCCAGTTGGAAATCCCGGCGATCGCCACGATCGCGGCGAACCTGCTGGTCTGGGTATTCGCCCACATCGCCATGTATCCACCATAGCTCCGACCCATCAGGCCGATCCGCGCGGGGTCGATCGGCACCGCCCGCTGGACCGCGTCGACACCGGCCAGGATATCGCGAAGGTCCCCGCCGCCGAAGTCGCGCCTGTTGGCGGCGGTAAAGGCCTCGCCCGCGCCGTAGCTGCCCCGGGGATTCGGAAGGAACACGTCATAGCCGTTCTCGACCAGCGCGGCCGTAATGCCGCCGCGCGCGATGAAGTTCGGCAACCACATGTTGGCAGGTCCGCCATGGACATTGACGATCAGCGCCGCGCTTTCTCCTGGTTGCCTCGTGACTGGTTCGAGCAGCCAGCCCTGCACCGAGCGACCGTCGCTCTGCCAGACGACGTTGCGCGCCCGAACCAGCGGGGCCTGGTCCGTGTTGGCGCTGGTGATCCTGCGTAGTGCTGCGATCGGACCGGCGTAGATTTCGGGCGCATTGGTAAAGTCCTGCATCACCATCGCGGCGACCGTGCCGTCGGCGCTGAACGCAACCGGTCCATGCGCCGAGGCGAAGCTTGCCTGCCGCGTCCACGTGCGTGCCAATCCCCGCTTGAACCCGAAGGTGCCGATGGACGCCGCCGGACCCGCCTGGGTCACCGCACGCAGGCCACCGCCGGTCCATTCGACAAACGACGTCGTGTAGGTTGATCCCTTCGTCCTGTTGACGGGCGTGCCGCCTCCAAAAGGGACGGTCCAGATGTCGCCGCCGGCTTCGCTGTAGTCGCTCATGAGACCGCCGACGAATGCCACCTGGCTGCCGTCGGGAGAGATCACGGGGAACCGCATCTGCGAGGACCCGGCAAGGATCTGCCTGCGCCTGCCGCTCGTCACATCGAAGGCATCAAGCGAGGCAACCCACCAGTTGGCGTCGCCGTCGCCCCGCGCACTCGTCGCGACCAACGTCCGGCCGTCCGGAGCCCAGCAGAACTCGTACACATACCTGTCCTGTGCCGTCAGCATCCTGGCGCGGGCAGGCTTGCCCTCGGCAAGCTCGTCGATGATGACGATCCGCTGCTCGTCCGCGATGGCGCCGATCTCGCCGACTTGGCGCCGGCCCGCCTGGGTTGCTCCGACTTCCTTGGCCGCCCCCTCCGTGACCAGCACTGCCAACCGCGTGCCGTCCGGCGAGAGGCGCGGCGCGGTAGCGAGGCCCTCGAAGTCCGCGACGCGTCGCGCGACGCGGCCGCGCATCAGGTAGACCGACGTCCGCCGCCCCGCAGCCTCTCGCGCGACGAACGCCAACATGTTGCCCCGCCCCCAGGCAGGGCTGGAATAGGTACAGGTGAGGCATGGATCGAGCCGCTGGAGTTCTCGTCCGCTCCGCACGGCCCGTATCACGATGGCCGGATGATCCGCATTGGCCACGCCTGTCCTTGCCTCGATCGTCGCGACAAGCGTCCCATCCGGGGAGAGCGCGACGTCGGCGAAGCGTGTCCCCGCGCTTGCCGATCCGGCTCCAAGCGCGAGGACGATCGAAATGAGGATGGCGGGTAGCTTCATCGGCTATGCCCTTCGGGAGGATGATGGCGCGGCGAGCGGTGCCCGTAGGGTGTGGAAGATCCGCGTTCGGCATCGACGCAGCGGACAGGGCCGTCGGCAATCACCGGGCACGCGATATCTCGGCGATCGCTATACCCAGCAGGATGAATAGCAGCGCCACGGCTTGGTAGAGCCCGAAGGCCTCGCCCAGGAGCAGCACCGCGAGCAGGGCGCCGAATGCCGGAACGAGGTTGATGAACAGGCCTGCCCGGCTCGGTCCGATCAGTGCGACCGACCGAATGAAAAACATCTGGGCGAGCAGCGACGCGATCAGCGCGACGTAGAGCAGGATCATCCAACCCTTGAGCGACGGCAGTTGTAGCGTCCCTGCCGCAGCCTCGATCCCGATTAGCGGCAACGACGTGATGCACCCGGCGGTCGCGAGGCCGAAAAGCAACCCGACGGCATTGTTGCCCCGTCCGCTATCCTGGCCGCGCAGCATCACCGTGAAGCTTGCGTAGGAAACGCAGGCACCCAGCATGATCAAGACACCGGCATCGGGCTTGAAGGCGGAAAGGGTCTCCAGGCGGCCCCTGCTCGAGACTACCAGGCAGCCGGCCACGCTGGCCGCGACCCCGATCGCCTGGCCGGCGGCAATTCTCTCGCGATGGAATACCAGCCCGCCCAGCAGCACAAGCACGGGAATCGTCCCCTGGACGATCGAAAGGTTGACCGCGCTGGTATGATGGGCGGCTAGATAGCTCAGCGCGCTGTTTCCGGTGAAGCCGATCGCTCCCATGCCCAGGACCCTGTATCGATGGCGAAGGAGCGTCGGCGCGGCTTCGACGATCTGCCGCCTGCAGGTCAGCCCCAGGAGCACGAGGACCAACAACCATCGTGCCCCTGCAAGGAGCATCGGCGAAATCTCGCCGACCGCCATGCGGCTGGCCACGACGTTGCCGCCCCAGGCGAGGGCCGCACAGACCAGCAGCAGATAGGGTCGCTGAAAAAGACGCGACGTGCGAGCGGCGCGCGCGCCGGATTCTCGTGGGGGTTCGCTCACGCCGCGGTTGATCGCCAATGGGCGATTGCAGCGTCCAGAGCGATGTCCCTGCCACGTGCGAAGGATGTCCAGTCGGGCGCCACCGGGAGGTCGGGCACGACTGCAAGGTCTCCGGGAGCCCCGAAGCGATAGGCTGCGGTCGAGCAGCCGACCTTCAGGCCCGAGTTCGGCAGCGTAAAGGTCTGTAGTTCCTGGTATCCGTTCGGCCGCGCGCCCGCCGGCTCGCCGACCAGAAGAGCCTCGGTCTCGCGCCGAAAATCGGTCGCATTGGTCATCGCCGCCGAGAAGGTCTTGCGCCCGATGAGCACGAACAGTCGTCCGGCGCGGTTAAGCGCAGGCATCTCCTGCAACGGCGCGATGATATGCTCTCTCGGCAGCGTGTAGTTACCGCCCGAGTTCTCGCGAAGGTCGATGACGAGCACACGAGGGGGTGCACCGTGCAGGTCCGCGAAGAACCGTGCCGCCAGCTGCGGAAGGTTTTCGTAGCCGCGGAAATTGAGATGAACGACGCTGCCGTTCTCGAGCCTGCGCCAAGCGAAGCCGCGGTCGGGAAGGTCGGGCAGGCGAGGGCCGAGCGCATGCGCCAACCCATCGTCGGCCTTGCCGCCGGACATCGCTTCGATGACGTGCTCGCTATGCACGCTGGTCGCGCTCGTCGCTTCGAGAGTGATCCGATCGGGTGACTTCGCTACGCCGAGCGCTGCCAACAGCTCGGCCCGCCGCAGGCGATCCGGTCGCTGCCCGAGGACATACCATGGCGTCTCTGCCTGTGGGATGACCCGGTCGAGCCGCCTTGCGATCGCACGCGGGCCGAGACCGTCCAAACGCTCGATGCGCGAGCCGAGCAGCCAGCCGTATTCCGGAGCTGTGCGTACCACCCGGATTTCATCGCCGAACCACGCCGTTTCGAACGGATAGGATCGATACAGGCCTTTGGCGAACAGGAAGGTGTGACCGTCGCCCGCCAGCGCGACGACGTGCTGGATTCCGGCGATGACACGCCACGACTCCATCTCGCCGCAGCGCGCGCACAGGTTCTCGATGCCCGCTCGGTACCTCGGCTCCGGCGTGTGGTGGAACAAGTCGCGATGCCGGCGGCGCAGTCCCTCGAACAGGAAACGGATGTCCTCGCGCCACTGCGTCCCCGTCAAGGCGGAGGTCGGTGTGCCCGCTACTGGCGTGCCCGCGATCGCCGCGCCGCTCGTGGCGACGATCGCCGCCGCGAGTATGTCGCGCCGCGACAGCGCGGCGGATGTCCGTTGGATCGTCACGACGTCATTCCGGCAGGTATTGGCAAGAAGAGGCCCCGCCGGCTCGATCGGGGCGACACTTGGCACCCGATGCCCTCGCCATCGTCCTCGGGCGATCCGCTACACATGCCGGTGCTAGCCGCCATGCTGGCTGCAGATCAGGTCGACGACAC
>NZ_MKRR01000151.1:0-24023 GCF_001897045.1 Sphingomonas sp. 66-10
TCGCCATCAAGTGTTCGATTTCACATTAAAATCATTGGCTTACGAAGTCGCCAAGAGCAACGCCACACAGGCAACTGCCTGAAAGGGCCCGACACGCACGAACGATAAGATTCAGGTCTCTTGCCACCGCATTGCCGCAGCCAATGCTGGCGGACGCTCCAGCGATCTCGCTAGGGCGTAGAAATGAAGCGAACAGCGACGCCTGCTTCCTCCAGGAGATCGACAGACACACGAAATCCCTCGCCCCACTGCGGGTCCGAGAAGTCCGGAGCCAGGCTAACGAGTTCCGCTATGCCTGCCTGCACGATAGCCCGGGCACAGTCTACGCAGGGAAACCACGGAAGGTACATGCGGCAGCCAGCGAGGGGGATCCCGTTGCGGGCAGCCGCATAAATGGCATTCCGCTCGGCATGCTCAGTCCAGAAGTACTTGGCCGGCCGCTCATGCCGGTGGTCGTGGTCATCATTTAGGCCGCGCGGGAACCCGTTGAACCCAATGGATCGGAGGCTGTTGTCCGGGGCCACAATCACGCAGCCGACCTGACGGCTCCGATCCTTGCTCCAGCCAGCGACGAAGCCAGCCAGCTCCATGAACCTCTGGTCCCAGTCAGCCATGAAGCTCGCCCCCCACCGCTACGGGTACCGGGGCGTAAAGTTTCTCCGCCTCGTTCAGGCACCCGCGCCACAAGTCCCGTTCCCTGAGGCGCTCGGTCGCGAGGAATAGCGCCTGCACGCAAGCCTGCACGAAGAACAGCCAGCCAGCGGGCGCGATCGAGGGGTCCACAAGCAGGCTTGACCTCAGTTCACGCGCAATCCGGTCGGACCTCGAGATTGACTGCGCTCGCACGGCGATCGCGGTCCTCGCCTGCTCCCTAAGCTCCGGACCCGCGATGGTGGCAAGCTCGACCAGCGACCTTGTCGCGCCATAGCGAACGTCCTCGTCGGGATCGTTGTCGACCAGCTCTTGGAGGCAATGAAGCGCCTCTTGCCTCGGTACTGCCCCGAGTACGTGGGCGATCCTCCACCTGACCGTTGCGTTGGGAGAATCAGCAAGCCATTGGGCCAGCTGGGGCAAGATCCAGTCGCGGTCGACGACCCTCTTGGCGACGTTCGCCACGGTCCAGCCGAGGATGGAGTTGTCTTCGATGATCTTCGCCAGTGTTGCTGGCTCAATGGCCTGTGTCTCGGATATGCGAAACACTTCCTTCCATTCGTTGAACCAAGGAACATCGGAGCCGATGGCATCGACTACGGCGCAAAGCTCGGCGAGGGTCGTCGCCTGTCGAAACGGGACTGCTGCCTGGATCTGCATAAGGCGCAGGGCGTCCGCTGCGCGCTGGCGAGTGGCAATGACAGGGTCGAAGCACTTGTCGCCGAGCATGGCGAGGATCACAGTCCGCATCTCGGCGCCCACCGGCGTGTCGCCTTGTCGCCTTTGCGCGAGAGCGTAGCCGGCTGCATAGAGGTTCCAGTCATAGAGCTTCTGCAGGAACAAGTCCGCGGGCCTCTCCGCGAGCTGCTCGAACGCCAGCTCGACTGCGTCGAACGAACTGGCATCGAAGCTTAGCTCCCGGAAAAGCCCTGGCGTCCAGAGCGCTGAATCCAGTCGCGCGACATGCGTTGCGGCAAGGAAGTCATGGGCGATGTGGTGCTGGAAGAAACCGTTCGTGCCGTCGATCTTGATCGCGCCGGATTGCTCCAGCTTGTCGAGGATGGGTTGGCCGACCTTCTCCCCAAACGCCACGACGTCGAACATCCGGGATCGTGCAGCGGAGTATGCGGCAAAGCAAGCTTCGGCGACTGTCCCAACCTCGGCATCGGTAAGCCCGAAGTGCTCGTGAACCATCCGATCCAGCATCGCCACACGCCCCCCGCCGGAGGCTCCGGATCGCAATGCTGCATCAAGGAAGAATGGCGAGGACCGCAGGTCATTCTCGACCACAGCAGCATCCTTGGGCAAGTGCCGGCGGATCTCGTCAGAAGCCAACGGCAGTGGCGTTCCAATCCACCACCGGGTCGGGCTCGGTAGATCCCTACGGACGAGGCGATCCACGACGATGACCGAGGTATTCATGTAGTACGCCACGATCTCGTCGAGCACCGTAAGTACTTCCAGGCCAGCCTTGGCGGTAATCTCGTTCAGGCCGTCCACGAATATGATCTTGCGAACGTTGGGCGGCAGGCGATCAAGGTCGATGATGCCGAGCCCAAGCCCTGAAAAGCGGCGGACAAGAAAGTCTGCGCCAGCCCCGACATGGTCCTGGGTCCATTCCCTCCAGCCCTCGTAGTCCGCGCCTGTCCACTGCTTCAGGTCGATGAATACCGGCACGATGCCAGCATCGATCGCGCGCCTGAACAGGCGTCGTAGCAACCAGGTCTTTCCATCCCCGCCACGACCAGACAGGATTGCCCGTCCTGTGGAAAGCGAGTGGTCGAGAACCTCCTCCTCGCGAAGCGTTACACCAAGCTCGCCCGCGAAGATGCTGTCGTAGGACCGCGACCAGCGAGTGAGGAGTGAGAATGCCGGCTCATGCGCCTTCCACGAGGCGGCGAGGCTGCGCGCCAAGGCGACGACCTGTTCGCGAAAATCCTCTGGCTTGAGCTGAGGCATGTCAATTCCCTCCAATATCGAGCGGGAGGGTCTGGACGAACTGCCTTGCTACCAGCGCGGCGGCGTGCGCGGCGAAGGACTTCCATTGTGCGCGCTGCTCGTTGTTTTCCCCGTCGGCAACCAGGTCCGAGATGCCCCTGATGATCACATAGCGAGGGTGGTACCAGAACGATCCCCGCCCGTGGCAGACGGCCCTGGCCATCCCGATGGACTCCATGTCAACTGCAAGTGGCTTGTCGAAGGGCTCGAGCAACTGCTTCTGCACGGGGCTGTGGACGTCCCCCAACACCTTCTCGGCAGACACAATTCCGCCCACGTGGATCTTGCATGGGGCGCCCGCATCCGGGGGCTGGTGGTCCGCGTCCAGCGCGTCGCGAATGCTGAAGGTCTTTGAGATCGGCGCGCATACGTTCTTGCGCAGGGGTTCCGACGGATGGTCGATAGCGTAGCTGCGAACCCTGGCGGCGTTATTGTCGATCTTGAGGAACTCTACGTAATTGACCTGGTCAGCGAACACGACGTCGCCGGTACGAATTCCGTCCCGGCCTTGGTTTTTGTCATCACAAAGGCCGCCCGCGACGCCCAGCAGGATCATCACCTGCGGACGCAGGTCCTCCATGAAATCGGTGGCATCGGCAGATATGGGCACGTTGGAGCGGTCCGAGGCCTGGATCAGAGCCAAGTCCCACTCCCTTATGCCTTGGTCGCAATCCACGAAGTAGGGCGTCCCGGGAATGTTGTGGTTCAACCCGAAGATCGACTTCGCGGCCTCGAATTCTTCCTCAATGATCGTGATTATCCCAACCCTGACGCGTCCGACGCGTCCCGTCGGGGCAACTCGCTTCGCGACCTCGATCGTTGGCGCTTGCCGGGATCCCAAGAGGGAGGCGAGCAGGCGCTTCACCAGCGGGCCCCCGGTCGAATCTGCATGCCTAAACGTCTCCAACCTCAACGGCTCCCATTGGCATCGGCAGGCCATGAAGGCAATCGAATATTCCCCATTTGTTCCGTCTTACCTTCTGCTTTGGCCGTATGACACCTATTCGCGGCAGGGAAAGTGATACCTCAGATAGTTGCCGGGGCGGGAGGTGCCATGTCCTCCTCAACCGCGCGAAGCGCATCTGCGCCCTTCTCCGCATGATAAATGGCATCGATCGCTATCATGGCGGAGAGGCACTCTGCGGGACTGCTCTTAGGCGGTTGCATCGCTGCGCTTGAGATATACGAGAGTAGCAAATGCATCGTTTCGAAAAAGTAGTCCGCACGGCAGTTTTCGACGGCCTTAATCTCGAACAGATTGCCGAGCTGGCCCTCCAGCTTGCCGCCTCCGGCAGTCAGCTTAATCTTGGAGATGCCACTACGGCGGATATCGCTTCGACGGGAGGCCCGACTAGCCTTTCGACCCTGTTATGCCCTCCAATGCTCGTCGCGACCGGATGGCTGGTGCCGAAACTGGGAGTGCCAGGCCGCCCAGCTGGTGGTATCGACGTGCTCGGAACAATTCCCGGCTACCGGACAGCACTTGACGCCGCGGCAGCCGGCCGACTGCTTGCGAATTGCAACTACGTCCATGTCGATGCCGGCGGTACCTTCGCACCGGCGGACGCAGCACTCTTCCGATATCGACAACAGGTCGGAGCCCAGGCTGTCCCCGATCTCGCAATCGCCAGCTTATTGTCGAAAAAAGTCGCGATGGGGGTCAAGCGGGTCGGCCTGGAGGTGAGAGTGGCGAGCCACGGCAACTTCGGCTCCGATTTCTCCGAAGCGAGGCAGGCCTCCCGAAAATTTTGCGAAGTGGCGCGCATTCTCCGCATGGAGCCAGTCTGCCTCTTGACCGACGCGAGCCGACCATTTCAGCCGTTCGTCGGTCGTGGGGAAGCGTTGCTTGCCCTCAAGCTTGTTCTGGATGGCGACGAAAATGCTTGGCTTGCCGAGCATGTCGAGGCCTGCGCCTCGATGGTGTCAGCGGTCGGCGGCCCGGCAGAATTCGATCGCAGGGGAATGTCTAAGGCCGCCATTCGCAACATTGAAGCGCAGGGCGGGACCGAACACGCATTTCGGAAATATGCCGACGAGATTGCAGTTTGTCATAATCGCCCACTCGTTGCTGACACGACGGGACATGTTCGCTACGATCTCGACAAAATCCGCACCGCGGTCATGCAAGCGCAGGGTACGTCGCCCGGCTATCCTGACGATGCCGGCCTGTTTCTTCGGGCCCGGCCCGGCGATCGTGTCGAGCCCGGGGAAGAGCTACTGTCTATTCGTTGCCCGGAGGCTACGAGGCGGACTTTTGAGGCCGCGCTGCGGAGTGCGATTACGATCGACGCGACGCCGACTGGCTCGCCGCCTGTGGCGATGGAGTGTGTGAATGTCTGAAAGTGGGAAATATTGCTGCTTCAACTGCCCCTCCAACGACTATTCACGCAAGCGGCTGTCGGACGAATGTCCGACCTGCGGCAAGGAATACGGATTCCCGCTGACTTCGGCGCCCACCAAGATCGACAAGTTCGAGGTCGAACGGCCCCTTGGGCGGGGCTTTTACGGAGCTGCGTTCGTCGGGCGGCGCTCCGGTCCGATCCGCCCGCAACGTGTGCTCAAAGTCACTCCGAGGGCGATGTACGAGAAGTTCGGCAAAGACTTTGAGGAAGAGGTTCGCCGCCACGCAGAGGTCGCCGCAGGTGCGGAGTTCATCGTGGGCGTGGAGGATATGTTCGATGCGGACATCGACTTCGGAGGTACGGTGCTTCCGTGCCATGTTGTGGAACTGGCGTATGTCGATGGGGAGCCGCTGGAAGAGTATTTGTCGGGCCACCTGCCCCTCGGCGCTGCGCAGGCTGCGCAGATCGCATGCGACCTATTCAGGATGCGCGATGAGTTCGAGCTTCGCCTCAAGCACCACAACGACCTGCACGCCGCGAATATCGTCGTCGAACAGCTGCCGAAGGCAGCCTGGCGCCGAGGCGATGCGATAGAACCCGGTTTGCGGGCGAAGGCGATCGATTTGGGATCGGTGGCGGCCGACCGTCGTTCGGGAGGCATCCACGTCGGCGACATTCACTGGATCGGCGAACATCTACAGCGCATGGCCGAGCGCCTGCTCCTGGACGGCGAGGAGGCTGCCGATCTCGACAAACGCGTCGCGCTCAAGCTTCTCGGGATCGCGCAGTCGCTAGCTGCGACGACCGAAAATCAGCGCCCTCCCTCAGCCGAGGACATGGTTCGGTTGATTCGCACCGAATATCATAAGGTCGCGGAACCGTGGCGCCCCTGGCGCGAGAATCTCGTGCTGCGCCGATTTGAAGAGTCCTACAACGCGCAGACGATGGACGCATGGTACGTCCCGCAACTGCTCGTCGATCCCGAGAACACCTGGGTCGACCGCGTGAGTGCTCCCGGTCCCTTGGTCATGACCGGGATGCGGGGGTGCGGCAAGACGATGCTGCTCCACTCAGTTCAGTTCCATGCGCGCGCTGCAGTACGGTCGGGAGAGAGCGAGGCAGACGCTCTTCAGCGCATCGGGCAGGACAAATACGTGGGCCTGTTCGTCTCGGCACAGCGGCTGATACCAATACGAAAGGACGAAGTTCGACCATCCGCCGAGCAGTTGTTCGCGCGGTTGGTGGTTGCGTACGCCGCAGCAGCGGCGCGTGCTTTGGCGCATCTCGATGACCTCGATCCAGCCGCCGTCGAGCCAGATGCCGCAGCGGCGATTGCGCGAGCGGTTGCTGAAGTGCTCGAACCGGCGCCCCTCATCCCGGAGCCGGCGACGATCGAGCAATTGGAGCGCTCGCTCGTTGACCTTTTGGTTCGGCTCAGCAGGGTCGACAGCGAATATCGCATCGCAACCACACCTGCCATCGCATTTCCCCATCTCGCGTCAGCTGTTCGCGCTTCCGCCGTGGTCTGGCGCAACGCGCAGGTGTTGTTCCTGCTTGACGACGTATCGACACGCTATCTCGACACAAGTCGGATCGAAGAGTTGCTGTCGGCTCTCATCTTCCAGCACGCCGACTGCGCGTTCAAGCTGACCTCCGAAGCACAAACGATCTTCCTCACGCTCAAATCGCCTGGTGAGTTGCACCCGGCCGCTGCGGGGCGCGACTTCCAAACCTTCGATCTCGGCGCTGAAGTATATGAGCGGCTGAAGCGACCGGGTGGGGGGAGGGATTTCGTCAACGCGATCCTTCTGGCGCGTTCGCGCTTCAATCCGGGTCACCCGAACGCCGAGCCGAAGGATGTACTCGGCGACATCGATCTCGAGTCCATCGCCCGCGGCATCGTCAGCACCCAGCCGACGTCCGGTGACCGCAAGAAGCTCTATCGCGGGTTAAGCGCACTCACGGGTGTATGTGTCGGCGACATCGGAAGCGTGATCCAGATTTATCAGGCTATTATTGCGCGCGGAAGCAAGGAGCTGCCCGTACCGGCGCAGCATCAGAGCGCCGCGTTTCAAGACTTCTGCGCGCGCTACCTCTACCATCTCGATCGTCGCGACAGCGATTTGAAGGCGGTGGCGATGAGCTTCGCTGAGGCGTCCTACCATTTGCTGATGCAGTCGGGCAAAGACCCTGGGTCGAAGCGATTGCGGCAGTACACCTCGATCTATGTGAGGATCACGTCCGGCGACGTCGAGGAACAGATGGCGCGGCTTCGCGAACTTGTCGATGCGGGCGTCTTCGTGTTTACCGGCGCGGCGCCGCGCACGAAGACGCGCGACTCTAATCCCACGCAGCAGTTCCAGCTTTCCTATCGCAAGCTCTATGGCTTGGTGAATTCGATCGGGCTCGCAGAACGCGATCGGTTTGAACTCTCCGGAGAGGGTTTGGAGGAGTGGCTTCGCAAGCCCAAGGCCGGAAAGGAAATCCTTCTTCGCAACTTGGCCACGTCGGATTCTTGGGATGAGGCCGAGGAAGCCTCGGTGCCATCGGTCGAGCGGCCGCGTGAATTCGTCCGAATACCACCGGTGCAGCTGATGTTCCCCGACACGTCGCCTGTTCAAGATGCAGACGCCGAGCCGATCGTTCTCTCGGCGCTCGAGATGCCCTCGGTTAAACGCCTCCAGCTCGCCGGAATGCCCAGCGTCGTCGATACCCTCTTGATCGGCCTGGGATTTGAGGATCGCACGCCGATATCCTTCGACCGACTGCTCAGTGCCACGCGGCCGAAACGAATCTTGGCCGCCCGTTACGCAATACCGGGACACGCGGACGGTATGCTGGCGAAGGCCGCAAGCGAAGGTATCGTGGTCGAAGAGCTGCCTTATGATGCGGTGCGAAGCGGGACGCTGCCCAAGCTCGAAGGCGAAGTGGTGGTTGACATCACCGGGCTCGCTAAGCCGGCCCTTTTCAAAATGGTGCGCTCCGGCTTGTTGGATCGTCGGTCACTGACGATCGCCTACACCGCAGCTGAACGATATTCGCCAAACGAAGCCGAACTGCAGGCGGTGCTCGACGCGCATGCATCTTATAATCGGCACGAGACGCTCGCCGCGCTCAAGTCGGTGCTGACTGGGGAACAGGGACCGTATAGCCCGATTTCGCTGCTCACGACCGAGAGCGACGGAACGCGCAAGCGCGGGTTGTGCGCATTCGCCTCTGCCAAGCATGAGCGCATACTGCATCTGATGGAGGCCCGAGAATATGACGCGGTCGAACTTATGGTCGACGCGGCCGACACAGCCCGTGCCAAGGTTGCCGAGATGGCGGGGCGAGTGGCGCTGGAAGAAAGCCGGGCGGGTGAGTTGGTTTCCGCAGATGCTTCCGATCTTGAGGCGATCCTGTCGATCATCGCGCGCACTCATCAAAGCTGGTATGTCGATGGCGGCTTTAATTTCGAACTCGGCCTGACGGGCAACAAGATCCAGGCAACAGCGGCAGCGATCCTGAGCTCAATCCTTCCTGTGAACGAGGTCTGGTACGTGGCGCCCGCGACATTCGATGCCAATCGATTCACCCAGGGTGTAGGCGAGACCACACTCTACCAAATTGAACGACGCGATCCGCTTGGCTGAATTACAAGCGGTCTTCCTAAGATGCCCGATCGGCCAGAATAGCCGATGGGAAGTCAAATAACTGATTTGTCATGAAAACCGTCGACCTCGTTCTCGCCCGCGCCTCGGCATCTGCCAAGCCTTCACGATGGCGCGCCGTTTTCTACCCACGTCGCCGAGGTCCTCTACGACGAAGATGCCGGCCTTGGCGCGAGCGGACGATATCAGCGCGACGCCCGGCCAAGAGCGTTGCTGCCGGGCGTGCTGGAATGACAGCTCTTTCAGCGTTCAGTGCGAGGCGGAGATTAGCTTCGAGGCCGTGATGCCGGTGGACAGGCTGCCGGTAAGGTAGCGGGCCGCCCGCTCGATCTCGGGGAACAGGGTTTTCTCGTTGATTCCGAGCTTGTCGAGCTCATCGAGGATCTTGGCCTTTCGATCGCCAACGACGGTGATCCGCTCCACCCGGATGCCCACTCGATTGCTGTCGGTCAGCTCCGAAGTAAGGCCGAAGGCGAAGAAGGCTCCGGATTGCGCCAGGATGCGCTTATTGCTCTGCTTCGGCTTCACCAGGACGATGTCGTTGAGATCCGACGGCACGATCTCCGGCTCGAATCCCGTCTTCTCCTGCCGAATGAAATGAAGCAGCCGCTTGATTGGCAGCTCGGCATTGAAACTGTCCTGAGGGAGGGACGTGTCGATCTTCTCCTTGAGATCGTATCGGAGCCTGGCGAGGTTCGCGATGCAGCTCACCTGATCGCTGTCGAAATAGCGGATGCGCGCGCGACCGACCGCAAGGGCGACGACCTGGCCGTCCGCCTCCACGGACCTAGTCCTCTTGCCGGATCCGGGCACGGTCACCCGTCTCTTGACGCTTTCGCATGCGAAGTAGAGGGCCACCAGCGGGTTCATTGAGACGTCGAGCAGCCGCGTCGGCAACGAGTAGTGCTGCATCCGGACCAGCATCTCGAGCGCGCTGGCGTCCGTAACGAAGTCTTCCGGATGGGCGGCGACCAGCTCGCGCAGCAGTAAGTGCTCGTTCTCGCGCGTCACCGCTTTTCGGAAGATCGACGGCGAGAGGGTGTAGCCGGCGTTTCCGTGGCCGCGATAGGTCACGATCCTGGACGGATCCGCGGTCCGCCCCAAGATCGCCTCGATGAACTCGCTCAGCGACGAAACCGTCGTCATGCTTCCCCCAATGTGTTTCCGGCCGCCGAGTCCGGAACTCGATCCCCGACATAGGCAATTCTACCGGGCGCGTAACCTGCCCGCCCCATGCACCTCCGATCCATTCATTTTGGAGAGACCCTGAGCGCCCACGAAGAACTGGACTTAACTTTCCATTTTTACGTATCCGTTCATAGTGCCTTGGGGAGCGGGTCGAAAATGGCGAGAGGAGCACCGCGCTCGGGGGGCGCATCGCAGATGGACGCCTATCTACACTTTCTCGGACGGCCTCGCGCGTGAGCTGGTGGTATCCCAAGAAGTCGCGGGCCGACGAACTGACCCGGCGGCTGCAGCGCTTGGAGGAGGCCTTCTCGGGCGGCCTGGACGCGGGGTCCGATCAGCTCGCGCACCTCTCCCAGCGGCTCGCGCAAGCACTCGAGCGGTCCGACTTTCCGAGCGCTCAGATCGGCCGCTGGCTTTGGATCGCCTCGCAATATCGGCTCCACGCCGCAGCCGAGCCGAAGATCGCCGCGCTTGCGGCCGGAGCGCTCGTCTTCCTGGAGGAGGCGCTCGAGCGGCGCTCGCTCGACGACGACGATCGCCGTGAGCTCAACTGGATCCTGGAGACGGCGGTCGGACGCCTCGCCGCTCATGTCGGCCCCGCGCACCTCAAGGGTTGCCTGAGCAGCGAAGAGCTGCGGCAAATCGACGAGCGACTCTCGTCCTACGACGACGCCGAGCCTTTCGACGTCGACTCCGTCGTGCTTGCAGTTCGACGCCAACTCACCGTTCTCCAGAAGCTCGGCGGCCTGGGCGACTGGACCAGCCTCTCGACCAAGACCGACGCGCTCATCGCCGCCGCGCGGCGTCCCGGGCACGAGAATGCCCCGGCGCGCAGCGCGCTGCGCTATCTCGCCGAGCTTCACGACGTGGTCGCCGACGATGTCGGTGTCCTCGGCCTTATAGACGACATCTACGTCCTCGAATGGGCATATGCCGCGGTCGAGAATCAGACGTTGTGCCTGCCGATCCTCGAGGCCTTGTCGGGACGTTGGCCGTTCGTCGCGACGCTGGGCCTCGGAGCGCGCGGTGCTCCGCTCGATCGCTTCGGGCGCTACGTCGTCTGCGCAGCGCTTAAGACTCTCGCTGCTCCTAGCGCCGGCGCGCTGGTGCTGCGCGAGACCGGCCCCTATCCGGTCATCGCCGCGGTCGCCGCCGCGGTCGAGGCCGCGAGCACTCAGGCCCTCGCCTTCGAGGAAGAGATGGAGCTTTGGCAGCCCGGCTGCCCGGTGACCGTCGGCGACGGCACGGTCACCTTCCATGCCCGCTGGGGCGGGCCGATCCAAGGCACGGCGCGACCGCGCTATCGGCTCCATGTCGCGGAAGCGGGGAGCATCTCGGTCGGCGAGGAGGTTCTGCCTTATCTCGCCCGCGCGCCGCGCGAATGGAAGCGGCTCGCGAACGGCACCCACATTCTCACATGGCTCAAGGACCGCAACGTCGACGGGCTGATCGGCCTGACGGGAGACGGGCGCAGACGCCCCTCGCGCTACGAGGCGGTCCTCCTGCTGACGTCGCGGGCCAAGCTCGACCGCTACCTTCCCGCGCTCAGTCCCCAGGGATTGACGCCGGCGGCGCTGCTCGGCGCTTGCTGGATCGACGGCCAGGGTCGTCCGCACGCTCTGCCGGGCAGCGCCAGCGACCGTCCGCTTCTCTACGCATGCGGCGACATCGGAGCAGCCGCCGACCTCCTGTCCGATCCGCCCGAGCATATCGACGGCTGGCGCGTGCTGGTGGACGGCGCGACGCCGGGCCGCACGCTTCATGCAGCGCTCGCCGCGTCGGGCCGCCTCGACGACAGCTGGCTTTGCGTGTTCGCGCAGCTTCATGAGCGCGAAGCCGTGAGCGCACTCGTAGACCAGGGGCTTGCGGACGTCTGGTATCTCGAGGACCAGGACGTCGAGGTGCCGCCGATGGTCCATCCCGGCAAGTCGGCGGAAAGCGATCCGCTCGCCCGGTTCTTCGCCCGCCGCTCGGCGCATTGGCCCGCAACCTATACCGTTCGCGTCGGCGAGGACACGTTCCTGGACGCCGTTGCGGCTTGCCTGCGTCGCGGCAATGCGCGCCGCAGCGACGATCCGGCCTTGGACGCGCTTGACTTGACCGTCGCGGCCTTCCTGCGCCGAGCGACGGCGCAGCCGCTGCCGGACGACAACGATCGCCTTGCTCTCGAAGGCCTTGCAGCCTCGATCGTCGGCCAAGCCTCAATGCTTGCGGTCTACGAGCCCTATGCAGCCGAGGTTCGCACGCTGTTCACGGGCTTTGCCTCCGACGCGTCGGGCGGCGACAGGCGCAAGGCGCTGCTCGACCTGGCTGCCACGTTCGGCGCCGACGAAGCCGTCGCCGTGGTTTGCCGCTCGACCGCGACCGCTGACCGCTGTCGCGCCGCGGCGGAAGTGACCGATGCTCTTCGCGGGCTCGAATGGATGACCATCGAGGCGCTGCGGGCCTCCGCGCCCTACGATCGCGTGGTCGTTCCCGGCTGGCTCGGCCGTCATGCCATGCGCGAGCTCTCCAACATCGGCTTCGGGGCCCATACCGACATGCTGCTCCTGCCGTACGAGCGGGGATGGTACGAAAGGACCATATCCGCCGGCCGCCGTTGGGAGCGGAGGCTCGAACGCTCCACCGCGCAGCTCCTGAAGCGGATCGTGGACGGCGGACTGGGAACCGCCGAGCTGCGCTGGCACGAGCAAGCCTCTCGTCGCGTCGAGTTCCAGGCGGCCAACGACGTCGAGCCGATCGACGACACGCCGGAGACCGCTCAAGCGGAGGCGCGGGCGGTCGAAGGCATCCGCAGGGCGCTTCCGTCCGCAGCCTATCGGAGCGAGACGGCCAAGGCCCAGCTGGTCCTGTTCACGGATCCCGGCGCGTTCGCGCTGCTGCCGCCGACCGGCCACGTCATCGTCTTGCCCGAAGGCGACGGCGCCTCGACCGGAAACGGCGGCGAGCGTCGGCTGCTCGCCGCCGTCGCGGCGCTCACGCCTGGCATGCTGACCGCGCTCCCCCTGGAGACCGACCGCGATCTGGTCGATGCGTGGGCCGACCGGATGCTCGCCGACGGCGGCATGCTGCGTGCTCGTGCCGATCTGTGGAAAGTCGCGCTCAAGCGGCATTTTGCGGCGACCGGCGAAAGCTATGCCCGGTTCGCTGGCCGCATGGCCGAGGCCGGCGAGCGTCGCGATGCGCTGACGATCCGATCATGGGCGAACGACACGCGCAGCGTCGCGCCTCGCAGCTACCGTCGTGTCCTGCCGTTGATGGTCGAGCTGATGAACGACGCGCAGCTGCGCGCGCGCCTGGACGACACCGCGACGGCGATCGACGACGTGTATCGCGCGCGCGCGGATGCGGCCGACGCGATCGTGCGCGAGATTTTCTCGGGCGCCATCGATCTCTCGCAGCCGACCATTGCGTTCGAGGTCGAAGGGAAGCGCGTCACATATGCGCTGGCTCGGGTCGAGCGGCTCGGCGGCATCCAGGAAGTGCCGAGCGAGCTGGTGGGCCGACGACTGCGCCTTGCCGATCTCCCCGCGCAGGACGGCGCCGCGGCATGACCCGCATGCTCCCGCCCGTTTGCCCTGCCGAGGTCTCACGCGGCGAGACCCGCATGTTCGAGCTGATCCGCGACTGCCCCGGCAGTGACGATCTTGTATGCCTCCACTCGCTCGGCATCGCCCGGCATCTGCGCAAGGACTATGCCGAGGCCGATTTCGTGCTGATTGGCCCTGAAGGCATTTTCTGCCTGGAGGTGAAGGGTGGCGACGTCGAGCGCAAGGACGGCATGTGGCGGATCGGGCGCGGGGCGAGATCCTACACCTCGAGCGAAGGTCCATTCAAGCAGGCGCAGTCGGCGCGCTGGGGCCTGATCGGATATCTGGATCGGCGCCTCGGGCGCTCCGCACGCAAGGATGGTCTCATCGGCTGGGGTGTGGCCTTTCCCGATATCCGCTTCGATCGGTCCGATCCCGAGTGGGACCAGGACGTCATATACGACGTCCGCGACACGACCAGGCCGTTCACCGACTACGTCTACCGGCTCGCCCGCTATTTCCGTGAGCGAGCGGATGAGACGGGGCGTGTCGCGCCGGCGCGGCTGAGCGCAACGCGGCGCGAGGACTATCTGCAGCTGCTGCGCGGCGACTTCGAGGTCGTGCAAAGCTTGTCCGGCCTGCTCGCCGAGAGCGAGCGCGAGCTTGTTGCCCTGAGCCCAGACCAGCACCGCGTGCTCGACTATGCCCTCAACGAAAGCAATCCGCGCCTTTTGTGCGACGGCCCGGCGGGCAGCGGCAAGACTTTGATCGCGCTGGAGGCCGCGCGTCGGCTGGCCGAGACGGGACGCTCTGTTCTACTGCTCTGCTACAACGATAATCTCGCGCATTTCCTCAAGGTCGACGTTGCCCGAACCGCGCCGGGCGTGCGCATGGCGACGCTTCACGGCTTCTTCGGCGAGACGATCCGCGGCGCCGGGCTCGGCGACCGCCTGCGTGGCGGCGACGTCGCCGGATCAGCCGACACGTTCGACAAGCTCTATCCCGAGCTGTTCGAGAGCGCCTGCTCGATCCTGCTCGACGAAGGCACGCTTCCGCAATTCGATGTGATCGTCGTCGACGAGGCGCAGGACATTCTGACCTTTCCGTTTCTCGATTGTCTCAATCTCGTTCTGGCGAACGGCTTTCGTGGTGGCCGTTGGCTGATCTTTCACGACTCGGGGCCGCAATCGGGGCTGTATGGGCGCGTCGATCCGACGCTTCTCGACACGCTGCGCGGATTCGGCGCCTTCGCGGTCGAGCTCCACGAGAACTTCCGCAATCCCAAGGAGGTCGCGTTCGAGGCGAGCCGCATCGCAGGCATCGCCGAGCCCGTCTGCAGGCGCGCGCTGCGCTCGCCGGTCGACTACCGCGTCGTCGCCGATCCGAAGGACCAAGCGAAGCGCCTACGGGCGCTGCTCGTCGATCTGCTCAAGGAAGGAGTGCCGCCGGGAAGCGTCTCGATCCTTTCCTGGGTCAAGACGGATGCGTCGAGCGTCGCGCTGCATCCGCCCGACGTCGGCAAGCCGTTTCGACGCATCGAGGAGCACGGGAAGCCGGATCCTGAGGTCTTCACCTACGGCACCATCGCCGGCTTCAAGGGATTGGAGAACGATGTCGTGATCCTGACCGATCTGCCCGACCGGCTCGACGACGAGCGCGTGCGCTCCGCCCTCTACGTCGGTATGACCCGCGCGCGCACCAAGCTCTATGCTCTGGTCGGCGAGGCCTGGCTCCAAGCGAGGGCGGCACGATGAGCGCGCCTGCCGATCCGTTCGCGAGCTCGCGCGCGTTCCGCGACACCCTCGTCGCTTCCACCATCCGTCAGCTGTTCGGCCCGCGCCCCGACGATCCGGCCGAGGAGCAGGTCGAGCTGCTGAAAATTTCGCCGCTGCAACTCTATGCGACGGGCGTGCTCTTCCCGCAGAGGATGATCCAGCAGGTTCTCGAGGACAGCCGAGACGCGCCGACCGAGGACGAGGCGGAGACGCTGGAGGCGTTGCCCAAGGATGTCCCCGTCGTCGAGGCTCGCGCCGCGCGCCAAGACGGCGACGGGTCCGACGACAGGGAGCCGCTGAACCTTGCCAACGAGTTCAGCCCTTCGGCCGCAGGAATCTCCTTTGCGATCGGCGAGGCGGTTCCGCTCGTCGTCCGCGCGACATGGGCGACCTATTCCGCTGAATCGGCCGAGGAGGCTCATCCGTTCGCCGGCCAGACCAGGCTGGACGGGCGCCCAAATCCTTCGACGAGGCGCGTTCAGGCCTGGCGGCGCGTGCCTGGCGCGCGCGAGATCCTCCTGCCGAGCGCGACGAAGCTCGGCGCGCAGCCGCCGATCCCGCTCGACGCGGACGCGATGCTGACGCTGCGCACCACCGTTCGTCGTCGTGGCGACGACCGGCTGATCTACTCGTGCATGCTCGTCAACGAACGCCGCGCTCAAGGACTGGCCGCGCCGTCCTGCGGCGACGTCTACTTTCAAGCCGGGCTGAAAGTCGTGCATGGGGACGGCGAGGCGGTATTTCTACCGATCGACCGCAGCGTCGGCGAGGCGGTCGACGATCCCGAGCTAGCCTCAATGGATCTGCTGTTCCGTCATCGTCGCGCCTTCGCGCTGGGCCACGGTACCGCCGGCGATTGGAATCGCGATGAGGCCTTGTCGGAAAGCGGCGCGGTCGATTGGGTCGCCGCGGTCGCGGTTCCCGACTACGAGCTCAAGCCGATCCTTCCGCGCACCACGCCATTCGACGAAACCCGCGCGCTCAAGCTGTCGATGGGCTTCCTTTACGATGCGGGCGGAGACGACCCAGGCGTCGCTATTCCTGCGGCGGTGCGCGACCTCGCGCGTGACTACGAAAGCTGGATCGTCGCGCAGGAAGGCAAGATCGGCGATCTCGACGGGCAGCTGCTCGAGGCGGCGCGGGCCAATCTCGCCAACTGCCGCGCCTGTCTCGCCCGCATGCTGCGCGGCATCGATCTGCTCGAGCGCGAGGCCGACGCGCTCACGGCGTTTCGCTTGATGAACAAGGCGATGTTCGTCCAGCAGCATCACTCTCGGCTGCCGCGTCGCGGTCGCGAGGATCCGCTTCCCGACGGCCCGGGCGACGGCCGCGACAAGAGCTGGCGCCCGTTCCAGCTCGGCTTCATCCTGATGAATCTCGCCTCGGCGTTCGACCCGTCGGACGACGAGCGCAAGATCGTCGACCTGATCTGGTTCCCGACCGGCGGCGGCAAGACGGAAGCCTATCTCGGCCTGAGCGCGTTCACCATCATCCTGAACCGGTTGCGCGGGGAGGCCGCGGGCTGCACGGTACTGATGCGCTACACGCTGCGCCTACTGACCGCGCAGCAGTTTCAGCGCGCCTCGGCGCTCACGCTCGCCATCGAGATGCTGCGACGCGACCGTGACCTCGGCGCCGACCTGGGCGACGAGCCGATCTCGATCGGGCTCTGGGTCGGCCGCAGCCTCTCGCCCAACACGCGTGACGATGCGCGAAACCGCTTACGCCAGCTTCAGCAGGACCGGTTCGCGGTCAATCCGTTCCAGGTGCTGCAATGCCCTTGGTGCGGCGTTGACTTCACCGATCGAGCCAAGCTCGGCTACGAGGAGGCGCGTCCGCGAGACGGCGGCGCCCGCACCGTGGCGTTCGTCTGCCCCGATGAGCACTGCGATTTCTCCAGGGCGAAAGGCGGCCTGCCGATACGCGTCGTCGATGAGGACATCTATGCGGCGCCGCCGACCATCCTGATCGGAACCGTCGACAAGTTCGCCCAGGTCGCCTGGGACAACCGGACCGGCCGTCTGTTCGGGATCGGAACCGACGCGCCGCCGCCCGCGCTCGTGATCCAGGACGAGCTTCATCTCATCTCAGGGCCGCTCGGCACCGTCGTAGGCCTATACGAAACCGCGATAGACCGGCTCTGCTCGCGCGAAGGGCATATTCACAAGGTCGTGGCCTCGACCGCGACGATCCGGCGCGCCGCACAGCAATGTCGCGACCTGTACGCCCGCGACTGCTTTGAGTTTCCGCCGCAGGCGATCCGCTCGGGTGATTCCTATTTCGCCTTCGAGGACACCGACGCGCCGGGTCGCCGCTACGTCGGCTTCATGGGCAACGCGGTCAAGTCGCACCAGACGGCGTTGGTGCGCGCCTGCTCGCCGCTGCTCCAGAACGTCTGCTACCCGCTCACCGAAGATCAGGAGCGCGAGCGAGCGATCGTGGATCCTTACGGCACGCTGGTCTGGTACTTCAACTCGTTGCGCGAGCTGGGGCACGCCGCGACCTTGTGCGTCGGCGACATCCCGGAATTTCTCAAAGGCTACTGCCATCGCCACGGCATTCGCCCCGAAGCCCGTCGCTACATTCGCGAGATCGTCGAGTTGACGAGCCGCCGCGGCGCTGAGGAGATCCCCGCGATCTTGCAGCAGCTCGAGATCAAATGGCGTCTCAAGCCGTCCGGGCCCCCGCCGGTCGACGTGCTGCTTGCCACCAACATGATCGCCGTCGGGGTTGACGTGGCGAGGCTCGGCGTCATCGTCATGAGCGGGCAGCCGAAGGGCACCTCCGAGTACATCCAGGCGAGCAGCCGTGTCGGCCGCCAGGTGCCCGGCCTCGTGCTCACAGTCTACACCCAGACCAAGAGCCGCGACCGTTCGCACTACGAGCGCTTCGTCGCCTATCATCAGAGCCTCTATCGCAACGTCGAGCCGACCAGCGTGACTCCGTTCTCGCCGCAGGCGCGCGAGCGCGGCCTGATGGGCGTGTTCGTCGCGTTGGCTCGGCTCATCGCCGAGGTCGAAAGCCCCGACGCCGTCACGTCCTTCGGCGACGACGTCGAGGACCAGATCGAGGCAATCCTGGCGCGCGTCGAGGAGATCGACCGCGACGAAGCCGACGACACCCGCGCCGAGCTGGATGCGGCGCTTGCCGAATGGCGTGCCTACAAGCCCCCGGAATGGGGGCGGATGGGCGGAACGCCGACCGGTCTGACCCTGATGTACCCGTTCGGATCGGTGCCCGACGATACCTTCCAGCGCCACGCTTGGCCCGTGCCCACCTCGATGCGCAACGTCGACGGCACCTCGAGCGCCCGCGTGATCACGATCTATCCGACGCCCGCCGAGGAAGAAGCATGAAGGAACGCGCCGAATTTCGCACCTCGCAAGGCGTCGTCCCGTTTGGCGTCGGAGCGATCATCGACTTTCTCGACGAGTCCCTCATGTCCGCGGGGCTGGACGCATGGCCGTACGAGCTCGCCGACCCTTCGATGAAGCCGGAGATCCTCAAATCGAGCCAGGTGGTCGACGGCCGATTGGCGCGCCGGTTGAGCGCCGAGCTCGGGCGTCCGATCGATTTCTTCCTGAGCCCGACCGAGGCGCCCGACATCGTTCCGCGCGGCATCCCACATCTCGACCGCGCCGACATGCCTTTCGTCCGCTTCCCCAACTGGCATTTCTGTCCACGCTGCCGGCATCTGAAGCATGTGCCCTGGAACACGCCGTGGCGCTCCGAAGGACTGCGCTGCCACAATCCCGGCAGACGCGCCGAAGGCGAGGCGAAGCCGTGCTCGGAGCTGCCGGCCAAGCGCCGGCCGCGACTGTCGCCGGTGCGCTTCGTCGCCGCTTGCGAGGCGGGCCACATCATGGACTTTCCCTGGCACGAATGGGCGCATTCCGGCGACGCGCCCGCTTGCGCGGCCGAGACGGCGCAGCTGTACCTCTATTCGACCACCGCGGCAGGCCTGGCCGGCGTCGTCGTCAAATGCGTGAGCTGCGGATCGTCACGCTCGATGGCGGGCGCGTTCCAGCGTGACGCGCTGCGGGGCATGTCGGTGCCCTCTTGTCCGGGCGAGCGGCCTTGGCTCGGTCCCGACGGCACCGTCGCCTGCCCCTCTCTAGTACCGCAGACGATCCAGCGTGGCGCCTCCAACTCATATTTCGCCAAGCTGACGAGCTCGATCCTGATCCCGCCCTATTCGGCGAAGGTCCAGCAGGTTCTCGATCGCCCCGACATCTGGGACGAGATCACGTCGTTCACGGTCGAAGGAAAGCCGCATCTGCCGTTCCTCAAGACCAAGGCTCGGAACCTGGGATTGGACGAGGATGCGTTCATCTCCGCGGTGATCGAGCGGCTGAGCGGCGACGGAGCCGCGGCGATCGACACCTACACCGACGAGACCCGCTACCGCTTCGACGAGTACAAGGCTTACACGGGCGCTCGCCCGCCCGAACTGGAGCGGCACGATTTCGACACCAGGGCGTGCGATGTCCGCGGCTACGAGCCTTGGTTCGCCCAAGCTTTCGAGGCCGTCGTGCTGGTCAGGCGGCTGCGCGAGACCCGTGTGCTGACCGGCTTCACGCGGCTGGTGCCGCCCGACGCCGCGGGCGGTGCGCTCGCCGCGCTGTCGCTTGCACCCAAACGCTGGCTGCCCGGCTTCTCGGTGCGCGGGGAAGGAATCTTCCTCCAGTTCTCGCGCGAGAGGCTCGCCGCATTCAGCGCCCTGCCGGAGACCGAAGCGCGCGTCGGCGCGCTCCAGGCGCAGCTGCGTCGGATCGCCGTCGAGCGGGGACGCCCCGTCCGCGTCATCACGCCGGCGCATCTGCTCATTCACAGTTTCGCCCATCTTCTTATCCGCCAGCTGGCGTTCGAGTGCGGCTATGATTCTTCGAGCCTGCGCGAGCGCCTTTACGTCTCGGACGATCCCGCCCATCCCATGGCGGGCCTGCTCGTCTACACCGCGAGCGGAGATTCCGAGGGCACGCTGGGTGGACTGGTGCGCCAGGGCGAAGCGGGTCGCCTCGATGCGACTGTCAGGGCGGCGCTCGCCAACGCCGCCATCTGCTCGTCCGATCCCCTGTGCATCGAGAGCGAAGGACAAGGCACCAACGCGCTCAACCGTGCCGCCTGCCACGCTTGCGCGCTGCTCCCCGAGACCAGCTGCGAGGAAGGCAATCTGCTGCTTGACCGGGTGGTCGCGATCGGCACGCCCGCGAACCCCGGGCTCGGCTATTTCGGCGGAGTGACCATCTAGCGTCGGCCGCGTTCAGGCCGGAACCGTCTCCGGCTCGCCAGCTGGCGCCGCGGCCTTCTCCTCGCCGCGGGCGCGCCGCAGGAGAGGGGTCAGATATCGGATCAGCTGCTCGCCCAGCTCCACCGGGACCGCGTTGCCGATCTGGACCCCCGCCGCCATCAGGCCCCCGGAGAAGGTGAAATCTTCCGGAAACGTCTGGATGCGCGCCGCTTGCCTAGCCGTGATGCCGTGATGCTGGGTAGGATGCACGAAGCGGCCTTTGGACGGATTGATGCAGGCCGTCGTCATCGTCGGCGCCGGCTGCGACGGATCCATCCGCCCATAGACGTCCTTGTGTCCGTCATGATCGACATGGCAGGCCAGCAGTCGGCCGGACTCGCGGCGGCTGCCGCCGTTGAGCGGCGTGCGTCGAAAGGCTTCGATCAGCTCCTCGCTGTGCCGCATGTGCACGTCGTTCAGGTCGTCGGGCTCCGCAGGCGCGAACACATGCGCGCAGCTGCGCCAAGGCATGAGGCTCGGATCCTTCGCGCAAGCGCTCGGGCTGCCGTGGGTAGGTCGCGGCGGCCAGGCCAGGCCTCCGAGATCGAGCCCACGCTTCAATCCCAGGATGAACACCCGCTTGCGTCGCTGAGGCACACCGAAGTCGCGCGCATCGATGACCACGGGCTCCTGCACCTCGTACCCGGCAAGAGCGCCCTGTAGGTAGAAGCGATTGAGCGTCTCCGCATGCCGATCCCATAGCATGCCGGGCACGTTTTCCATTAGAAACACCGAAGGAGCGAACGCGCGCACGAATGCGAAGTAGACATGAATAAGATCGTTTCGCTCGTCGGCCACGCCCGAATCGTTGAGGCGATGCGTCGAGAATCCCTGGCAGGGTGGCCCTCCGAGCAGGAGATCGCAGGACTCCTCCTGCTTATAGGCCTTGCTGTATGCTGCTACCGGATCCATCAGTCGAATGTCGCCGGCCAGCACGATCGGACGCTTGGAAGCTTTGCAGAGATTGTTCCTGTACGTCTCTACCGCATGTTTGTTGCTTTCGACGGCGAGGCGAATCTCGAGACCGGCACGGCGCGCGGCAAGCGAAAATCCGCCCGCTCCCGCGAACAAATCGACGCAGTTCAAGGTTTTTTGGAGTTCTTCTTTAGATTGTTTATCCGTAGCCACGGAAATCGGTTCTAGCCGGCGCGCACGCCAACTGTCGAGAGCTGTCGTGCTCGACCCGGAACATTTTCAACTATCGGCCAGGCCGAGCCGATCGCGCAAGCGGTTTTCCAGCTCGGCTTCGTTTTTGAGCTCGCATTCCCAGACGATCAGCACGGTCCAGCCCAGCTCGTGGAGCGCGGCACAGGCTTCGCCGTCACGAGCAACGTTGCGCTCGAACTTCAAGCGCCAGCGCTCCGAATTGGTCGTTGGGGTTGACGCCCGCGAGCACCGTTGGTGGCGGTGCCAGAAGCAGCCGTGCACGAATATGACGGTGCGTCGCGACGGCAGAACGATGTCTGGAGTGCCGGGCAGATCGCGTCGGTGTAGACGGAACCTCAGACCATTACGATGCAGGAGACGCCGCACGTGCATCTCGGGCGCCGTGTCGGCTTGTTTCACTCGAGACATCAGCGCGCTGCGCGTACTGGCTGAGAGTCGGTCCATCGTTCCAACATAGCCTGTGGACGCGTCTATCGCATCGATCGTTTATGTCTCGTCACGGCTCGCCAACTCCCGATTATGCTCAGGGGATCGTCGGCCCGCCTCGCTGTCGTCCAAACCGCCAACTTACCCTATCAGACCGCATTAGCCCGCTGACCTGGTTGCCAATCTGCCGTTCGAGCACGGGCCGCCATGGCACGAGGGTAAATTCTCGCGACCGTTCGACGAGCGCGAACCGGCCGCTGGTCAGATCGACGCGCCGTGTCAGCCGCCCCTCCACCGCGCTGCCCATCTTCGGCTCGATGAAGGGCTTGCCCAGCTCGCCGGCAAGCCGCTCGCCCGCGCCGAGCAGTTCGCGGCGCTGGAGCAGCATGATCGCATTGGCGCGCAGACGAAGTTTTCCCCCGTCCACGTCCGCCAGTTCCTGTTCGATGAGCCACTGTCGTCGTGCGTCGAGCGCGGAGCGAACCTCGCGTCCGAATCCAGCGTCTCGGACCAGAAGCGGCGTGCTGGCGTCCAGCTCACGATCGAGCCAGGTCGCGGCGTCGGCCTTCTCGAGCCGCGCGAGCGGGAGCGCCGAGACGATTTCAATCGCTACCGGCTGATCGCGAAGGCCACGCGCCTCGTAGGCTGCTGCCCGGTCGAGATGGTCTGCCGCGATCGACCAGCTGCCGTCAGCGCTGCGCTCGACACCGGCGCCCGCCCGGCGCATCGCCTCCAGCCGCCGGACATGCGTCTCGGCGAACCCCTGGGTGGCTCCGGCATCATGCCGCAGATGGGCATCGATCGAGTAGCGCCCGCCATTGCCGTTCGCGACCTCGGCGATCGTCCGGTCGACTTCGCGCACGCCCGCACTGCGCGGCGCGATCCTGACGATCGACTCCTCGGGCGTCGGCTCGCTCAGATCGCCGCGGCCTATGTCGAGATAATGGACCCGGCCGTCGACCCCGTCGACGATCAGATAGTGGCGATCGCGATGTTCATCGGAGAAGCCGCGGTGGATTACGCGTCCGACGATCTCCTCGCCCGGCGTGTCGTGGATGCGGCGATCGACACCGGCGCGATCGAGCTTCCGTGCCGTCAGTTCGCGCTGCATCGTCCGGATGATGTCGCCGCGCTCGCCCATCCGCCGCAGCGTGTCCTCGATGCCGTCGGCGAGGCGCCAGCGTCCGTGCCCCAGGTCCTCCGCCAGGCCCATCGTGCCGAGCCTGCGCAGCCGGCCGGCCGCGACCGACTGCTGGAACGGGTCGTTGCTCGCCGCCGTCACCGTCCGCTCGTCGTCCATCCGCCTGATGAGACGGCGGTCGATCGTCGTCAGCCGCTCCTGATCGACATCGTGCCGCAGCCGGTTCTCGATCTCGCGATCGGTGCGCGGCCCAAGATCGACCGTCGCCAGCTCGGCGGCGCGTTCGCGAAAGCCATGGGCGATGTACTCGCGCGCGATGATCAGGTTCTCGCCGGACTCGTCGACGCCGCGCAGCATGATGTGGGTATGCGGCTGGTCGGTGTTGAAATGGTCGACCGCGACCCAGTCGAGCTTCGTGCCGAGGTCGTGCTCGGCCTGAGTCATCAGGCGTCGGACATAGGGCTTGAGGTCGGTGTATTCGGCGCCGTCCTCGGCCGAGACGATGAAGCGGAACTGATGCCGATCGCCGTCGCACCGTTCGAGGAAGGCCTTGCCGTCGGCCTGGTCGGCCTCCCGACCGTAGAGTTCGCCCGCCGCGCCCTCGCGGGTGACGCCGTCGCGCTGGATGTAGCGCAGATGCGTCCGGGCGCCGGGCAGACCCTTCGCGCCCAGCCTCACGAGCCGGGTCTTCACGATCGCGCGGCGGCTCCTCAGACCGGCGAACCGGTCGCGGCTGGACAGCAGGCGGCCGATGCTGGCGCCGCGGCCGATCCGGCTGCCGTCGAAGCGGCGGCCGACGACGCCGGTCCTGGCCCCGGCAAGTCGCGCCGCGACCACGATCCGGCTGCCGTAGCGCAGCACCTTC
>NZ_MKRR01000151.1:24039-24566 GCF_001897045.1 Sphingomonas sp. 66-10
CTCGCGATTTCGGAAGGAAAATGCCGGATTCCGGAAGTTTCCTTCCGCAGAGTCTCGCGACCGGAGCGGCTTGTCTCGTGAAAAAACGATGTCCAGACAATCACTTGAGCAGGGTCGCGAGACACTGCCTTTATCTTGTTTTCCCTTCCCCCCTTCCTCCTGACCTTCCCGGCTCAAAAAGGGGGAGAAGCAGCGCCGGTCCGACGCCGCCTCTCCCTGCCAGTCGTCGCCCGATCAGTGTGCATCGACCATCGCTTCATGGGCCGATCTGCGGGACCTGCAGTAGCGCTTCCCCATCGTCCCGTGCGCCATTCCGTTGCCATCCACGAGCATCACGCTCGCGAACCAGCGACCGTCCAGTCGCCCGCAGATCGCTATCCGGTCGAGCTCCAGATCATCGTCGTCGATGCTCTCGTAGGACCCGAGCCAGCGCTCCTCGATCCGCGCATCCCAGAGAAAATCGGTCTCTTCGGCTTCGAGAAACCGATGTGCCAGGGCCTCCCCGGCACCGCGTCCGAACTCCAATT
>NZ_MKRR01000151.1:24589-43206 GCF_001897045.1 Sphingomonas sp. 66-10
GAACGGCGTTTGAGGGACGGGTGGCGGAGCGGCTGTCAGGGCCGCTGGAGCGCAAGCGGAAGCGCCGCGAAGCGGACGTGGGGGGAACCGATTTTCGAAGAAAATTGGGGGGCACCCGCGGGCCTTAATAGCCGCTCCGCCACCCGTCATGCTGGGTCTATCGAGACAAGCCTCTAACCTCTCGGTGGTGCGCAACCTCACCTCATTGACCATCATGTCGCACCGCGAAGACCATCGATGGAGAAGGTGTGAGAACCGGCAATTCAGGCTGGTTTGGCGCCCGATATTGAACGGCGAACAGGGTTTCGCGCTGCCTTCCGGCAACCGTTCCGCTGGCGACTGACGGCAAGCCGCCGACGGTCTGGAGGTAGGCGATCGTCTCGCCCGGAAGCGCGCTGCCGGTCGCAAGATGCGCGGCGTAGCGCCCGGGACCGGCGTTGTAGGCGGCGAACAGGCCGGGGTAGCCGAAGCGATCATACATCAATCGCAGATAGAAGGTGCCGGCCAGGATGTTGTCGCGCGGATCGTCGGCATTCGCGCCCAGACCGAGTCTGCGGCGCATCGCTTCCCAGGTGCTGGGCATCAGCTGCATCAGCCCCATCGCGCCGGCACGACTGCGGATCGGGCGTCCGTCGAGCCGGGTCTTCCCTCGGCTTTCCGCCTGCATGACGCGCTCGATCCAGGCGCTTGGCACACCGAAGCGAAGCGACGCGTCGGCGATGTAAGGATGCCAGTCGGCGACACTTTCGGCCTGCGCCGGCATGGCGACGACGAGCGCCGCCGCCCCTGCGGTCATCCTCAGCGGCGCCACAGCAGACGCGCCCTTCCGATGATGTCCCTCCCCTCGGTCGCGCCGAAGTAGCGACCGTCGAACGAGGCCGGATTGTCCATGAGCAGGAACAGCTGGCGGCCGTGGAGCCGGATGCAGCCCAACCATGTCGGCATGGGCCGGCCCTGTCCGTCGGCGAGCCGACGCTCGGCCGTCCGGCTGCCATTGACGAATATCTCCTGCCCAAGCGCACAGACCTCGTCGCCGGCCTGAGCAGCTACGCGCTTCACCAGCGGCACGTTCAGCGGCAGGTAGTGGCGCTCCGCGGCGAGCCGACGGAAGCGATCGGGAACCCGCGCGATCACCATGTCCCCCGGCTCGGCCGAAGCGCCCGGCTTGACCGCATAGAGGCCGATCGGCGCGCTGGGGCTGGCGTTCCAGACCAGCCGCGGCGCGGGCCGAATGGCCGCGCTGGCGAGCAGGACGGCGATGCCGGCGCCGGTGATGGCGATGTGCCAGCGCAACCGAGCGCGGCGGGTCTTGGCGGCGCGGAGCGCATCGCCCCAGGCGAGAAGCGGGGCGTCGCCCGCGCGGCCGTGACGGCCCTTCATCGCCCGATCTCGCGCGCGGCCTGCTCGCCGGACCAGGCGTCGAGGTCGTCGATATGGTACTGGACGAAGCGGCTGTGGCGACGGAATACCGGCCCCTTGCCGGCGCGGCGCAGGCGCTTCAGCAGCCGGCTCGACAGCTTGAGATAGGCTGCGGCCTGGTCGGTGTTGAGGAAAGGCGAGCCGCGCTTGGCACGGCTGGCCCGGGAAATGTCATCGTCGGTGTCCATGGGGATCGGCATCCTTCGCGGGATCGCGCCCGTGCGGTCGCGGCACCGGGGATGCCGCCGGGAGCACCTGCCGGGCAGTGTCGAAGGCCGATGATCGATTTTCGACACACCCGGGAGACGAGCGGTACGGGTTATGCCGCGAGGCACGGGTCCGAGGTCCCGTGCGACGGAAAGCGAACCAGGCAGACGCCCCCGCCTGCAAGGCCCCTCGCGAGCTAAGGCAAATCCGGCTCACCGCTCGGGTCCCGCGCGCCGGAGCGCGCGGGACGTCGGGTTCAGCGCGACCAGATGAGCTTGTGCTCGCCGTCGTCGCCCTGCGTCAGCGTGGCGTAGATGGGCGCCGGGAAGCTCGGATCGTCGAGTTTGAGGCTCAGATATTCGGCGCCGGTGTCGCGCGCCGCCTTGGTCCAGCCCGCGCCGAACTCGACGCCGCCAGCGCTGACGCGATGGTCCGGCGCCTTGTCATGCTCGCGCTCGACGGGCCGGATGCTGGCCTTGACGCGCAGGGTGAGGGTGCGGATTTCGCCAGTGTAGACGCCGTTGTCGCCGCGGGTGAACGATCCGATCTGTGCCATGATGAAGTCTCCTATCCATCGTTGCCGCGCCAGTGCGGCTTCGATGGCGGTCGACCGGCATCGGGACGGACGGTGCGCACCCGGAGGGCCGCAGCGACCAGCGGAGGATGGCGAAGCCGGGCTTTCTTGATGCGCGAGGAGCGCGCGAAGCGGGCGGGGAAGAAAGTTCGGCACAGCCATTGCGGATCGAGACGGATCGCTGCCAGACCAGCCAATCGAGGAAGCCGCGGGTGCGGCAAAGTGCCGGCAGGAGACGCGATGGCAACGGTTCTGGAGCGTGTTCGCGGGCTGATCGAACGACTGTCACCAGAGCCAATCTGCCACGATTGCATAGCCCGAAAGCTCGACCGTTCCGGGCGCCAGCATGCCAATCGCAAGAGCCGCGAGCTTGCCGGCGAGCCGCGTTTCGAGCGACGCAAGGATATCTGCTTGCTATGCTGCGGCGAGAAGATCGTCATCAGGCGTACCGGTTCTTGACCGAGTCAGCCGATTAGAAAGGGGCTGAATGCTCAACGGCGACACCGTCACGCGCGATGCGCTGGCCGACCTGATCCGTGGCGCCGTCGATGACACGGTGAAACAGCAATGGCCGCGCCGCGCACAAGAACCGCCGATCAGCTCGAAGATCGCAGCTATGCTCGAAGCGCGCCTCGATGGGTTCAGCATCAACGGTTACAAGGTCTCGATCGTCGCGCAGGACTTCCCCGATCGAGGTCCTGGGTCGTGGGAAAACAAGAGCGGCGCCGACCTCTATATCGGCATCCGCGTCGATTCTTTGCCCAAGCTCGCGCCTCCGATCTCCAAGGGGTTGCTGATCCAGGCCAAGAAGGAGCGCGTCGTGACGCACAGCCGCGCCGACGGACCGCCCGCCAGGTCGAAGGCCAGCGTCGATGTGGTGGACCAGTGCGAGAAGATGGTTAAACGCTCCGACAAAGGATCGTTCGTGTGGATTTACGGCGCGGCCGGCGCGCGTGCCGTCCCGGCGTCAGAAGTGATCGAGCAAGCGCCGGTGCCGCCCGCCTTCCTCGCAAGCCGCAACGTCGCCGAGCAATTTCGTGATGTGCTTGATTGCTTCTCGGGCGACACGACGTTGGTCGCGGACGGCATCTTCGATGACGATGCCGCGCTCGGCGCCTATCTCGAGGAGATCGCCGTCAGGCGCGGCGTCACGATCGATCTCGCGCCAGCGAGGGGGTGATCATGGCGGCGGGAAAGAAGCGATCCGAACAGCATCTGATCGATCAGGACGGGATCGCCCTGTTGCGGTCGAAGTTGCCGCGGGCATGGGTGCTGCGCGAATATCGCCCCGACTACGGCCTCGATTTCACGATCGAGCCGTTCAAGGACGCGAGCGGCACCGGCGCGACCTACGAAACGCTTGGCGAACATTTCTTCGTTCAGTTGAAGAGCGTCGCCGATCCGGCGGTGCACAAGCTGGACATCTATGGGCGCGGCAATGTCGAAAAGGCGCCGGAGGAGCTGAACCGCGCCGACAAGGTCGCGACGATCGACAGCTATCGCCTCCAGCTGGAGATGTCCGAACTGGTGACCATCGAGCGCATGGGCATTGGTGTTCCAGTGCTGCTGGTGATCGCCGACCTTGCCCGCCAGCGTTGCTCGTTCGTCTGCCTCAACGACTATATCGACAAGATCCTGATCCCACAGCACGACGATTACCGAACGACGAAATCGCGGACGATCCATGTGCCGCTCTGGACCGAATTGGGGTCGGCGGCGGGGACGTTCGGGCTTCGCTGGTACGCGAAGCGCGCGAAACTGCTCGCCGCATTCCAGCGCTTCACGTACCAATATTCCGAACTGCAATGGCACGAGCACGAGGACTGGCGCGGCCTCGCGCGGTATTTCGGCGAACGGATCGTGCAGTATGACTTCTGGGACGACACCGAGATGTGCGCGCCAATCCCGTATCATGCGGCCGGGTTGCGGCGTTTCCTCGCCACGGGTCAGCCGGGCTATTTCAAGGTGCCGGCCGATATCGAACCGGGCGTCGATCCGGCCGAATGGAAAGCGTATTTCGAAAAGCTCGACGTTTTCGAATTGTGGCGGAGCTTGTCGCTCCTGCCCAAGACCTATGAGGACGTTTGGCGCGAGTGGTTCTTGCCCACCGCGCTTGGGCAACTGGCGTCCGCCCCCGGTTAGCGTCCGACGGAAAATATCGACGCCGGAACATTCGACCGGCTAAAGCCGGGGTATGAACGACATCTATATCGGCTTCTGGCTCAGCAATCTCATCATTCCCGGCGACCCCGACCAGGTCACGCTGACGACGGCGGCCGGCACATGGGAATTGCGCAAGAATAGCCAGTTCGACGCGGCCAGGATCGCGGTCTGCGACAAAGGCCAATGCGCCGAAACCTATTCGGCCGAAGGGCGCACCAGCTATACCGGCAGCCGATCGGCGGCGATGGATGCGTTGCTCGACGAGTTGTTGCCGCTCTGCTTGGGGGCGAGTTATCTCACCGGACTGAGCGTCGCCCCGCATCGCGGACTGCCAGCCTCGATGTTGCAGTTCATGCAGGTCGGCCACCACTTCCCGCGCGAGCGAGCGATGGGTGCCGGTTTCCCGATGCTTGGATCAGCGAGCGCATTCACGATGACGCTTCAACAATTCATGGCGAGCTATAGCGGTGTCGGCGTAACGGAAAAAGCGCGCCTGCTCTGCCACCATTGGCTCGACGCGCTGGCCTTCTGGTCGCTGGAAGACCTTGTGCTGAGCACGGGGACGGTACTCGAAGTGATCGCCGCGACGGCAGAGACCGTCGCGCCGGCCGGCAGCGACGTGGGCACGTTCAACAAGAACTTAGCGTATGCAGCACAACGGTTCGGCCTCGCGCCGCTGCCGCCCGAATTCCGCAAGATGCGGAACGACCTAGTGCACGAGGGCGTGCTATCCGCGAGCAACTTTCCGGGCAAGACATCGACCGATTGCGGTATCGCCGCTGCCGAGGCGCTCGACTGGATCGATAGCTACATCTTCGCCGCGCTCGGCCTGGGGCCGGTCCCCGCGCCGCGATTCGCGCCCGAAGGCTTTCGCGGCGTCAATTGCTTCTCGCTGTAGCGCCGCCGCGCACGAAAAACTGACCGCGCGCCGACGTCGGAACGGCGGAGGCGCGCGGCCGATTTTTCAGGGTCCGCAAGACGCGGGCGGCGTTTCCGCCGCCCGCAAATGATCACGCCGCTTCGGCGAATAGCTCGTGCCGCTCGTCGGGGTCCGGCGTAGCCCGCACATCGCGCGCGGCAACGACCTCGGCGTGGGCCGCGACGGTGCCGACGCCACCGCGCGTCGTGTAGGCGCTCGGCGGGAACTGCATCCAGCGCGGCACCCAACGCTCGACCTTCGCCCGTCCGTCGGCACCGGCAAGATGGTCGGCGATGATCCGCTTCAAGGTCTTGGACTTCTCGCTCCCATTCGCGCTGGCGACCGTCTGGCCCGCCACCTCGGCGACCATGCTGCCCAGCACCTCGCGGTCGCGGATCAGGCCGAACAGGGCCTCGTCGGCCTGCCACCAGTCGGCCATGTCGATGCCGATCTCGGTGCCGACCGCAGCGACGGCGGCGCTGCCCGCCGCCAGCGTCTCGCCGATAACGACCGCGATTACCTCGATGACAGCGGAATCGGGAAGCTCGACGAGGCGCAGGAACACGCCCGCGACGCCATAGTCGTCGCCGTTTCCCCCGGTCACGGTCGGCTCCTCAGACGTGAAGCCGAGCAAGGCGAGCACCGCACGGCGGCGCTCGTCGAACATGGCCTCGCCGCGCGACGTTTCGACGCTCTCACGCACCTCGTCGTTGCGGGTGGCCTGCGGCTCGGGCCGTACGCTCCAAAGGTGCGAGCCGACAATGGCATGGGCGACCATCAAGCGCAGCGCCACCTCTGGGCGGCTCAACAGCGCAGCGCGGACGGCGGCATGGCGGTGCAGATCGACATAGGTCTGCAAGGTCGAGGTCAGTTCGGGACGCTGCGACTTCGGCCCTTCCGCGGCATCGCCGCTCGCCACACGCTGCGCTTCCTTGCGGGCCACATAGCCCTCGTGGAAGGTCACTTCGCCGGTCGAGCGGACATCGACATAGACGCGCCCGCCCCTGCGCTTGGGGGCCTTCTCATATTCCCAGACGTGGAAATGCTCGGACGCGGGGACGATCACGACATCGCTCCAGCCATCCTCCAGATAGGCTGCGCGCCGTACCTCGATGGCGGCATTCTGCGCGTTCCAGAACGCCTCGGGGTCCGCGAAATAGCGGTCGTCGCCGAACAGGTCGGCGACGGTCGCGCCCGCCTAGCTGTCGAGGTCGAACAGCGCGTGCCGCGCCGCGATCGGCTGCCCGCCGAACAGCCACGCCTTCAACTGATGGCCGGTCGGCGTGTAGTTGTCGGGGTCGTCGTAGAGCGCCAGCCAAGCCTTTTGCTGGCTCTTGCTGGCAAGGGTCAGGTGGCGGACGGTGGTGCGGTCGAGCTTCTCCTGCGCGTAGAGGTTGCGGATGCGCGGCAGCAGGTTGCCGAGCGCCAGCACGCGCCGGATGGTGAGGTCGGGAAGCCCGAAAGTCACGGCGATGTCGTCCACCTCGCGGCCTTCCTTGACCAGCCGGGTGAAGGTTTCCCACTGGGTCACCTCTTCGGGGTCGAGCCGCGCGAGGTTCTCGATCAGGGAGGCTTCGAGCGCGGCGGCATCGTCGCCCGCCTCCATGATTGCGGACGGCACGCGGCCAAGCTCGGGGTCCGCGCCCTCGTCGGCCTGCGCGATGCGAGCGGCATGAACGCGCCGCCGGCCAGCGACCAGTTCGAAGCGACCTTCGGCCACGCCGGGGCGCAGGATGACCGGCACGATGATGCCGCGCTTGCGCACGGTCGGCAGGATGTCGGAGACGTCCGGGGCCTTCCTGCCATGGCGCATGTTCACGGCGCTGTCGTCGATGTTGCCAATGTCTATGAAGTCGAGTTTCATGATGTCACTCCTTGTGAGTGCCGGTCCGTCGTTCTTTGCGAGAGGGCGGACCGGCTTTTGATCGGCGGCGAACGGCCGCCTGCGTCATCCGCGCCCCTTGTCTTCGATGGACGGCGGAAACTCCTCGGCGGCAGCGCGGCGCAGCAGCTGCTCCGCCCAGATGATCGATCCGGCTTCGCGCGCCGTCGCGGCCCAGCGGGACAGCGGGAACCGTGTCTCGAAGGCCACGTCGCGCTCGATGGCCATGCCGTAGGGCAACCGCAGCGCGGCGATCTCCGACAGGCTGAACGTGCCGAGTTCGGGGCAGCCGAAGCCGAGGTCGGCAAGCCCGAACAGCGTATCGCCGTCATCGCCAAGCTCGCTTGCCAGCCAGGTCGCCGCGCTCAACGGGTTGAACAACTTGACCAGCGGCGGCGGGTCGAATGGCGTGCCTTGGCCCTCGCAAGCCTGGCGGTTGATGGCATTCGCACGAAGCGCGAAGCGCAGGTCGGGGGTCAGGAGGATCATGCCGCGATCCTCCCTTCGATGCGCGCGTCCTGCGCGTCGCGGTGGCGGGCGAGCAGCCAGTCGGCGGCCTTGGTCGCGGCGCTGGCGACGCGGAAGATGGCGCGATTGTCCTCGCGCAGCACCTCCAGCCACGAGCCGATGTAGTCGGCGTGACGCACGGTCGGCACGATGCCGAGCGCGGCGCACAGGAAGGCCGATCCCATCTCGGCGACCAGTTCCTCACGCGCATAGTCCTTGCTGCCGAAGGCATTCTTCAAGTCGCGCCCGAGCCGCTTGGGGTGGCCGGTGGCGTGGGTCAGTTCGTGCAGGCACGTCCGGTAATAGTTGATCTGATCAAAGAAGGCGGGCTGCGGCGGCACCTGCACGACATCGGGGTCCGGCGCGTAGAAGGCGCGGTCGCCGCCGATGCGGAAATCGACCCCCGACGCGGCAATGACTTCCTCGGCAACGGGCACGATCTCGCGTTCGGGCAGCGGCGTGGGATCAGCGGCAAGGCCGGGCCGAAGCCCTTCGCACTGCGCGACGTTGAACACGGTGAAGCGCTTGAGGAACCAAATTGCGCGGTTCGGCTGGTCATCGCTCCCCCGAAGCAATGCCTTTTCAGCCTCACTCTCGGCCACGGGAGTGAAGCAGTCGGCATAGACCACGGTCACGCCATGCTCGCCCTTGCGGACGCAGCCGCCCGCTTCCTGCGCCTGCCGGAAGGTGAGCCATGATTGCGACGGCCAGCCATGTTCGATGACCGCGCCCCACAGGATCAGGATGTTGACGCCCGAATAGGTCCGAGCGGTGAGCGCGTTGCGTGGCAGGCCGGGGCCGGTCCCGCCCGTTGTTCCCCAAGGCTGGACCCATGGAAATCGCCCGGCCTCGAGTTCGGCGACGATCCGCGCGGTCACCTCGTCATAGAGGTTGGCACGGTTCTCGGGTTGACGATCCTCGGCCGCAACCTCTCGGCGGGCACGGCGGCTGGTAGCTTTGCGCATCGCGGTCCTCCATCGCCGCCCCAAAAGCAGCAAGCCTCCCCGGAAGGCGGGGGTGGGCGGCGAGACGCGACCAAGAGGCCCGGCTCAAGCGGCCGGCGGCACCGCAGGGCGGAACGAAGAGGAGCACCCGAGCGCGAGCGAGGGTTGCCGCAGGCCGCGCCGGGCCTAGCAGGGAGCGCCGCCCGCACCCGCCGTACCGGGAGAGGCACCGACAACGCCGCTGCGCCTCGGCGCGGCGTCCATAGTCACGCCAGCGATCGTCACCGCGAGGCCGAGACCCGGCACGGGGCTCGGCGAAGACCGCGTCCAGGCGGTCGGAGTAGAGCGCGGTCGCACCTTAGTGCGAGGCGCTAGGAGGGTTGCAAGCCTATCGAGCTATCCGCCCGTTGAACGCGACCAAAGCCTGGGCAAGCCCTTCGCCGACGATCCAACGCGCGCGCTCCAGATGTGACCGCCAGCAGGCTTCCGTGTCCTTGGCGGCAGGATCGAGGTGCATCAGGAAAGATGCGGCTTCACGCCAGTCGCGACCCGCGTCATCGGCTTGGAGCAGCGCCGCGTACAGCGCGAGATGCTCGCGATCGTAAGCGACTGGGTGACCAGTTGGCGCTTCAATAAGCAGCACAAAAAACTCCACATGTGCTGTTTGCTCGTCAATTTGGAGACCTTACGCCATGGCAAAAATCGCGGCAAGCTGGCTCAACCTGTGGAGTGTCGAGCAGGAAGATCCTTGCCCATAATCTGCGCGTGCTTCGCGCAGCGAGGGGTTTGTCGCAGGAGGCGCTCGCCGATGCCGCGAAGATCGACCGAACCTACGTGAGCGCTCTTGAACGTCAGAAATATAGCGTGACGATTGATCGGCTCGATCAGATCGCCGAGCCTCTGGGCGTAGACCCCTATATCCTGCTGATGCCGGAGCTGCCGGCAAACTCCCTAAAGGGATGAGCGGCTAATTCTGCAGCACGTGCGCCGGCCCTTGCTCGATCATGTTCCTGCCGCTGGCGACGAGCCGCCGCACAAGCGATTTCCGGTGCTCGCCATCTCCCGGCCAATCGCCGGGACCGAGCAAACGATCAGCGATCGCTCGCAGGCTCATCCCGGCCAGATGTGCGTCGTACGCCTCCAGCGCGGATAGCCGACGGGCAAGCTGCAGCGAGGGGCGAACCTGCAACGAGCCTATGAAGGTGCGGACCGCGGAGACCTTGGCATGAAGTCGATGATCAACGGGCAGCTCGAAACACAGCGAGCACGGCCCAGCGAGCGCGCTCCCCTCGACGACGTCGATCCTGACGAGGGCACCGCCCCGCTCCACGAGCAGATGCTGGCCCGCGCCGGACCGCAGCAACCGTTTGGCTTCGGCGGTCCCGTCGAAGGCATGCGCCGAGCCGGCTGAATCGGCAGCGCACCGTGCGCTCAGCACGCACGGATCCACCGCCGCCGACCACATCGGCAGGACCTCGGCACAGCTCTGCCCAGGATCCTCAGGGAAAGTGCAGCCCCCAGTCCGCGACGAAGGCGGGGTCGGCGGTGACACCGTCCGGCACGGCGCCAAGCGCAGCAAAGGCCGCCCGGTAGCCCGGATCGCGCCGCAGAACCTCCCAGGCGAGCGCGGACCGTCCACGCTTCAGGATGGCCTCGAAGGCAGCGGGGTCCGGCGATACCACGGCAAGGGCCTCAGCCGAGCTCGCCCAGCTGCGATCGCACGAACAAGTGGGCAGCAGCCTCTTGGTCGGGACGGAGCGCGTCAACCGCAGGCAGGTATTCGGGTATGGTGTCACGCAGCAGCACCGACGGGCATTGCCCCTCGACGTTGCCGAGGTTCGGGCGGTGCTGGGCGTAGCCGACCAGCGCGGCGAGCGCGGGCGGGAACTGCCGTGCGACCTGTGGGGGATAGACCAGCCACTGGAGCTCGAACGGCTTGAGCCAGCCGAGGCAGTAGCTGATGACGATGCCGCGCCGCGGCGCGCGGCTGACATTGCCGCCGCCGCCGTGCAGCGTCGAGCCGAGGAAGACGAGCGCGTCGCCGGGCAGGACGGTCGGCACGACCGCATCGGCTTCGGGCAGAACCGCGATGTCCTGGTCGACATGGCTTCCCGTCCATATGCGCGTGCCGCCATTCTCGCGGGTGAAGGTGGTGAGCGGCCACATCACGTTGACGAGATATTCGAGGCTGCCCTTCGGCCCCTGCCACATGTCCTGGTCGCGGTGCGGCAGCTGTGGCAGCGCGCCGGGATGGATCTCGATCGCCTGGGTGAGGTTGAGCGCGATCCGCTCGCACCAGGGCGAGAGCTGCTGCTCCACCAGCTCTAGGACCAAAGGATGCATGGCGAGCTCAGCGACCGCAGGCGCCCGCGTCAGCAGCGCCCCGAATCGGCTGGTGCGCTCGCCGTAGAAGGCCCCGCGGCAGGGAGGGGTCGCGACGAAGCGCGCGTCCAACTCGGCGTCGATGGCGGCGATGAGCCCGGGCGGGACGGCCCGCCCGAACACGCACCAGCCGTCGCGCGCGAGCGCCGCGGCTTGGCGATCGATTGCGCCCATCATGCCGGCACCCGCTGGCCGGCGGCGGGATAGGTGCCGGACCAGCCTAGTCGGTCGGGCGTGTCCGGGCCTATGTAGATCAGGAAGGCGCCGATCGGGCCGCCCGCGATGCGCACCGCGGGGCCGAGCGGCTCGGCCCGCCAGCCCATCGCCAGCACCTCCTTGCGGAACGGGTCGGGGACGACGCCGGTATAGCGCGCAATGCCGCGTTCAAGCGCGACATCGACCATCGCTGCGAACAGCGCGTTGCGCAGCACCTTGCGCCGTGCGGCGCCGTGGCGCTGCGGCAGGCACAGCCGCGTGCTCTCCCAGGTCCGGTCGTCAGACGGTACACCCAGCGGGCACAAGTGCGGGAAGAGCGACCCGAGCATGTGCGGCTTGGTCGTCGGGTAGAGCCGGATCGACGCGGCGTGCTCCCCACCGTCGTCGGTCGCGACCAGGTAGATCGTGTCGGGATCGTCGAACTGGTCGATCTCGTACTGCCCGTCGACCACCGGCACGTCCCAGCCGAAGAGGTCGACGAAGAGGCGCTTGCGGTCGGCGAACATGGACTGGAGCAGCGGCCGGTTCGCCGCTGCCAAATGGTTGTCGATGACGTGGATCATGCGTCGCTCCCGGTCGTGGTTCGCTCACGAAGGAAGCAGCCGGGGGCCGCCCAAGATAGACCGAGCGATTACTCGGGTTGACGGCGTAGTTCGTGAAGCTCGACCTCGCCGGCAAGCAGCGCGCCGGCAACGAGGCTGGCCCGGTCATGCGCGTCGAAGAGGCGGCGCGCCTCGGTCAGGTAGCCGTCGACGGTGCGCTGCGTCAGCGCGAGCGCGCGCGCGATCTGCTTGTTGCTCTGGCCTTGCCCGGCGAGGACGACGCAGTCGCGCGGGCGCGGATGCAGGCGCGTCGGTGGCGCAGGCACCGGCGTCGATCCGGTGACGCGGAGCGCCGCCTGGAAGGCGAAGACGCCGATCAGCTGGGCAGCGCCGAGCACTACGGCAGCCTGCTCCGGCCGTTTCATGCCGGCGAAGGTACAGGAACCGAGGCGATCGCCCAGCCGGACAAAAGGGATCGTGATGCCCTCGTTCAGGCCTTCGCGCGCGCCGCGCGAGAGGGCGGCGCGATCCCCGCGACCGAGCCGGATAAGGGAGCCGAGATCGGACCAGAGGAAGGCCATGCCGGCGCGCAGGCTGGCGCGGAAGACCGGATCCCGTCGGAAGCGGCCATCCGCATAAAGCGCGTCGATGATCGCCGGCGGATATTGCTTGATGTCCACGCGACCGACGCGGGGCACCGAGAGATCGTCATGGTGGATCAGCGCGAAGTATCGAAAGCCGAGGTCGCGGGTGACAGCCTCCATCGATCGATGGAGATCGCCGGTGTCGCGCATTGCTCGGAGACTCCGGATGACATCATCCGCGAGGTCTACGAGCCCCGCCGGTATGATGCCTGAACCAATGGCCCGACTCCTTGCGCACCGACGACCGGGCCGAACGCGGTCGTGCCAAGCTGCGGTTCTCCGCCATAGCCTGTCGCCGCGCCCCGATCATCTCAGCGTGCGGTCGAAAAGAGCGGCGGCCTGCTCGATCGCGATACGATGGGCGCGGGCTTGGTCAGTCGCATCCCGGCAGACGGGCAGGCTCGCCTTGGCGGCGGCGGAACAGGTCGCGAGGAAGCTGTAGTGCGTGACCCCGGCGAGGATTTCGACGCGAGCGTTCGGAAGGAGCGCTTTCGCGACCAGCGCGTGCGTTGCCGCCGGTACCGTCACGTCATCGCCGCCGGCGACGATCACCACCGGCTCGCGCATGGCGCGAAGGCTCGCGGGTGTGAGCGGCTGCACGACGGGCGCCATGGCGAATACGGCCCGGACACCCGGCAGCGCATGGTCGGCGCCGGCGCGGGCGCGCTCGCTCGCGAGCGCGGGACTTGCCAGCGTGGCGATCGCGTCGTCGTTGCTGAGCCCGAACTCGAGCTGGGGCTTGCACGTCCCATCCTCGGGATGCGCGCGGCAGAACCGGATCATCCGCTCGGGATCGGTGCGTGCGCCACCGGCCACCAGAGCGGTGAGCCCGCCGATCGAGAAGCCTGCCACGCCAAGGCGCTTGCGGTCGATGTGCGGCGACAGCGCGGGGTCGGCGAGCACCGCCGCGAATGCGGCCTTCAGATCGTCGGCGCGGTCCCACCAGAGCACGGCGCCCGCCGGAGTAGCCGGGTCCACGCCGTTGTTGCCGGGATGATCGACTGCAATCACGACATAACCAAGTTCGGCGAGCGCCAAGCCGAACCAGGCCATCATCCGTGCCGATCCCCCGAAGCCGTGCGACAGAAGGACGACGGGATGGCGCTTGTCGTCGCGGAAGGTCGCATCTGGTGCGACGCTGCCGACCTCGAAGAGCGGCGAATCCGGCGGAAAGTCGATCGACCGCGCCTGTGCACCTGCCGCGGCCGGATACCAGATGGTAACGCGGAGAACGGGGCGATGGTCGGCGTTGCGCAGAGCCGCGTTCGGCTGCTCGATCAATCGATGCCGTTCGCCAACTGTGGCAGCAGCGGGCGTGGCGAACGCCACGGCCCCAGCCATCAGGGTCGGGAGCTGCCGTATAGCCCGCGCGGCCGCTGCGCCCCAGGAGTGGGCGCGCAATGGACGAAGCCCGCGCACCTCTTGGGAGGCCAACCGCCGCATCGTCGAACCCGGTCGAGCGGACGCGCGTGCTGGCGCGGCGCGCTGCGCAGGCATCGTTGGCCGGAGCGTGCTCATCCGTTAGTCGGCTGGGCTCGCCGTCCGAGCTGACGCCGGAGCGCGAGAAGCCGGCCGGGGCCGCTGACGGCCGCGAACAACATGCCCGCCGCGAACGGAAAATGGCTGACGAAGGCGCCGAGCTCCAGGTTCTTCGCGTCGGTCCAGTGCGAGGGGCCATGGAAGGCGAAGGCGAGGAACAGGACGTAGATCGCGCCGAGCAGCATCAGTTCCGAGAAGAACGCGCCGGTTACGAGCGCCAGGACCAGGCCGAGCTCGAACAGCGCGGCGAGGAAGGCGAGCAGCGACGCGGCAGGGAAGCCTGCGGCGGCGATGGTCGCGGCCGTCATGCCGAACATCATCGCCTTCGAGGCGAAAGCCATCAGGAAGACGAGCGCGAGGGCGCAGCGGGCGAGAAGCACGATCGCGTTCGCCCATCGTGCGGGAAAGGAAGCGTCGGTCATGAGCGCCCTCCGTCCTCATGTTGGTCGCCAATGTCCGAAGCGGCTGCGCCCTCGCCAGCCGGCCGTGCCATGGCGTAGCGCAGGTGGATTGCCGCCTTGGTGGTGACGACCGAACGTCGCTCCAAGGTCACCTGAGACGCGAGCGCGTCGTCGAACATGCGGATCCCGCCCCCGAGCAGGACCGGCGCGACATGAAGCGAAAGCTCGTCGACCAGCCCGCTTCGCAGGAACTGCCGCCCGATGTCCGCTCCGCCCATGATGCAGATGTCCTTGCCGCCGGCCGCGGCGTGTGCCGCTTCTAATGCGGACGCGATATCACCGGCAAAGCGGTAGACGCCGCCAGGCACGGCCGGCGGGGTCGAGTGCGAGACGACGAACACGGGCAGGCGGGCTGGTCCGGTCGGCCCGTCGGCACCCCAGCTCGGAAGCGAATCGTCGTAGGTACGGCGCCCGCAGATGATGGCACCGGCGCCGCCGATCGCATCGGCGAGCAGGCGATGATCTTCCTCGGTGGCTGCGCTGCCGACCCAGGCGTGCAGCGCTTCGCCGCCGTCGCCCAGCGGCTTGTCGGGGGTCGGGTTGGGACCGCGCAAGAACCCGTCCACCGACAAGCTGATATCGAACACGACGAGGCTCCTCATCGGCGTCTCTCCCTTTTCTGTGTTTGTCATGATGCCGACCCGGGCGTCGCATCTGCGACGCAGAGCCCGTCGACGTAGAAATCGAGGTGGCGATGCGCGAGTGCGCGCTCCTCGGCGACCGGCAGGCCGACCGCGAGCGGCCGCGCGAAACGGATCAGCGCGAACACGATGTCGCGTTCCGAAAAGTCGGCGCGCAGTGCGCCGCCGGCCCGAGCGCGCGCGACCAGGGTCTTCATGAGCGTCCCTGCGCGAGCGAGCAGGTCGGGCCAGTCGCGCGTCTCCAGATGGGGATGGATGATGTTCACCACCCCGATCCCTCCATCGAGCGCGGCATGCATGTAGCGTCGCAGTGCCTCGACACCGTCGGGAACGGTCGCGAGCAGCGCCTCGCCCGCGCCGATGCTCTGTTCGAGGACATGGCGCACGGCGGCGTGAAGCAGCGCCTGCTGGTCGGGAAAGTGGCGATAGAGCGTGCCGATCCCGACCCCGGCACGCTGCGCGACCGCATCGCGAGACGGATCGCCGCCCACCTCAAGGATCAGCTCGATCGCGGCATCGACGAGCCGCTGCCGGTTCCGTTGCGCGTCAGCTCGCATTGCACCCTTTCCCGCACGACCGACGCAGCCTCCTTGACGAAAACACAAGCGGAGCATATTCCTCCGTTTAATGACCTGTCAAGAAGCCGCGAAGGCCTTCTCATAATGAAGCTCACCTTGTGCCTGTCGGAAGCCGGTCGCAACCAAACCGCCCTTGTCGGTGGAAAGGCCGCGAGCCTCGGCGAGCTTCTCCGGATGGACGGGGTGGTCGTGCCCCCCGGCTTTTGCGTCACCACGACCGCGTTTTCGAACGCGCTCTCCGGCATCGCCGGCGCCGAAGCGCTGCTCGAACGGCTGGAGGCGCTGCCAGGTGATGATGCCGACCAGGCCGAGAGCGCGCATGCGGTGCGACGGGCGATCGAGAGTGCGAGCCTGCCGGACTCCCTTGTCGCCGATATCAACGCGAGGTTGGACGCCGCTCCCTCCGCCACAGGCTGGGCGGTCCGGTCGAGCGCTACAGCGGAGGACTCGCCCACGACGTCCTTCGCGGGCGTGCACGAGAGCTATCTCGGGCTTTCAGGGCTCAATGCCGTCCTCGCCGCGGTCCGGCGGTGCTGGAGTTCCGCTTTCGACGATCGCGCGCTCGCCTACCGGCGGCGCCAGGTCCTGAGCTTGCGCGGGCCGTCGATGGCCGTGGTGATACAGCATATGGTGCCAGCCGACGCGTCGGGCGTGCTTTTCACCGCCGATCCGGTATCCGGCGACCGGACGCTGGTGACGATCGAGGCCTGCCGGGGAACCGGCGAAGCGCTCGTCTCGGGGCGGATCGTGCCGCAACGGGTGAGATTGCGCGACGAGCGGGTCGTCGAGACGAGCGCAGGGCCGCTGACCATCGAGCTCGCGCGCGAGCTCGCCATCATGGGTCGCAGGATCGAGGCGCATTTCGGGTCGCCACAGGACATCGAGTGGTGCGTCGCGGACGGGGCCATCGCGATCGTCCAGAGCCGACCGATCACAACGCTGTTTCCGATCCCGCCACGCGAGGATGACCGGCGTCACGTCTATCTCTCCGTCGGGCATCAGCAGATGATGACCGATGCGATGAAACCGCTCGGGCTGTCAGTGTGGCAGAAGCTCGCGGCGAGACCGATGCACGAGGCGGGAGGCCAGCTTTTCGTCGACGTGACCGAGCAACTCGCAACCCGTGAAAGCCGGGCCGCGCTGCTCGCCATGCTCAATCGCGACCCGCTCATCCACAGCGCGGTCGAGCAGTTGGTGTCGCGCGACTACATTGCACTCAGCGACCAGCCCTTGCCGGTCGCGGCGGCCGCCGAGCCCGTTGCCCGTGATCCGGCGCCCGCGAACATCGCGGCATATCCGGATCCCGCAATCGTCCCCGAGCTCATCTCCGAGAGCGAGCTTGCGCTCGAGAACGCGAAGCGGCGGGTCGCAGGCCTGACCGGCCGCGACCTGCTGGAGGCGATCGGAGACGACCTGTCCGCCCTGAAGCAGCAGCTGTCCGATCCGCGGGGCAGAACGGCATTGATGGCGGGGATCGATGCGACCTGGTGGCTGCAAGACCACCTGCAGGAATGGCTCGCAGAGGCGAGCCTTGTGGACGTCCTGTCGCAATCGGTCGAGCACAACATCACCTCGCGGATGGGGCTCGACCTGCTCGATGTTGCCGACGCGGTACGGCCGCACGATGCGGCAGTCGCATTCCTCAGGCAGCTTGGACCCGAAGATCCGATAGAAGGGCTCGCGTCGGTCGCCGGCGGGAGCGCTGCGCTCGATGCGATCGATGGCTTCCTTGCGCGCTATGGCATGCGCTGCCCGGGCGAGATCGACATCACCCGGACGCGATGGCGGGAACAGCCCGCGAAGCTCACTCCGATGCTCCTTGCCAATGTCGATCGCTTCGCGCCGGGCGAGGCCACAAGGCGGTTCGATGCCGGCCTCGCGCGTGCCCGAGCGGCCGAGCGCGACGTGCTTCAGCGTCTTGCGACGCTCGATGACGGGTCGGCCAAGGTCGCAGCGGCAAGGGCCGCCATCGACCGCATGCGCGCGTTCATCGGATACCGCGAATATCCTAAATATGCGTGGGTATGCCGGCTCGACGTGTACCGGCGCGCGTTGCTCGAGGAAGCGGAACGGCTGGTCGAGCGCGGCGTGATCAATCGCACCGACGACATCTTCTATCTTCGGTTCGACGAACTCGGCAACATGATCGCTGCCCAGGTCGCGGACATGGGCCTGATCGCAGAGCGGCGTGCGGAGTTTGCGGCGCACGAGCATCTTGCTCCGCCGCGCGTGCTGACTTCCGACGGCGAGGCCCTGTTTGGATCGTTCGGACAGGACGTCGAAGGACCCGGCGTGATACCGGGCCTCGCAGTCTCGAGCGGTGTCGCGGAGGGCCGGGCACGGGTGATCCTGGACCCAGCTGCCGCGGAACTGGCGCCGGGCGACATCCTCGTCACCGCGTACACCGATCCGAGCTGGACGCCGCTGTTCCTCACCATCGCCGGGCTCGTGACCGAGGCCGGTGGACAGATGAGCCACGGAGCAGTCGTCGCGCGCGAATACGGCCTGCCCGCGATCGTCGCGGTGCAAGATGCCACTCGTCGCATCCAGGACGGCCAGCTCATCCGGATCGACGGCTCGAGCGGCTCGATCAGGATATTGGACGGACATGGTCGCTCGAACCCGGCGGAGCGCTGAGCAGTCGATGGCGACCGACGCGGTAAATTCCGAACCGTCGCAACGTGGCTCGCTTCCGGCCCCCGTGCGACGCGCGTTTCTCACAGCGTTTGCCTGGGGCGTGCCGATGGCGGTATCGACCGCATCCGTCGCCGCGATCGCCGCGCCTTCTGCCGGACCCGTGCAAATCGGCGAGACCGCGGGGCTCGAGCGCGCGATCGCCAACTACCAGGCGCTTGCTCGTGGCGGGAGGCGACTCACCGATCTGACCCCGATCGAGCAGCAAGAGCTGGCCGAACTCCGCGCCCTGCTGCGAGCAGCACGGTCGCGCGGCCGCGATACGCGGGAGACCTGCATCGCCCGGGAGACGGCGGCGCGCGGCG
>NZ_MKRR01000152.1:0-6687 GCF_001897045.1 Sphingomonas sp. 66-10
CCCATACCCCCCTAGCCCCTCCGTTCACGAGGGAGGGGAGCTTACAGCCACAACGCTTGATATTATTTAGCTCACTAAGTACCCTGAGGCATCTTTGCTGAAAGGGCGATATGGCCAACGACATTCTCCTGCCGACGACGATCGTCGGCAGCTATCCGCAACCCGACTGGCTGATCGATCGCGAGCGACTCAAGGCGAGCCTACCGCCGCGCGTCCGCGCGCAGCAATTGTGGCGCATCCCCGAGCCGTGGCTGGGCGACGCGCAGGAGGCCGCGACCCTGGTGGCGATCCGCGATCAGGAGCTCGCCGGGATCGATATCGTCGGCGACGGCGAGATGCGACGCGAAAGCTATTCCAATCGGCTCGCCAATGCGCTGAGCGGGATCGACATCGACAATCCGGGCGTCGCGATGGACCGCACCGGCAAGCCCAATCCCGCACCCCGCGTCGCCGGCCCGATCCGCCGCATCGGCGGGATCGAGGTGCAGGACGCCGAATTCCTCAAGCGCCATTCGTCGCGCCCGGTGAAGCTCACCCTCCCCGGCCCGTTCACGATGACCAAACAGGCGCAGAACGACCATTATGCCACCGACGCCGATCTGGCGATGGACTATGCCGATGCGGTCAATGCCGAGATCAAGGATCTGTTCGCCGCCGGGGTCGATGTCGTCCAGCTCGACGAGCCGTACATGCAGGCGCGCGCTGACGATGCGCGCGATTATGCGCTCGCCGCGCTCGACCGCGCGCTGGACGGGGTGACCGGCACCACCGCGCTCCACATCTGCTTCGGCTATGCTCTGGTCCACGGCAATTCGGTGACCAAGCCCAAGGCCTATGACTTCCTGACCGAGCTCAACCGCTCGCGGATCGACGTCATCTCGGTCGAGGCGGCGCAGCCGGGGCTCGATCCGTCGATCCTCGCCGAGCTGCCCGACAAGATCATCATGTATGGCGTGCTCGACCTGTCGCACAATGAGATCGAGCCCGCCGAACTGATCGCCGCGCGGATCCGCGAGGCACTGCGCCACGTCTCGGCCGACCGGCTGTGGATCGCGCCCGATTGCGGGATGAAATACCATTCGCGCGACGTGGCCTTCGGCAAATTGGCGGCGATGGTCGAGGGCACGCGGATCGTGCGCAAGGAGCTGGGGGCGGGTTAAGCGGCGTATCGGGCGCTACGGCCTCTCCGTTCGCCATGCGCTCGTCGAAGGACGGGCTCGCGGCGAACGGTTGAACACAAAGCCGGCCCGCCGCGGCAAAGCCGCGTCGTCGGACGCCGCTTGAGGCGCCGCCGGTCGATCTGACCGCGGCGAGGCCGCGCCGCAGCTTTCGCTGCGGCTTGGCGCGGTCAGATGTGAATCGGTTTCCCCGTCACTGCCATCGCAGCTTCCTTGATCGCCTCGCTGTGCGTCGGGTGCGCGTGGCAGGTGTAGGCGATATCCTCGCTGGTCGCGCCGAATTCCATCGCCTGCGCCGCCTGCGCGATCATCGTCCCCGCGACCGAGGCGATGCACCACACGCCGAGCACGCGATCGGTTTTGGCATCGGCGATCACCTTCACGAAGCCGTCAGGCTCGTGGTTGGTCTTGGCGCGGCTGTTGGCGAGCATCGGGAATTTGCCGACCTTGACCTCGCCGCGCTCCCTGGCGGCTTCCTCGGTCAGTCCGACCCCGGCGATCTCCGGCCAGGTATAGACGACGCTGGGGATCACATCATGGTTCACGATGCCGTGCTGGCCGGCGATATTCTCCGCGACCGCAATCCCTTCGTCCTCGGCCTTGTGCGCGAGCATCGGGCCGGGGATGACGTCGCCGATCGCCCACACGCCCGAAACCGCGGTGCGGAAATCGTGATCGGTTTCGATCTGGCCGCGCTGGTTGGGAGTGAGACCGATCTTTTCGAGGCCGAGCCCGTCGGTGTTGGGCTTGCGGCCGATCGAGACGAGCACGCTATCCGCCTCGATCGTCGTCGCCTCGCCGCCCGCGGCGGGCTCCAACGTCAGCGTCGCGGTGTCGCCGTTGACCGCGACATTGGTCACCTTGGTGCCGAGCTTGAACTCGATCCCCTGCTTCTTGAAGATCTTATTGGCTTCCTTGCGGACCTCGCCGTCGAAGCCGGGGAGGATCTGGTCGAGGAATTCGACGCAGGTGACCTTGGCGCCGAGCCGGCGCCACACGCTGCCGAGCTCGAGCCCGATCACCCCGCCGCCGATCACCACCATATGCTGGGGCACCTTGGGCAGTTCGAGCGCGCCGGTCGAATCGACCACCACCTTCTGATCGATCGTCACGCCGGGCAGCGGGGTGACCGACGAACCGGTGGCGATGACGACATTCTTCGCGGTGACTGTCTGGTCGCCGACCCTCACCTTATGCGCGTCTTCGAAGCTGGCCTTGCCCTTGAGCCAGGTCACCTTGTTCTTCTTGAACAGGAATTCGATCCCGCCGGTGAGCTGCTTGACCGCATCGCGGCGCTGGCCGTGCATCGTATCGAGATCGAGCTCCGGGGTCACCTTGATCCCGAGCTTGGCGAAGGCGCCGTTGGCCGCGGCGTCATAATATTCCGACGCGTGGAGCATCGCCTTCGACGGGATGCAGCCGACGTTGAGGCAGGTGCCGCCCAAGGTCTCGCGGCTCTCGGCGCAGGCGGTCTTGAGCCCGAGCTGCGCCGCGCGGATCGCCGCGACATAGCCGCCGGGGCCGGCACCGATCACCAGCACGTCAAAGTCGAATTCGTCAGCCATGGTCGCTCGCTTCATGTTTCCAGCGGGAATTGGGTTGGGACATAGCCCTTGCGGGCGGGGAGGCAACCCCCGCTATCCTTCATGCGCACACTGATCGATATTCACCCCCCGTCCCCCCGCCCTCAAGCCGGGGTCCATCGGGAGGCACGCGCGAGACATGAGGTTCTTGCCGCGAAGCCTGAGGCACGATGGACTCCGGCTCGAGGCCGGGGGGACGGAGTGAGCGTGTAGACGGACTGCCTTATTTCAGCAGCACCAGCTCCTCGGCCATCGTCGGGTGGAGCGCGACGGTGGCGTCGAATTGCGCCTTGGTCAGCCCGGCCTTCACCGCGACCGCAGCGGACTGGATGATCTCCGCCACGTCTGGCCCGATCATATGGATGCCGACGACGCGATCGGTCTCGCCGTCGCACACCATCTTGTACAGCGCCCGCTCGTCGCGCCCGGCGAGGACGTTCTTCATCGGGCGGAAATCGGACGAATAGACCTTCACCGACCCGAGCTTCTGCCGCGCCTCCGACTCGGTCATCCCGACCCCCGCGATCGGCGGGTGGCTGAAACAGGCGTTGGGGACATTGTCGTAATCGACCGTCACATTGCCGCCGCCGAACATATTCTCGGCGAACGCCTGCCCTTCGCGGATCGCGACCGGGGTGAGCTGGATGCGGTTGGTGACGTCGCCCACCGCATAGATCGACGGACAGGTGGTGCGATTGTGCGCGTCGACCTTCACCGCGCCCTTCTCGTCGAGCTCGACCCCGGCATTCTCCAGCCCCAGCCCCTTGGTATTGGGCAGGCGGCCGGTGGCGTACATCACGCAATCGACGGTCGCGGGCTCGTGCCCCGACATATGGACGGTGAGCGAGCCGTCGTCGTTCCTGTCGATCTTCTCGAAGGTCGCGTCGAAGCGGAATTCGAGCCCCTTCATCATGCTGATCTGGAGCAGCCGGTCGCGGATCTGCAGATCGTAGCCGCGCAGGATTTCCTTGGTGCGGTTCATCACGATGACGTGCGCGCCGAGCTGGTGGAAGATGCCGGCGAATTCGTTGGCGATATAGCCCGCGCCGGCGATCAGCACGCGCTTCGGGATCGCCTCGAGATGGAACGCCTCGTTGGAGGTGATGCCATGTTCGTGCCCGGGGAATTGCGGGATGTGCGGATGCGCGCCGGTCGCGACAAGGATCGTCTTGGCGGTCTTCTTGGTCCCGTCGGCGAGCGTCAGCTCGTTGGGGCCGGTGACCGTGACGCGCTGGTGGATGATCTCCGCGCCGTTGGTTTCGAGCGTATGCGTATAAGCGAGGTTGATCCGGTCGACCTCGGCCAGCACATTGGCCTGGAGCGTCTTCCAGTCGAACGCGCATTCGTCGGGCACCTGCCAGCCGAAGCGCTTGGCGTCCTTCAGATCCTCGGCGAAATGCGCGCCATAGACGAGCAGTTTCTTGGGCACGCAGCCGCGGATGACGCAGGTGCCGCCGACGCGATATTCCTCCGCGACCGCCACCCGCGCGCCATGCGCCGCCGCCACCCGGCTCGCACGCGTCCCGCCCGAGCCGGCGCCGATGGTGAACAGGTCATAATCGTATTCGGCCATTCAACTGTCTCCGCGAGCGCTGTCGAGCGCAGATATGAGCCCGAGGTGCTCGACGAAAGGATCAAAATCCCGATCACTGTAAAGGAGTGTTCAGAAACCGCGCCCACCGCCGTCATTCCCGCGAAGGCGGGAATCCATTCTGGCTGGCGGGGCGGCTCTTTCCCTGACCTGCGAGAATGGATTCCCGCCTTCGCGGGAATGACGGTGATTGCTTACGCCAGCCCGGCGCGCCGGATCAGGTCGTCGGTCGAGGGATCGAAGCTCCCCCCGCCCTTCGCCGCCGCCTTGGCCATTTCCTTGCCCAGCTCGACCCCGAACTGGTCGAAGGAATTGATCCCCAAGAGCACGCCGTTCACGAACACGCGATGCTCGTAGAAAGCGATCAGCGCGCCCAATGTCCGCGCGTCGAGCTGGTCGAGCAGCAAGGTCGACGAGGGGCGGTCGCCGGGATAGGCGCGCGCCGGATCGTCGCGGTTTTCGCGCCCCTTCATCAGCGCCGCGCCCTGCGCAAAGGCGTTGAGCAGCAACTGGCGGTGATGCTCCTCGGGCAGCGTATCGCCTTGTTCGATCACCGCGAGGAATTCGACCGGGACGAGATGCGTCCCCTGATGCAGCAGCTGGAACACCGCATGCTGCGCATCGGTGCCGACCCCGCCCCAGGTGATCGCGGCGGTGGGATAGGTCACCGGCTTGCCGTCGATCGTCACGCCCTTGCCGTTCGATTCCATCTCGAGCTGCTGAAGGTAGCTGGGCAGCAGCCGCAGCCTTTCGTCATAGGCGAAGGGCGCGCGCGTCTCGGCGCGGCGGACCTGGGTGTAATAAAGATCGGCGAAGGCGGCGAGCACCGGGGCATTCTCGTGCAGCGCGGCAAGGCGGAAATGACGATCCATCTCCGCCGCGCCCTCGAGCAATTCCTCGAACTGGTCCCACCCCAATTTGATCGCGGCGGGAAAGCCGATCGACGACCATAAGGAATAGCGCCCGCCGACGCCCTCGCTGAACGGCAGCACGCGGGTTTCGTCGACACCCCATTCGATCGCCTTGTCGGGGCTGGCGGTCAGCGCGACGACGCGGCCATAGGGGTCCTCGACCCCGTGCTCGGTCATCCACGCGATCGCGCTCTCGGCGTTCATCATCGTTTCGGTGGTGGTGAAGGTCTTGGACGCGACCACCAGCAGCGTCGCGGCCGGATCGAACAGGTTGAACACATCCTCCAGCGCCATGCCGTCGACATTGGAGACGACCGCGACGTCGTAGCGATCCGAATCGCGCCCGAGCGCATCGACCAGCAGATGCGGCCCCAGCGCCGATCCGCCGATCCCGATGTGGAGGATATGCCGCACCGGCCCGAACGCATCGGCCTCGATCGCGTCGACCAGCGCGCGCATCCGCGCATGATAGCCGCGCGCGCGGCGCACGCTTTCGGGATTGCCCTCGCCGCGCTCGGCGGTGTGCTCGACCGGGCGATCCTCGGTGACGTTGACATGCGCGCCGCCGAACATCGCCTCGCGCTTGCCGGCAAGATCGCTCGCCCGCGCCAGTGCATCGAATGCCGCGATCATCTCGGCGGTAAGATGCGTCTTGGAAAAATCGAAATGGATCCCCGCGACATCGAGCGACAGGCGTTCGAGCCGCCCGGCATCCGCGTCGAACAATTGGGTGAGCTTCTGCTGCGGCAATGCCGCGATCGTCGACCAGTCCGCCATGATCCGCCTTCCTGTACTCAACTCGGAACAGCAGTTACCGATACGCGGTTCCACACGCCAGCGGCTTGACGCGCGCGCGTGCTTGGGCAACGCCGGGCCGCATGGCCGAACAGGACACCCCGCCCGACGATATCCCGCAGCCGATCGGCAAGGCGACCGCCGCCGCCGCGGCGCCCAAAAAATCGGAAATGCGCGATACGCTGCGCTTTCTCGTCAAGCTGGCGATCATCGTCTGGCTGTTCCGCAGCTTCGTCTTCGCGCCTTTCTCGATTCCGTCCGAATCGATGTTGCCGCGGCTGCTGATCGGCGACTATCTGTTCGTTTCGAAATGGAATTACGGCTATTCGCGCTGGTCGCTCCCGTTCGGCTTCCCGCCGATTCCGGGGCGGCTGTTCGGCGGCACGCCGACGCGCGGCGATACCGTGGTGTTCCGCGGCCCCCCGGCCAACGATCATGACGTGATCAAGCGCGTGATCGGGTTGCCCGGCGATACGGTGCAGATGAAAGGCGGCGTGCTGATCCTCAACGGCCAGCCGGTGCCCAAGCAGCGGATCGACGATTTCATCGTCCCGCTCACCCCCAATTACGGCCCCGACAAATGCATGCCGCAATTCCAGGACGTGCAAGGCGGCAAGCAGGTGTGCCGC
>NZ_MKRR01000152.1:6778-13320 GCF_001897045.1 Sphingomonas sp. 66-10
CCGTCCCCGCCGGTCATGTCTTCATGATGGGCGACAATCGCGACAATTCGGAAGACAGCCGTTTCAGCCAGGCATCGGGCGGGTTCGGCTATGTCCCGATGGAGAATATCGAGGGCAAGGCGGTGATCCTGTTCTGGTCGACCGACGGCTCGGCGAACTGGGTCCTGCCGTGGACCTGGATCACCGCCGCGCGCTGGAACCGGATCGGGGGCGGCTTCTGAGCGAGCCCGCCGATCTCGCCGGCTGGCTGGGCGAGGCGCTCGGCCGCCCGCCCGGCGCGCTGGCCGATTACGAGCGCGCGCTGACCCACGGCAGCCGCTCCGACGCCAATTACGAGCGGCTGGAGTTTCTCGGCGATCGCGTGCTCGGGCTGGTGATCGCCGAATGGCTTTACGAGCGTTTCCCGGCCGACCCGGAAGGCGCGCTGTCGAAGCGGTTCAACGCGCTCGTCACCGGCGCGGTCTGCGCCGAGGTGGCGCGCGGACTGGGGGTGCCGGCGCATCTGCGGCTCGGCAAGCAGGCGCGCGACGACGGGGCGAGCGACAGCGACAATGTGCTCGGCGATGTGATGGAGGCATTGCTCGGCGCGCTCTATCGCGATGCCGGGCTGGCGGCGGCGCGCGATGCGATCCGCCGTTTGTGGGGGGATCGCATCGCCACCGGATCGGCGGCGCCGCAGCATCCCAAATCGGCGCTGCAGGAATGGGCCGCGGCGCATCAGCGCAAGCCCCCGGTCTATGAAGTGATCGACCGCGCCGGGCCGGGCCACGCGCCGCGCTTCACGGTGAAGGCGGCGATCCCCAAGCTGGCCGAGGCGACCGCCGAGGGCGGGAGCAAGCAGGAGGCGGAGACCGCGGCGGCCAAAGCGTTGCTGGAGAAGGTGCGGTGATCGTGCGCGGGGGAGAACGCCCGAACCTCCCGCACCCCGTTCGCCCTGAGCTTGTCGAAGGGCGTCCCCGACTCTCGGGCGGCGGGACGCCCTTCGACAGGCTCAGGGCGAACGGATCATGGTCGGCGCGCCCATGACCTTCTGGGCTTATCTTCTCCGCTGCGCAGACAACTCCTTCTATTGCGGTCACACAGACAATCTCGAAATGCGAATGAACCAACATCAAGCAGGACAAATCGAGGGCCATACCCGGCATCGCCGACCGGTGGCACTCGTCTGGAGTCAGGAATTTCCGACTAGGCTGGAGGCATTGGAGGCCGAACGCCGCATCAAGGGGTGGACGCGCGCCAAAAAGGAAGCGCTGGTTTGCGGCGACTGGCAGGAGATGTCACGACTGGCGCGCAACCGGCAGGTGGCAGGCCGCCCTTCGACAAGCTTAGGGCGAACGGATGTGGGTACCCGCGCAGAGGATCACGCATGACCCAATCCTGCGGCCTGATCGCGGTGGTCGGCGCGCCCAACGCCGGCAAGTCCACCCTCGTCAACGCGCTCGTCGGGCAGAAGGTGGCGATCGTCAGCCCCAAGGCGCAGACGACGCGCACCCGGCTGATGGGGGTCGCGATCAGCGGCGAGACGCAATTGCTGCTCGTCGACACCCCCGGCATCTTCGATCCCAAGCGCCGGCTCGATCGCGCGATGGTCGCCGCGGCGTGGGGCGGCGCGGAAGGGGCGGATCTGCTCGCCTTCGTCGTCGACGCCAAGGGCGGGCTCGCCCCCAAGGTGGTGGAGATCGCCGAGCGCCTCGCCGAGCGCCGCGAGCCGCGCTACCTGATCCTCAACAAGGTCGATGTCGCGGACAAGCCGCGGCTGCTCGCGCATGCCGAGCGGCTCAACGCGATCGCGCCCTTCGCCGAAACCTTCTTCGTCAGCGCGACGACGGGAGACGGGGTGCCCGAACTCAAGGCGGCGCTGGCGCGTGCGATGCCCGAAGGGCCGTGGCATTATCCCGAGGACCAGGTGTCCGACGCGACCGAGCGCGCGCTCGCCGCGGAGGTGACGCGCGAACAGCTCTACCTCCAACTCCACGCCGAACTGCCCTATTCGAGCACGATCGAGACCGAGAAGTTCGTCGATCGCGAGGACGGCTCGGCCGAGATCCACCAGCAGATCCTCGTCGAGCGCCCGACCCAGCGCGCGATCATCCTCGGCAAGGGCGGCAGCCGCATCCGCGAGATCGGCGCCCGCGCGCGCGCCGAGCTGGCGGCGCTGCTCGACCGGCCGGTGCATCTCTACCTGCACGTCAAGGTCAAGCCGGGCTGGGACGAGGATCGCGGGGTCTATCGCGATATCGGGCTCGACTGGGTCGACTAGGCGCCGAGCATCTGGTCGACCCAGCCGGGCACCAGTTCGGATGCCGGGCCGAGCCGCGTTTCGCCGAACCAGCCGCTCCCGCCGGAGGGCTCGAGGTTGAGTTCGAGCGTCGCCGCGCCGTGATAGCGCGCGGTCTGGACGAAGCCCGCGGCCGGATAGACCGCGCCCGAGGTGCCGATCGAGACGAACAGGTCGCATGTCGCCAGCGCGCGGTCGATCGTGTCCATTTGATAGGGCATCTCGCCGAAGAACACGATGTCGGGGCGGAGCGCGGGTGCGCCGCAACCGTCGCATGACGTGCCCCGCGGGAGGCTGCCGGTCCACGGCCGGCGCGCGTCGCACGCCGCGCAGAGCGCCGAGTTGAGCTCGCCGTGCATATGGAGCATCCGCCGCGCCCCGGCGCGCTCGTGGAGGTCGTCGACATTCTGGGTGACGATCAGCAATTCGCCCGGCCAGTCGCGATCGAGCCGCGCCAGCGCGTCATGCGCGGCATTGGGGACGACGCCGCCCAGCGCCGCGCCCCGCGCATCGTAGAAGCGATGCACCAGCGCCGCGTCGCGCGCCAGCGCCTCGGGGGTGCAGACATCCTCGACGCGATGCCCCTCCCACAGCCCGCCGGGACCGCGGAAAGTGGCAAGGCCGCTCTCGGCGGAAATGCCGGCGCCGGTAAGTACAACGATATTGGTGATATCTTTCACGAATTTCTCATCCGCCGATCATTCGGTCGCTTGCGCCGGTCACGAGGCGCGATAGCATGACGCGAGGGGAAGAGGGGGCAAAGATGCACAAAGCAGTATTTCTCGCCGGCGTCGCTCTCGCGGCGACCGCGGCGCACGCCGAGCCGTCGCGCGAGGCCAAGGCGTTCGGCGCGCGCGAATCGATCCAGGGCATCAGCCTGTCGCCGGACGGCAAGAAGGTGGCGGTCCTCCTGGCCGACGGCGCGCGCGGCCAGATGCTGACCGTCAGCGATTTCAGCAACAATCCGCTGAAGGCGATATTGCGCAACGCCGCGGGCACCGAGCAGCTCGATTATTGCCGCTGGACCACGCCGTCGCGGCTGATCTGCCATGTGTCGATGCAGGTCAACGACGCGGGCACGCTGATCGGCTTCACGCGGATGTTCGCGATCAACGACGACGGCAGCGGGCTCAAGCGGCTGTCGCAGGAACCGAACAGCTTTCGTGCATTGAACATCATGCAATCCGGCGGCGCAGTGGTCGACTGGACGGGTGACGGCAGCGGCGGCTCGGTGCTGATGACGCACACTTATGTGCCCGAGAACACGATCGGCACGCGCCTCGCCAACGACAAGAGCGGGGTCGGCATCGATCTGGTCAACACCGTGTCGCTGTCGCGCCGGCCGGTCGAACAGCCGCGGACCCACGCCGCCGATTATATCAGCGACGGCATCGGCACGATACGCATCATGGGCAATCAGGGGGAAACCGCCGGCGGCTATAGCAGCGACACGATCTCCTACAGCTATCGCAAGCGCGGCGAGCGGAGCTGGCAGACGCTCGGCCAATATCGCGTCGGGATGGATGCCGGCCGGGGGTTCAACCCGATCGCGGTCGATCCCACGCTCGACGCGGTCTATGGTTTCGACGATGCCGACGGGCGGCGCGCGGTGTTCCGCATTTCGCTCGACGGCAATCTCACCAAGCAATTGATCGTCGCGCACCCCGAGGTCGACGTCGACGATCTGATCCGCATCGGACGCCAGCAGCGCGTCGTCGGCGCATCCTGGGTGACCGACAAGCGCCGCGCGCAATTCTTCGATCCCGAGCTGGCGAAACTCTCCGCCGCGCTGGGCAAGGCGATCCCTAACCTGCCGCAGATCCGCTTCGTCGATGCCAGCGCCGACGAAAAGGATCTGCTGCTCAGCGCCAGCAGCGACGACGATCCCGGCCGCTATTATCTGTTCCACAAGGATACGCGGAAGATGGAGGAGGTGCTCGCCGCGCGCCCCGAGCTCGCCAATATCAAGCTCGCGACGATGAAGCCGATCAGCTACCGCGCGGCGGACGGGACGATGATCCCCGGCTATCTCACGCTGCCGGTGGGGAGCGACGGGAAGAACCTGCCGACGATCGTGATGCCGCATGGCGGCCCGGGTGCGCGCGACGAATGGGGCTTCGACTGGCTGGCGCAATTCTTCGCCGCGCGCGGCTTCGCGGTGCTCCAGCCCAATTTCCGCGGGTCGAGCGGCTATGGCGAGGCGTGGTTCCAGAAGAACGGCTTCCAATCGTGGCGCACCGCGATCGGCGACGTCAACGACGCCGGCCGCTGGCTGACCCAGCAAGGCATCGCCAATCCCGGTAAGCTGGCGATCGTCGGCTGGTCCTATGGCGGCTATGCCGCGCTGCAATCGGCGGCGCTCGATGCCGATCTGTTCAAGGCGATCGTCGCGATCGCGCCGGTCACCGATCTGGAAACGTTGCGCACCGAAGCGCGCGCCTACATGAGCTTTTCGATCGTCGATCGCTACATCGGCAACGGCCCGCACGTTCGCGAAGGATCGCCCGCGCGCAATGCGGCGGCGATCAAGGCACCGGTGCTGCTGTTCCACGGCGACGAGGATTCGAACGTGCGCGTCAACGAATCGCGGCTGATGCGCGATAAGCTGCGCGATGCGGGCAAGAAGGTGGAACTGGTCGAATTCAAGGGGCTGGATCACCAGCTCGACGATTCTGCCGCACGCGCCGAGATGCTCGACAAGGCGGACACCTTCTTGCGCGCCTCGCTCGGGATGTAGATACGAAAAGGGCGGCTCCGTCGCCGGAGCCGCCCCTTCGCTGGCCGGATGGCCGATCGATCAGCGCGAATAGAATTCGACGACCAGATTCGGTTCCATCTTCACCGGATAGGGCACTTCGTCCAGCGTCGGCACGCGGATGAAGGTGACCTTGGCGGTGCCGTCCGGCGCGACATAATCGGGGATCTCGCGCTCGGCGAGGCCCTGCGCTTCGAGCACCAGCGCCATTTCCTGCGCCTTCTTGCCCAGCGTGATCTCGTCGTTCACCGACACGCGGCGCGACGCGATGTTGCACTTCACGCCGTTGACGTAGACGTGACCGTGGCTGACGAGCTGACGCGCGGCGAAAATCGTCGGCGCGAACTTGGCGCGATAGACGATCATGTCGAGGCGGCGCTCGAGCAGGCCGATCAGGTTCTGCGAGGTATCGCCCTTCATCCGGGCGGCCTCGTCATAGCAGTGGCGGAACTGCTTTTCGGTCACATCGCCATAATAGCCCTTGAGCTTCTGCTTGGCGCGCAGCTGGATGCCGAAATCCGACATCTTGCCCTTGCGGCGCTGGCCGTGCTGGCCGGGGCCGTATTCACGCTTGTTGACCGGGCTCTTCGGGCGACCCCAGATGTTTTCGCCCATCCGGCGGTCGAGTTTGTACTTGGCGCTCGAGCGCTTCGACATGATCTTTCCTTCAATCTGCGAACGACGGTTCGTCCCGGTATCGCTCTGACGCTTCGCTTATGGAAACGCAGGGCCACCGCTTCACCGGGGATACGGGGCCGATTGCGAAGGCGCGCGCCTAGCGGGCAGGGGCGCCGGAGTCAAGACGAGGGGGCGCTGCTATCTGGGACTGTTGGCCGCGCCGCTCTGCTGAAACGTATCCACCGCGCGCTGCGTTTCGCGCTCCTGCGCCTTCCATTGCGACGGCGTCAGACATACGCGCTTGGTCGCGACGAGGCTGCCGGTTTCCTGATAGGTCCGGCACCTGACCTTCTCCGCCGGCTTTTCCGGTGCAGGGGCGGCCGGCGCGGGCGCGGCCTGTAGCAGCAGGAGGACGCTGAAGATCATGATTCCCCTCGATTATCCGTGAACCCGCAATGAGTGTGTTGTGACAGCGCGTCGCGGTCAAGATCCGGTCGCGGCGACTGGACAGCGCGGCCTTGGCTCGCCACAGCACGCGGCATGACAATCCTTCCCGGATCGCAATGCACCACGATGGCGGAGGTCCGCACCGGCGTCGATCAGCTCGACCGCGAGCTGGTCGCGCTGCTCCGCCGCCGTTTCGACTATATGGACGCCGCCGCGCGGATAAAGCCCGAGCGCGGCGCCGTCCGCGACGAGGCGCGCAAGGCGCAGGTGATCGCCAACGCCCGTGCCGCCGCGGAAGCGGCTGGCCTGCCGGGCGCGGCGATCGCCGATTTGTGGGACCGGCTGGTCGAGGCGTCGATCGCTTACGAATTCGAAGCGTTCGACCGGCGGTAGGATCCAGATCCTCCGTCACTCCGGCCTTGTGCCGGGGTCCACCGGGACGCA
>NZ_MKRR01000152.1:13332-23454 GCF_001897045.1 Sphingomonas sp. 66-10
GGGTGACGATAGTTGCGCCGCTGGCTGTTGCATAAAAAATCCGGCGCTAACCGGTCCTTAGGAGGCTTGCGTGCATCAGCGTGGCGGAAAGGAACCGCCCGACGATGCAGCGCCTGCCACTGATCGCCCCCAATCCGCCGCGCCTTGCGGACTATCGCGACGCGCTGGAGCGGATCGAACGATCCGGGATCTACAGCAATTTCGGCCCCGAGGCGCGCCGCTTCGAGGAGGCCGCGACCGCGCGGCTGTTCGGCGGCCGCGGCGCGAGCCTGACGGTCGCCAATGCGACGCTCGGGCTGATGATCGCGCTCAAGGACGCCGTCGGCGAAGGAGGCGGGCGCCTTGCCGTGATGCCCGCGCTGACCTTCGCCGCGACCGCCGAGGCGGCGTGGTGGGCCGGGCTGACCCCTTTGGTGTGCGATGTCGACCCCGACGACTGGACCACGAGCGCGCTCGCCGAGGAGCAATTGCTGCTGCGCCACGGCGAGAAGATCGCCGCGCTGGTGCCCTATGCGACCTTCGGGCGCGCGATCGATCTCGATCGTTATGCCTGGCTGGCGCGGCGCCACGGGGTGAAGGTGGTGATCGACGCCGCCGCCTCGCTCGGCACGACCGACGCGGATGGCCTGGGCTTCGGCGCCGGCGCGCCCTTCCCGGTGGTCTTCTCGATGCACGCGACCAAGCCGTTCGCGGTCGCCGAAGGCGCGCTGATCCATTGCGGCGACCGCGATACGATCGAGCGGCTCCGCGCGATGGCCAATTTCGGTTTCGCCGGCGCGCGCAGCGCCACGCTGCCGGGGCTCAACGCCAAGCTGCCCGAGGTGCTGGCGGCGATCGCCAATGCCCAGCTCGACCGGTTCGACGCGGTCTGCGCCGCGCGCGAACAGGTCGCCGCGGCCTATCGCACCGCGATCGCCGGCCATTATGCGATCCAGCCCGCCCCGATCGGGCGGCAGGCGCTCGGCTTCTTCCCGCTGATGCTGCCCGAAGGGGTCGATCGCGAGCAGGTGATCGCCGCGCTCGACGCCGCGGGGATCGGCTGCGGCAAATATTTCAGCCCGCATCTCGGCGAACAGCCGTGGGTGCGCGAGGTCGCGACGATCGAGCCGACCCCGGTCGCGGACGCATTGGGCGCGCGGATCGTCTCGCTGCCGCTGAGCGACCGGATGACCGCGGCCGATGCCGAGCGGGTGATCGCCGCGCTCGACGCCGCCTGCGCCATCCCGCGGATCGCGCGGGTCCACGCCGGCCAGCCGCGCATCGCCGAGACGCTGATCGTCGGCGGCGGCCCCGCCGGCACCGCGCTGCTGACCGCCGCGAGCAAGCACGGGCTGCTCCCCGCGCTCGCGCCGGGGCTGGTGGTGGTCGAACGCGACGCGACGATCGGCGGCGGCCAGCTCGGCCGCTATGCGATCACCTCGGATTCGACCGCGCAGACCTTCCTCACCGCGGTCAACGGCAACCCCTGCCCCGAAATTTCCGCGCTCACCGAACATCCCAGCGCGCGCGCGGTGGCGCGCTATCAGGATGCTCTGGGAGTGCCGCTGGTCGAGGTCGGCCCGCTGCTCCGCGTGACCGGGGACCGGCTGCACCGCATCGTCACCGATCACGGCGGCAGCGTGCTGACCGGGCATGAGGTGGTCGCGATCCGCCGCGACGACGACGGCCTGTGGCGCGTGCGCATCCGCGATCTGGCGACCGACGCCGAGCATGAGCAGATCGCGCGCAACGTGGTGGTCGCGACCGGCGGGCACCAGCCGCTCGACCGGCTCGTCGCGCAGCGCGTCGCGGGCGCGCCGCTGACCGAGCTCGCCCCCGATCGGCTGATGCAGTCGGACGATGTGCTGACCGTCGGCGGATTCGAGAAGGTCGCCGATCTGCTGCGCGCGATCCGTTCGCCGCGGATCGCGGTGATCGGCGGATCGACCAGCGCGCTGACCACGATCGCGCTGCTGCTCAAGGGGCAGCCGGCGCTGCCGCTGGGGGTCGGCGCGATCACCCTGCTCCACCGCCGCCCGCTGCGCCCCTTCTATCATTCGGTCGAGGCGGCGCAGGCGGAAGGGTTCGACGATTTCGGGCCGGACGATATCTGCCCGGTCTCGGGGTTCGTCTATCGCCTCGCGGGTTTCCGGCTGGAGGCGCGCGAACTGGTGCTGCGGATGTTGCGGGTCGATGCGCGCGAGCCCGATCCGCGCGTCGCGCTCCACCGCATCGGCGACGACGAGGCGCGCGCGCGGGAGATCATTGCCGGTGCCGATCTGGTGATCGCCGCGCTCGGCTATCGCCCGCGCGCGGTGCCGGTCGAGCGCGTCGACGGCGCCCCGCTAAGGCTCGCGGCGGACGAGGGCGGCGCGCTGGTCGATCGTCACTGCCGCGTGCTCGACGCGTCGGGCGCGGCGGTGCCGGGGCTCTACGGCATCGGGCTCGCCGCCGGGTTCGTGCCGTGGGGCAAATTGGGTGGCGAAGCGAGCTTCGTCGGGCAGGCCAACGGGCTGTGGCTGTGGCAGAATGACGTCGGCATGATGATCGTCGATCAGTTGCTCGCGTCGCGGGGACGGCAGGCGGCGTGACGTCGCCCGGCGCCAGCCCCCCCACCGCCAGCCCCCCCACCGTCAGCGTGATCATGGCGGCGTATAACGGCGCCGCGCTGATCGGCGAGACGCTCGACAGCCTCGCCGCGCAGACGCTCAGCGATTTCGAGGCGATCGTGGTCGACGATCGCTCGACCGACGATACGCTGGCGTTGCTCCGCGCGTGGCCCGACCCGCGCGTCCGCGTCATCGCTTTGGACGAGAATGGCGGCCCGGTCCGCGCGCGCAACCGCGCCTTCGCCGAGGCGCGCGGGTGCTATATCGCCGCGCTCGACCAGGACGATCTGTGCCGCCCCGAGCGGTTCGCGCGGCAGGTGGCGTGGCTCGACGCCAACCCCGATGTCGCGCTGGTCGGCAGCGATACCGGGATGCTGTCGAACGGGGTGATCCGCCCCGCGACGCGCCACGCCGCGCACAGCACCCCGCGGCTGGTGGAATGGCTGCTCAGGATCGAGAATCCGCTGGTGTGGTCGTCGGTGATGATCCGCGCCGATGTCGCGCGGCGGCTGGAGCCGTTCACCCGCCCCGAATTGCTCTATGCCGAGGATTTCGACCTTTATCACCGCATCGTGCGCATCGGCGGGCGGGTCGCGCGGATCGACGCCGATCTGCTGGTCTATCGCCAGCACGAAGGCGGTGCCTCGCAACGCTATACGACGACGATGGAGGCCAGCGCCGGGCGCGTGCTGGCGGAAAGCTATGCCGATGTGCTGGGGGATGCCGCGCCCGAAGCGGCGGCCCTGGTGGTGCGCCACCTGATGGCACGCGCCGCCCCGCCCGATCGCGCGACATTGCACCGACTGGGCGAGATATTGGTGACGCTACAGGCGGATTTCCTCGCGCGACACGCGTGCGACCCGCATGATCGCCGGCTGATCCGCTGGGAAACCGCGCGGCGCTGGGCGGGGGTGGCGCGCGCCGGGCTCCGCGCCGGCAGCCTGTCGCTCAGCGACGCGCTGCGCACCCGCCCGCAGCATCTCGGGCTGGGCTATGCTGGGTTCGAGGAACTGATCGTCTCGCGGCTGATCGGCTTCGGCCGTCAGACCGCGCGCACCTCGGTCACCTCGGGGACGTAATAGCGCAGCAGCTGCTCGATCCCGTTCTTGAGCGTCGCGGTCGAGGAGGGGCAGCCCGAGCAGGCGCCCTGCATCTTCAGATACACCTTCCCCTTGTCGAACCCGCGATAGATGATGTCGCCGCCGTCATTGGCCACCGCGGGGCGGACGCGGGTGTCGATCAGATCCTTGATCTGCGCGACGATTTCGGCGTCGGCGGGATCGTCGGCGATCTCCTCCTCGGCGGGGGGCACCGCAAAATCGGCCGAGCCGCCGCGGAACAACGGCATCTGCGCGGTGAAATGATCGAGCAGGATCGCGAGCACATCGGGCTTGAGCGCGTGCCACTCGACCCCCGGCGCGGCGGTGACCGACACGAAATCGCGCCCGAAGAACACCCCGGTGACGTCGCCGAGCCCGAACAGCGCCGCGGCGAGCGGCGAGGCTTCGGCTTCCTCGGGCGAGGCGAAGTCGCGCGTCCCCTGCTCCATGACGGTGCGGCCGGGCAGGAACTTCAGCGTGGCCGGGTTCGGGGTGGGTTCGGTTTCGATCAACATGCCGCCCATGTGGCGACCCGACCGCGTCGGATCAAGCGGCGATCGCACGCCCTTATCGTCAGGGTTGACCCGCCGGCGCCGGCGCCTCGGCCTCCCACCCGCCGCCGAGCGCGAGGAACAATTGCGCCTCGCTGTCCGCCACCCCCGCCTGCGCCGCGGCCAGCGACACTTCGGCATTGGCGAGCGTCGCCTGCGCGCTGAGCAGATCGAGGAAGCCGCCGCGGCCGAAGCGGAACAATTTGCCGGCCTGCCCCGTCGCGGTCGCCGCGCTGTCGCGCGCGCGGCGCAGCGCGGCGACCTGCTCGCGGCCGCGCGCATAAGCGGCGAGCGCGGTCTCGGTCTCGCGCAGCGCCCCCAGGACGCTACCGTCGAACGACGCCAGCGCAGCATCCGCCGCCGCACCGGCCTGCGCGATCTGCGCGCGGGCGACGCGGCGATTGGGGAAGCTCCAGCTCATCAGCGGGCCGAGGTTGAGGTTGAAATCGCTCCCCTCGCCGAACCCCTTGAGCGGGCCGATGAAGCCGAGCGACCCGGCGAAGCTGACCTGCGGATAGAGATTGGCGGTGGCGACCCCGATCCGCGCGGTCGCCGCGGCGAGCCGGCGCTCGGCGGCGCGGACATCGGGGCGGCGGCGGAGCAAGGCGGCGCCGTCCCCCACCGGCAGCGGCCCGGCGATCGCGGGGAGCGCGGCACACGCCTCCACCGCGCGCGGATAATCCGCCGGGGGCCGCCCGAGCAGGGTCGCGAGCTGGTAGAGCGCCGCCTGCCGCGCGACGACCAGCGCCGGCACCTGCGCCGCGCTCTGCTCGACCGCGGTGCGCGCGCGCGTCGTATCGAAGGCGGTGCCGCGCCCGCCCTTTTCGAGCCGCCGGGTCGCGTCATAGGTCTGCTGCTGGATATGGATTACGCGCTGCGCCGCGGCGATGCGCAGATTGGCGGCGCAGGCGGCGAGATAGGCGCGGGTCGTCGTCGCGGCGACCGTCACGCGCACCTCGTCGCGCACCGCCGCCACCGCCGCGGCATCGGCCTGTGACGCCTCGATCGCACGGCGGATGCGCCCGGCCAGATCGATCGGCAGCGTGCCGTTGACCGTCGCGTCATAGGTCACCTGCCCCGGCAGCGGCAGCCCGGTGGCATAGGGCCGCGCCAGCGCCACCCCGCCCTCGACCGAGGTCTGCACGGTGCGCTGCGCCTCCGCCTGGAGCACCACCGCGGTCGCGGCGCGCAGATTGGCGTCGGCGGCACGCAGATCAGTATTGGCGGCGAGCGCCTCGCCGATCAGCCCGTCGAGCGTCGCATCGTTATAGAGCCGCCACCAGCGAGCGGGCAGATCGGCGCCGCTGAACGACGTGTCGTTCGCTGCATCGAACTTGCCCTGCGCCGCCGGGGCATTGATCGCCGCGCGCTCGGGGAGGTGATAGTCCGGCCCGGCGGTGCACCCCGCCAGCCCGGCGGCCAACATCAGCACACCAACCCCCGCGCTACCGCCCCGGCAAAGGCCGGGGTCCAGTCGCGGCCGGCCCGTTGCTGGACCCCGGCCTTCACCGGGGTGGCGGAAACCGGGAGAGAAGCGGCTTCTCACTTCTTCGGCTCCGCATGCGGCACGATCGTCACCGTCGCGGTGCGGCCCGAGACGAGGCGCAGGTCGGCGGGCACCTTGTCGAGCTTGATCCGCACCGGGATGCGCTGCGCCAGCCGCACCCAGTTGAAGGTCGGATTCACATTGGGCAGCAGATTGCCGGTGTTGGTCAGTTCGCTGTCGCTGATCCCGGCGGCGATGCTTTCGACATGCCCCTCGACCGTGCGGCCGTCGCCCATCAGGTGGATATGCGCCTTGTCGCCGATACGGATCGCGCCAAGCTTGGTTTCCTCGAAATAGGCCTCGACGCGCAGGCTGTCGCGATCGACCAGCGCCATCGCCTGCTGCCCCGCGCCGACGAAATCGCCGGGGTGGAGATCGAGGTTGGTCACCGTGCCGTCGACCGACGCCTTGATATTGGTGCGCGCAAGATTGAGCCGCGCGCCGTCCGCCTGCGCCTCGGCCTGCGCCAGCGCGGCTTCGGCGGTGGTGACGCGCGCGACATTCTGCTCATGCGCCTCGGCCGCGACGAGATTGCCGAGCGCGAGATCGCGCTTCGCCTCGCGCCGCGCCTGATTGAGCGTCGCGCGGGCGGACTGGATCGCGGCCTGGGCCTGTTCCAGCGCGAGCGCGTAGCGCGGGCGATCGACCACGAACAGCACGTCGCCGACCTTGACCTCCTGGTTGTCGCGCACCTTCACCTCGGTGACGAGCCCGCCGACATCGGGGGTCACGCGCACCACATCGGCGCGCACGCGGCCGTCGCGCGTCCAGGGATCGACCTCGTAGCGGCGCCACAGCCAGAGCGCGATGAGCACCGCGATCGCGACCAGCAGCAAGGTCGCCGCGATGCGGCCGAGGGGAGCGAGATAGCGGTTCATGGCAGCGGCGCGTCCGGAACGAAAAGGAGAACGAGCCCGCCGAGCACGATCACATAGAGCGCGACATCGACGAGCGGGCGATAGGCGATCAGGCGATAGAAGCCGACGACGCCGAACAGGCGGGTGAGCACGCCGGTGACGACCAGCGCGACGATCGCCAGCACGAGCAACCCCGGCATATAGACCCCGGCGATGCTGACCTCGCCCCTCATGCCGCCACCCCATAAGCCGGCGCGGCGGGGAACAGGTTGCGGCGCAACCCGGTCAGCGCGAGCACGGCACGGCGGCGCACAACGGTGTCGGTATCATGCGAAAAGGCCTCCATCGCGCGGTCTATCCCTTCCAGCAGCGCCGGATCGTCGGGCGGCGGCCGATCGAGCCGGCGCGCGCCATAATAACGCCCCACCCCGCCGAGCACCGGCGTGATCAACTCCCCCGCCTCGCTGCCGGCATCGAGGCGCAGGTCGCGCAGTTCGGCGACCGTCACCCCGACGCGCAGATCCTGCAACGCATCGAGCATCGGCCGCCCGGGATCGTCGCCGGTCGCGGCGAGCCGCGGCGCGAGCAGCCCGATCCTGTCGAGCATCTTGCTGACCCAGCCGGTGACGTCCGATCGGCTGGGGAGGTTGCTGCGCCGCGCGAGATCGCGCCAGCCGGCGGTGATGATCCGCGCGGCGCTACGCTCCGCGCCGATCACCTGAAACAGCCCGACCGTCACCACCGCGAAACCGGTCCCGACGATCTGCGCCAGCGATCCGTTGACGAAGGCGGCGAAATCGGCGGAATAACGCGCATTGAGCCCGACGATGTTGATGAATCCCATCACCGTGCCGAGCGCGATCAGCGAGGCGGTGGGGACGGTGAGGAAATAGCCGAGAAGCAGCAGCATCGGCGACAGCACCGCGACCAAGGTGACGAAATCGGTGACGCGCGGCAGGATCACGTAACCGTAGAGCGCCGCGAGCACGACGCCGATGATCGTCCCCCACAAAAAGGACAGGATCATCGGGCGCGGATCGTCGCTCGCGCCGAACAAGGCGCAGGCGACCCCGGAGATCAGCACCGCCCCCGCGCCATCGGCCCAGCCGGTGCCGATCCAGAAAGCCGAGCCGAGCAGGATCGTCGCCAGCGTGCCGAGCGCGGCGCGCAACGCCGCCGGGCGATCGCGGTGGAAGGTGCGGCGCGAGCTTTGCGCCAGCGCCGCCGCGACCACCGGGCTGACCGCGCGGCGCGAGGGCGAGCGCATCTGCGCGTAGAGATCGCGCACCGCGCGATGCGCCGCGACCAGATCGGCGAGCCGCGCGGCGAGGCTGAGCAGCAAGGCATCGCGCCACGCCAGCGGCGCCGCGGCGGCGGGCTCCAGCGCATGCGCGTCGGCGATCAGCGCGTCGGTGAGCTCGGCGCGCTCGTCGACCCCGAGCAGCGGCATCGCCAGCCATTCGCGGATGCGCAGGATCAGCGCCTCGGCCGCCGGGGGAAAGGCGTCGAGCGCGCGCAACTGGCCGATGCGATCCTCCACCGCGCTCGCCAGCGGCAGGATCAGCGACAATTGATCCTGAAACGCGCGCACCGTGCGGACCCGCGGCAGGAAGCGCGCGGTGTCGAACGGCAGATGCGTCGACAGGACGTGCAATTCGTTGATGTCGAGCGCGAGCCGGCGGCGATCGCGGTCGAGCCGCTCGTCGCGCGCCTCGCCGAGCGCGTCGCGCGACCAGCGCTCGCCGTCGGCGAGGATCACCTCGATCCGCGCGAGCAGCTGCTTGGTCACGGTCTGCGGCAGGATCAGCGCCTGGACCAGACTGCCGCAGACGATCCCGAGCGAAATCTCCTGCACGCGCAGGATCGAGGTGGTGAAGATCGCGCCCGGCGCCTCGACGCTGGGGAAGCCGATGATGCTCGCGGTATAGCCGGCGAGCAGGAAGACATAGCTGCGCGGGGTGCGATCCTGCAGCGAGATATAGAGGCACAAGGCGAGCCACAGCCCCAAAGCAAGCGACAGCAATTCGGGCGCGTTGACCAGATTGGGCACCAGTGCAATCGCCGCCGCCGCGCCGAGCACGGTGCCGACCAGCCGATAGACCGCCTTGGACACCGCCGCCCCGGCCAGCGGCTGGGCGACGATATAGGCGGTGGTCACCGCCCAATAAGGCCGCTGCAGCCCGATGCGCAGCGCGATCCAGTAAGCCAGCATCGCGCCGATCAGGCATTTCAGCGAGAACAACGCCTTGCCGATGCCCCAGCGCTCGATCAACGCACCGCCCCCGCCGGCATGACGATCACGGTTTCGAACTCGACGGACACGCGCACCCTCGGACGGCAAACGACAACGACTCTGTCGTATCCGCGACTAATCAAAAGCAGCGGGGCTGGCGAGCCTGTTTTTTTGCACTGCACAAAATCAGGGGTTTGCCGCAGGCGCTCCGTCGCCGCCCCGGCCTTGTGCCGGGGTCCACTGCGCCTCAGGCTCGATGGCAAGAACCTCTTGTTCAGCCTTCGCCTCCCGGTGGACCCCGGCACAAGGCCGGGGTGACGATGGGTCGGACACCGTAACCGTTGCGAGGCCCGGACGACAGCCCTCTTGCGTCGCGCGCCGCAAAGTCCCACCCCTGCCGCCATGCCCGCCGCGCGGGCGACTCCCCAGTGAGGAATGATTGAATGGCTTATCGTTTTTCGATCGCAACTTTGTTGCTTGCCGGCGCGACCTGCCTCGCCGCCCCGGCGTCGGCCGGGCAGGCGGGCGCGCCGCGCGCCAACCCGTTCACCGCGCCGAGCACGCTGCCGTTCCAGGCGCCGCGCTTCGACCTGATCACCGATGCCGATTATCAGCCGGCGTTCGAGACGGCGATGCAACAGCATCTCGCTGAAGTGGCCCGGATCGCCGACAATCCGGCCCCGCCGACCTTCGACAATACGATCACCGCGCTCGAAAAGTCCGGCCGGATGCTCGAACGGGTCAGCCTCGCCTTCTTCGGCGTGGTGCAGGCCAATACCAACGACACGCTCGACAAGGTGCAGGAAGCGGTCGCGCCGAAACTGTCGCAGCATCAGGACGCGATCAACCTCAACCCCAAATTGTTCGCCCGCGTGAAGACGCTGTGGGAAAAGCGCGCCGCGCTCAAGCTCGACGCCGAGCAGGCACAGGTGCTCAAAATCTATTATGACGGCTTCGTCCACGCCGGCGCGCAATTGTCCGCCGCCGACCAGACCAGGCTCAAGGCGCTCAACACCCAGCTCGCCAGCCTCGAGACGAGCTTCCAGCAGAAATTGCTCGCCGCGGCCAAGGCCGGCGCTTTGGTGGTCGACGACAAGGCCAAGCTCGCCGGGCTCGACGACGGCAAGATCGCCGCGGCGGCGGCCGCCGCCAAGGATCGCAAGCTCGACGGCAAATGGGTCATCCCGCTGCAGAATACGACCCAGCAGCCCGATCTGGAGGACATGACCGACCGCGCGACGCGCGAG
>NZ_MKRR01000152.1:23524-26644 GCF_001897045.1 Sphingomonas sp. 66-10
CTCTACGACCAGATGGCGCGCACCCCGGAAACCGCCTCCTCGTTCATGCGCCAGCTCGCCGCCGCCACCGCGCCGGCGCAGAAGCGCGACGCCGCCGAGCTGCAGGCGCAGATCGATTCGACCGGGGGCAAGTTCCAGCTCAAGCCGTGGGACTGGGATCATTATGCCGCGCAGGTGCGCAAGGCGAAATACGACCTCGATCAGAGCGAGGTGAAACCCTATTTCGAATTGAAGACGGTACTCGAACAGGGCGTCTTCTATGCCGCCAACCAGCTTTACGGCATCAGCTTCAAGCCGCGCACCGACATCCCGGTCTATCAGCCCGACGTGACGGTCTATACCGTCTACGACAAGGACGGGTCCGAGCTCGGGCTGATGTATTTCGATTATTTCAAGCGCGACAACAAGAATGGCGGCGCGTGGATGTCGAACTTCGTCAACCAGTCGAAGCTGCTCGGCACCAAGCCGGTGGTCTATAACGTCGCCAATTTCACCAAGCCCGCCGCCGGCCAGCCCGCGCTGATCAGCTCGGACGACGTGACGACGATGTTCCACGAATTCGGCCACGCACTCCACGGGCTGTTCGCGAGCCAGACCTATCCCACCGTCTCCGGCACCAATGTCGCGCGCGATTTCGTGGAATTCCCGTCGCAGTTCAACGAACATTGGGCGTGGGATCCCAAGGTGCTGGCGCATTATGCCAAGGATTACCGCACCGGCGCGCCGATGCCCGCGGCGCTGGTCGACAAGATCAAGAAGGCGGCCAAGTTCAACCAGGGCTATGCCTTGGGCGAGGTGATCGCCGCGGCGATGCTCGACATGGACTGGCATTCGCTGCCGGCCGACGCCCCCAAGCAGGATGTCGACCAGTTCGAGGCCAAGGCGCTCGCCGCGACCGGGCTCGACGTGACCGACGTCCCGCCGCGCTATCGTTCGAGCTATTTCCTCCACATCTGGGCCAACGGCTATTCGGCCGGCTATTACGCCTATCTGTGGACGCAGATGCTCGAGCATGACGCCTATCACTGGTTCGTCGACCACGGCGGGCTGACCCGCGAGAACGGCCAGCGCTTCCGCGACATGATCCTCAGCAAGGGGCATACCGAGGATTATGCGCCGATGTTCAAGGCCTTCTACGGCAAGGACCCGGATGTCGGCCCGATGCTGGAGGAGCACGGCCTGACCCCTCCGGCGAAATAAGGCGCAGCCGAGATATTGGGGGCGCCCTCTCGCCGTTCGCCCTGAGCTTGTCGACGGGCTGCCCTTCTTCCTCGGAAGGAAGTGCAAGGCTTCGACAGGCTCAGCCCGAACAGCGAGAGGTGCTCGCGCGATAAACAATCAACCGCCGGTGCGACGCCCTCGCGCCGGCGGTTTCCTTTTTGTCCGCCGACTCGCCAGGCACGGCCGCGCAGACAAGATAGGTTTTACTATCGATTATCCGATTTCATGCTCGGTTAATCTGTATATTTCGTTCTATTTCAATGAATTATGTGAGATTGCCAAAACGATATTTTTTGCTATCGTTCACGCATAAACATCGCTTCGGGGAGAGGCGCTCGTGAACAAGCAGCTATTGAGCATCGCCATTTCAGGGATGGCGCTCGCCATCGCGCAATCCGCCGCCGCCGAACAGGCCGCGCCGGAACCCGCCGCCGCCACTGCGCCGCAGGTGCAGGACGTGATCGTCACCGCGCAGAAGCGCAGCGAAAAATTGCAGGACGTGCCGATCGCGATCACCGCGATCACCGCCGAGGCGATCCAGAACCGCCGCACGCTCGATCTGGTCGATCTGTCCAATCAGGCGCCGGGGCTGCAGATCAAGTCCGACGACAATGGCGCCAACCCGCGCATCTTCATCCGCGGCATCGGGGTCAATGATTTCAACCCCGCGACCAACAGCGCGGTCGGCATCTACGCCGACGGGGTCTACGTCGCCTCACCGCTGGCGCAACGCCTCGCCTTCTTCGATCTGCAGCAGGTCGAGGTGCTGCGCGGGCCGCAGGGGACGCTTTACGGCCGCAACACCACCGGGGGCGCGATCAACGTCGCGAGCCGGCTGCCGGGCGACGTGCCCGAGGCGGATATCTCGGCCGAATATGGCCGGTTCAATTCGGTCAACGTGCAGGGCGGAGTCAGCGTCCCGCTGATCGCCGACAAGCTCTCGGTCCGCGTCGCCGGACTCTACCAGCGCGACGACGGCTATACGCTCAACCGCGTCACCGGCAATCACGGCAACAATACCGATCGCTGGGCGGTCCGCGGCACGATCCATTTCACCCCCACCAGCAACGTCACCGACAATCTGGTGATCAGCACCGGGCGATCGCGCGGCGGGTCGATCTGGGCGTATAATCGCGCCCTGCTCCCCCAGACCCCGGCGGCGACCGGGCCCGACGGGCTATGCCTCCCGGCCTTCTACACCTCGGGGCAGTGCACCACGGTGATGGGCTATGCCAACACCAGCAAGAACCTCTATCAGGGCGATTACGGCTTCGAGGGGAAGGACAAGGTCGACCTCTTCACCGTGGCGAACACGCTGACGATCGATCTCGGCCCGGCATCGATCGTCTCGGTCACCGGCTATCAGCACGCCAAGCGCAACGATCAGGAAGACACCGACGCCAGCCCGATCCCCACGATCACCGCCAGCTATATCGCGCGGCAGAACACCTTCAGCCAGGAATTGCGGCTGCAGTCGAACGGCCATACCCCATTGCGCTACGTGATCGGCGGCTATTACGCGCACGATTATCTCAACAACAATTCGTCATACAACGTGCTGCCGCTGCTCCAGGCGGGCGATCCGGCGTCCGAGGTGCCGCAGGGCATCGGGGTGTTCAGCTGGCCGCTGACGCAGAAGGTCGACAGCTATGCCGCATTCGGCCAGCTCGATTACGACCTCACCAGCCGGCTGACGGTGACCGGCGGGCTGCGCTATTCGGCCGATCGCAAGACCTATCATTATGTCAGCGACGCCGCCGGGCTGCCCGCGCCGATCTTCACCTACGACAGTGAAAAGACGTTCGAATCCGTCACAGGCAAGGTCGGGCTGCAATATCGCGTCTCCGCCGACGCCAATATCTATGCCAGCTACAATCGCGGCGCGAAGAGCGGCGGTTT
>NZ_MKRR01000152.1:26660-28015 GCF_001897045.1 Sphingomonas sp. 66-10
CATCACGGCCTTCTACTACGACTACAAGAACTTGCAGGTCTATACCACGGTCGAGGAAGGCGCGCTGACGATCCAGCTGTTCACCAACGCCTCGGCCGCGCGGGTCTATGGCGGCGAGCTGGAGCTGCAGGCAACCCCGACCCGCGGGCTGACCGTGTCGCTCAACACCGCTTATCTCAACGCCACCTATCGCAACTTCAAATCGGCCGGGAACGATTATTCGGGCAACACCCTGCCCTCCGCCCCCAAGATCAGCGTGCAGGGCGCGATCGACTGGCAGCATGAGACACCGCTCGGCACGATCGTCGCCAACACCAGCATGTCGTTCCGCAGCAAGGTGTTCTTCGACACCTCCAACGCCGCGCGGCTCGCCGATCAGGCGCGCGCCTTCGTCGATGCCCGGCTTGGGCTGCGCGTCGCGCACGACCGGCTGGAGATCGGCGTGTGGGGCAAGAACATCTTCAACGAGACCAATATCTCCGACATGACCCCGATCCCGACGCTGGGCTTCGACGTATTCAGCGTCGGCCCGCCGCGCACCTACGGGCTGTATCTCAAGGCGCATTATTGAAGGCGGCTGAGGATGCGCGCGTTCCTCGCCTCGACACATCGTTCCTCCCCTCCCGGGAACAGGGGAGGGGTCGAGGGTGGGTTGGCCTGCGAGGCAACGAACCACTGCCCCCCACACCAACCCACCCCCAGCCCCTCCCTTGTTCAAGGGAGGAGAGACACTGCCGCCAATCGAGACGCGCACAATGACCGCGGCTGAAACCGGCGTGTGGCTCGGGCCGGCGCCGTCGGTGCGCGAGCGGGCGGCGACCTTGTTCGCCGGGGTCGCGGGGATCATGTTCGCCGGGGTCGGCCCGCTGCTGCTCGGCGCGCTCGAACATGCCGGGCGGCTGAGCGCGGCGCAGATCGGGCAGGCCGGGACGGTCGAGTTGCTGACGATGGGGCTCGCCGCCGGGCTGACCGGCGCATTGGTGGGGGCGCAGCGGCTGCGGCTGCTGACGATCTTGTGCGGCGCGCTGATGGCGCTGCTCAATGCCGCGACGATCTATTGCGACGGCTGGGTGCTGGTCGCGGTGCGCGGCGTCAACGGCGTGCCGAGCGGGGCGCTGATCTGGCTGATGACCGCGATGATCGTCCGCGCCCCGCGCCCCGAGCGCTGGGCGGCGATCTATCTGACGGTGCAGACGCTGGCGCAATTCCTCGTCGTCGCGACGCTCGGGCCGTGGGTGGTGCGGCCCTATGGCGCCGACGGCGGCTTTGCGGTGCTCGCCGCGCTGGGCGTGCTGACCGTCTTTGCCGGCTTCGCGGTGCCGCGCGGCTTCGCGCCGCTGCCGGTCGCGGCGGAC
>NZ_MKRR01000152.1:28041-51553 GCF_001897045.1 Sphingomonas sp. 66-10
TGCGGTGTGGATCTATGTCGAGCCGCTGTCGCGACAGGCCGGACATCCCGCCGGGACCGCCGATACCGCGCTGTCGCTGTCGCTCGCCGCGCAGGTGACCGGCGGGTTGCTCGCCACCTTGCTCGCCGGGCGGATGCGCTGGCTGCCCGCGCTGCTCGCATCGCAGGTCGTGATGGCCGGGCTGATGCTGGTGTTCGCGCAATTGCCCGGCACCGGCATGTTCCTCGCCGCCTCGGCGTTGTTCGGCGGGCTGTGGATGTTCGCCGCCCCGCTGATGACCCCGTTCGTGATCGAGGCCGACCCCACCCGACGCGCCGCGGTGCTCGGCTCGGGCGCGGCGCTGCTCGGCTGCAGCAGCGGGCCGCTGCTCGCCTCGCTCGCGGTGACCGACAGCGACGTGCGCGGCTGCGCGTTGCTCGGCGGCGGGGTGATGGCGGCGGCGATCGCGATCGTCCTCGCGGTCCATTTGACTCGCCGCAGCGTAATCCTCACCGCGGCGTCATGACGACATCCGCCGCCACCGATCGCGCGCGCAAGCCGCGCACTCGCAAGCCGCCGCTTGCCACCAAGCTGCGCCCGCGCCAGGCACGCTCGCAGGATACGTTCGAACTGATCCTCGAAACCGCCGGGCAATTGCTCGAGCGCGTCGGGTTCGAGCAGCTCACCACCAATCTGATCTGCGAGGCGGCGGGGCTCTCGCCGCCCGCGCTCTATCGCTATTTCCCCAACAAATACGCCGTGCTCAAGGAATTGGGCGACCGGCTGATGCGCGCGCAGGATGACGAGGTGATCGCCTGGGCCGACGCCGGCGGACTGACCGGCGACACCTTCGAGGAACGGCTGGCCAAGACGCTGGCGATCCACGAGCGGATGGTGGCGATCCAGCGCGAATTTCCCGGCGGCTCGGCAATCGGCCGCGCGTTGCGCGCGGTGCCGGTGCTGCAGGACCTGCGCTTCCGCTCGCGCGACATGGTGGCGGGACATTTCTTCCGCCACATGCGCGAAATCTACCCCAATACCGATCCGCGTCGGCTCGAAGTGGTGACGCGGATGACGGTCGAGCTGAGCTACGCGGCGATGGAAATGGTGGTCGAGGAACCCGATCGCGACGCCGATATCATCAACAGAGAAGTGTGCCTGCTGTTCGCGCATTATTTCGCGAGCTTCAGCTAGGCGCCGCAACGAAAGAGACGGGCGGATGGAATGGCATAATTGGTCGGGCAGCGTTTCCGCACAGCCGCGCACGATCGCGCGGCCGCGGAACGAAAGCGAATTGCGCGCCGCGATCCTCGCCACCCCGCGCGTCCGCGTGCGCGGCGCCGGTCATTCGTTCATGCCCTTGTGCGAGACCGACGGCACGCTGATCGACATGAGCGATTATGATGCGCCGATCGAGATCGCCGCCGATCGCGCCAGCGCCTGGGTGCCCGCCGGTTGGAGCCTCGCGCGGCTCACCGAAACATTGTGGAAAGAGGGCGTGTCGCTGATCAATCAGGGCGACGTGAACCCGCAATCGCTCGCCGGCGCCACCGCCACCGGGACACACGGCACCGGCAAGGATCTCGGCAGCCTTTCGACCCAGGTCATTGCGTTCGAACTGATGCTCGCCGACGGCTCGCTCGTCGTCTGCGACGCGGAGCATCACCCCGATCTGTTTCAGGCGCAGCGGCTGTCGCTCGGGCTGTTCGGGGTCGCGACCCGCATCCGCATCAACGTGCTGCCCGCTTATTATCTCGAGGAACGCGTCGAGGCGCGGCCGCTGGGCGAGATGGCGGAGCGCTGGCAGGAGCTCGCCGCCGCGACGCGCCATTTCGAATTCTTCGTCTTTCCCTATGCCGATACGGTGATCTTCAAGAGCCTTCACCCGATCGCGGGCGAGGACGAGATGCCGCACTCGACCGATATCGACGAACGCCCGTTCCGCGTCGCGTGCGAATTGGGCCGCAAAGCCAATTTCCTCATCCCGCCGCTCCAGCGGCTGATGATGCGGCTGAGCAGCAAGCCCTCGCGCCGCGTCGGCCCGGCGTGGCAGATCTTCCCCGGCGAGCGCACGATCCGTTTCGAGGAAATGGAATATGAACTGCCCCGCGCCGACGGGATCCCGACGCTGCTCGAAGCGATCGGCTATATCCGGCGCAAGAAGCTCCCCGTCGCCTTCCCGTTCGAATTCCGGCTGGTCGCGGGGGACGATATCTGGATGTCGCCGTTCAACCGCGGCGTGGGATCGTCGATCTCCTTCCACCAATATGCACGGATGCCGTGGCGCGCGCTGTTCGCCGAGATCGAGCCGGTGCTGCGCGGCGCCAACGGGCGGCCGCATTGGGCCAAGCGCCACACGCTCGGACCCGATCAGGTCCACGCGCTTTATCCGAAGACCGGCGATTTCCTGAAGGTCCGCGCCGAGGTCGATCCGGCGGGCAAGTTCGTCAACGCCGATCTCGCGCGGCTGTTCGGCATCGAGAGGAAGTGACGTCATGACCGACGAGGAACTCCACCGCCATCTGGTCGGCCGACAGGGATCGCGGCGCGATCTCAACACCCCGGTGCTGGTGATCGACCGCGACGCGCTCGATCGCAACATCGCGCGGATGGCCGAGTTCGCCGCCGCCAACGGGCTGAAATTGCGCCCCCATTCCAAGACCCACAAGAGCGCCGACGTCGCGCGGCGCCAGATCGCCGCCGGCGCGGTCGGGCAATGCTGCGCCAAATTGGGCGAGGCCGAGGCGCTGGCCGATGCCGGGATCGCCGGGCTGCTGATCACCTCTCCGGTGATATCGACTCCCGCGATCGAGCGGCTCGTCGCGCTCAACGAACGCGCCGAAGGGCTGATGTGCGTCGCGGACAACCCGCACGGCGCGCGCGCGATCGCTGCGGCGGTGGCGGCGCGAGGGGCGCGCCCGCTGACCTTACTGATCGATGTCGATCCCGGAATCCACCGCACCGGGGTCGCCTCACCCGAGGCGGCGGTCGAGCTGTATCGCACGATCGCTGCCGAGCCGATGCTGCGTTACGGCGGGGTGCAATATTATTGCGGGTCGCAGCAGCATATCGAGAGCTTCGCCGAGCGCGCGGCGGCGATGCACGACCGCGCCGCCTATCTCCGCAGCGTCATCGCCGCGCTCGAGGCGGCGGGGGGCAAGCCGCCGATCGTCTCGGGCGGCGGCACCGGCACCCACCGGATCGACGCGACGCTCGATCTGTTCACCGAGCTTCAGGTCGGCTCGTACATCTTCATGGACGATCAATATCGCGTCTGCGCGCTGACCCCGGAAGACGGCGACATCCCCTATGAGACCGCCTTGCTGGTCGACACCCGCGTGATCAGCGCCAATTCGCCGGGGCTGGTGACGGTCGATGCCGGGATCAAATCGCTCGCCACCGACGCCAAGCCGCCGCTGATCAACGCCGGCGCGGCGGAAGGGACGGTCTATTTCTTCATGGGCGACGAACAGGGGGCGTTGGTCCACCCCGCGGGGGATCTGCCGGCGCTCGACACGATCGTCTCGCTCAACGCGCCGCATTGCGACCCGACGGTCAACCTCTACGATACCTATCATGTCGTGAGCGGGAATACGCTGGTCGATCTCTGGCCGGTGACGGCGCGCGGGCGATCGCGCTGATTTTTCCCCTGTTACTCCCCTCCCTTGAACAAGGGAGGGGGCGGTGGTGGGTTGGCCGGCGAGGAAGCGGACCGATAACCCCCACACCCACCCACCCCAGCCCCTTCCTTCGCCAGGGAGGGGAGTGGAAGGACGAAATCGCCCTTTACACGCGCGAAGCGATCGGGCTCACTTCGCCCCGCAATAGCGGGGGATGCGGTTGATGCGCCTGTTGCGATGGTCGTTGCTGTGCGCCGCCACCTTCGCCGCGCCCGCCGTCGCCCAGACCAACGCCCCGCTGACGCTCGATTTCAACGCCGCGCAGCAACGCCTGCTCCAGCGTTCCGACGCGATCGAAGCCTCCGCCGCCGCGCTGCGCGGCAAACAGGCGCAGGAAGGCGCCACCCGCACGCTCGGCCGCCCCGATGTCGATCTCGAGGCGCAATTGCTCGAATATCAGAAGACGCTCTACCTCCCGCTCGGCTCGCTCGCGCCGGTGGCGGAATCGTTCGGCATCCGCGATCCGCTCCGCTTCCGGCAGGAGCGCACCAGCAGTCGCCCGATCGTCACCGCGACCCTCCCGCTCTACGCCGGCGGGCAGATTTCCGGCACGCAGGCCGGCGCGCGGGCGCAGGTCGCGCAGGCCAAGGCCGATCGCGACATTGCGGTCGACAATGCGCTCGTCCAGCTCGTCCAGGCCTATTACGGCCAGCAGCTCGCCGAACGCGCGCTCGGCATCCGCCGCGACGTGCTCGACGGACTCAACCGCCACGTCGCCGATGCCGCCAAGCTGCAGCAGGAACGCTTCATCAGCCGCGCGCAATATCTCCAGGCGGAGGTCGCGCGCGACGATGCGGCGCGTGAATATGAGAAAGCGATTTCCGATCTCGCCACCGCCAATGCCGCGCTCGCCGGGATGCTGCGCGCGCCCGACGGGGTCCACCCGCTGAGCCCGCTCGGGGTCAATTCGCGCCCGCTCGAACCGCTCGACACGTTCAAGGCCGCCGCGCTCGATGCCCACCCCCAGCTCGCGCGGCTCAAGGCGCTGGAGGATCAGGCGCGCGCCGGGGTGACGATCCAGCAATCGAAGCTGCGCCCGACGATCTACGGCTTCGGCCAGTATAATTTCGATACGCGCAATTCCTTGCTCACCGATCCCGACTGGTCGGTGGGGGTCGGCGTCAAATACAAATTGATGTCGGGCGCCGGCCGCCGCCAGCAGGTCGATGCCGCGCGCGAAACGGTGGCGCAGACCGAAGCGGGGCTGCGCGAGGCGCGCACCCAGCTCGAAATCGGCGTGACCAAGGCATGGGGCGAGGTGGAGGCAGCGCGCAAACGCTTCAAACTGCTCGACAGCGCGCAAGCCTCGGCGGCGGAGAATCTTAAGCTCCAGACGCTCTCCTATCGCGAGCAGCAGGCGACCTCGCTCGATGTCGTCGACGCCCAGCTCGGGCTCGGCCGCGCACGGATTCAGCGCGCGCAGGCGGCCAACGATTATGTCCAGGCGCTCGCGCAATTGCTCAGCATGAGCGGCCAGATGGACCGCATGCCCGATTATCTCGCGCGGATGGATGAGGTGATTCCATGACCGATACCGCGATCGACGAAGCCCCGTCCCCCGCCCGGCGCAAGCTGACGCGGCCGATCGCGGCGATCGTGGTCGTCGCCTTGCTCGCGCTGGGGCTATGGCTCGCCTATCGCCCCGCGCCGGGGCAGATTCAGGGCATGGTCGATGCGCGCGAGATGCGCATCACGAGCAAGGTCACCGCGCGGATCGCGGCTTTCCATGTCGAGGAGGGCCAGCAGGTCAAGGCCGGGCAATTGCTCTATACGCTCGACAGCCCCGAAGTCGCCGCCAAGTCCGAACAGGCCGGCGGCGCGCTGGCGGCGGCGCAGGCGGTGGAGAGCAAGGCCGACGAAGGCGCGCGGCTCGAGGATATTCGCGCCGCCGAGGCGCAATGGCGCCGCGCCCAGGCCGCCGCCGATCTCGCGCAGACCACCGCCGCGCGCACCGATCGGCTGTTTCGGCAGGGGGTAATCGCCGGGCAGAAGGCGGACGAGGCGCGGACCAATGCCGTCGCCTCGGTCGAACAGGCCAAGGCGGCGCGCGCACAATATGATCTCGCGCTCGCCGGCGCGCGGCGGCAGGACAAGGCCGCGGCGAGCGGGCAGGTGCAGCAGGCGCGCGGCGCGGTCGCGGAGGTCAAGGCCGCCGCTGACGAGACCCGCGTGGTCGCTCCGGCCGACGGGGAGGTCGGCAAGCGCCTCGCCCAGCCCGGCGAATTGGTGCCGCAGGGTTTTCCGGTATTCATGCTCACCGATACCGCGCATCCCTGGGTGACGCTCAACGTGCGCGAGGATCAGCTCCACGGGCTTGCGCGCGGCAAGGAGCTGGAGGGGACGGTCCCCGCGCTCGCCGACCGTCGCGTGCGGTTTCGCGTGATCTACACGGCGCCGGCGGGCGATTTCGCCACCTGGCGCGCGACGCGGCAATCGAGCGGGTTCGATATCAAGAGCTTCGAGGTGCGCGTCATCCCGGTCGCGCCGGTCGAGGGGCTGCGGCCCGGGATGACCGTGCTGTTCGACTGGCCGGCGTAGCCCGCGTGGCAGGCGCCTTCGCCAGCGCATTGCGCCGCGAAGCGCGATTCCTCGCGACGCATTTCTGGGATCTCGCGCTGGTGACGTGGGTGCCGCTGGCGCTGATGGCGCTGGTGGCGGTCCAGCTTTCGGCGGGGGTGATGCGCGAGCTGCCGATCGTGGTGGTCAACCACGACGGCACGGCGATATCGCGCGAGCTGACGCGGCGGCTCGATGCCGCGCCGGGGATCAGTGTCATCGCACGCCCGGGGGAAATGGGCGCGGCGGAGCGGCTGGTGCGATCCGGCAAGGCCTATGCGGTGGTGCTGATCCCGGTCGATACCGAGCGCGCGGTGCTGCGCGGCACGACCGCCAGCATCACCACCTTCTACAATGCGAGTTATTCGACCCCCTCGGGCGCGGCGCTGCGCGAGGTGGGCAATGTCGTGCAGGGCTATGCCGCGGCCTTGGCGCCGACGCAGACCGCCGCGGTCGCCGGGCCCGGCAAGGTGCGCCGCCCGCCGATCGCGGCGCAGAGCGCCGTGCTGTTCAACCCGCAGGGCAGTTACGAATTGCAGCTTGTCGCGCTGATCCACCCGGCGTTGCTGCATCTGATCTTCATGGTCGCGGCGGCGAGCGCGCTCGGCCGCGAATTGCGCGACGGGACGATCGGGGCGTGGATCGGCGATGAGCCGCCCGCGCGCGCCGCGGCGGCGGTGGCGGGGAAGCTCGCGCTCTATCTCGCGATCTTCACCGGCTGGGGGCTGCTCGCGATCGGCTATGTCGCCGGCCTGCGCGGCTGGCCGGTCGCCGGGAGCGTGGCGATGCTGATCGCCGGCTATGCCGCGATGTACCTCGCCTATATCGGGGTGACCCTGCTTGTCGTCGGGCTGACGCTGACGATGGGCAAGGCGCTGTCGGTCGCCGGCCTCTATGCCGGCGCGTCCTTCGCCTTTGCCGGGGCGATCTTCCCGATCGAATCCGCCTCCGCCTTCGCGCGGCTGTGGAGCGCGCTGCTGCCTTATTCGGCCTTCGCCAAATTGCTCGCCGAACAGTGGATCATGGCCGCGCCGGTCGCGCAGTCCGCGTGGCAGTTGCTGGCGATGCTCGCCTTCCTGCTGGTCGGCGGCGCGATCGGGTTGCCGCGCTATCTGTCGGCGGCGCGGCGGCCCGAAACCTGGGGGGGGCGATGATCGGGCGTGCCTTTCTCGCCACCTTTCGCGCGATCCTGTCGGACAGTTCGGCGATGATGCTGCTGATCGGATCGTGCATCCTCTACGCCTTTTTCTACCCCTCGGCCTATTCGGGCGAGGTGGCGGAGCGGATGCCGGTGGCGGTGGTCGATATGGATCACAGCGGCACCAGCCGCGCGCTCGAAACCCGGCTGCGCGCGGTGCAACAGGCCGAGGTGACCGCGCGCGCGCCCTCGCCCGCCGCGGCGTTGCGCTTGCTCAAGGCACGGCAGGTCGGCGCGATCGTCGTGATCCCGGAGGGGTTCGAGCGCCGCATCCTCTCCGGCGGGCAGGGCGTGGTCGCGCTCTACGGCAACGGCGCCTATCTGCTGCGCACCAGCACCGCGCTCGCCGGGGTCGGCGCGGCGCTCGGCGCGGTCGGGCGCGAGGCGGCGGTCGATCAGGCGATGGCGCAGGGCGCCCCCGCCCCGCCTGCGCTGGCGATGATCCAGCGCCCATTGTTCAACACCCGCGAAGGCTATGGCGCGACGATCTTCCCGGGGGTCGCCTTCCTCATCATCCAGCAGACGCTCCTGATGGGGCTCGCCCTCCTCGCGGCGACGATGCGCGAGCAGCAAGGCGCGCTGAGCTTCGCCCCGCGCACATTGTTCGGGATCGCGCTGGCGTTCTTCGTCATCGGCTGCGCCAATGTCGCGTGGTTCACCGGCTTCGTCTTCTGGTTCCAGGATTATCCGCGCGCGCAGGCGGATCCGCTCGCCTTGCTCGTCTCCGCCGCTTTGTTCGTTGCGGCGACGGTCGCGGGGGCACTCGCGCTCGGCAGCTTCTTCCGCACGCGCGAGCGGCCGATCCAGTTGTGGATCGTCACCTCGGTCCCGATCTTCTTCCTTTCGGGCCTGTCATGGCCGAAGGAAGCGACGCCGCACTGGCTGACGCTCGCCGCCAAACTGCTGCCCACCACCCCCGGGATCCGGCTGATGGTCGGGGTCAATCAGATGGGCGCGTCGCTCGCGGAACAGCGCGGCGAACTGATCAATCTCGCCGCGCTGATCCTGCTCTACGGCGCAATCGCGCTATGGCGGTATCGCCCGCGCGCCCCCTGACTTATTTCGCGATGCCCGCCGCGCCGATCACGGTCGCAAGGCTCATCGTCATGTAACGCACGGTCTCGTCGCGATCGAGCAGCAGCCGCTCGTCGGGCGCGTGCGAGCGTTCGGTGTGGAAGCCCGAACCGATCGTCACCGCCGGGATGCCGAGGCTCATCGGCAGGTTGGAATCGGTCGAGCTGCTCTCGAGTTCGGGCTTGCCGCCGCCGATCGCGATCGCCGCCATCGCGGTCTTGACCAACGCCACATCGGGCGCGGTGTGGCCGACCGGGCGATCACCGATCAGTTCGAGCTTATACTCGATCTTGCCCTTGGCGGTGGAGCGCGCCGCATTCTCGCGCGCGACCGCGGGGTCGAGGATCGATTTCAGATAGGCGTCTTCCTTCGCCAGCTCGCCGGCATCGACCGAGCGCATGTCGACCGTCATCGCGGTTTCGAACGGGATCGAATTGACCGAGGTGCCGCCCTCGACCACGCCGACATTATAGGTCGTCTTGGGGTTCGCCGGCACCTTCATCTTGCCGAATTCGACCATCGCATCGGCCATCGCATAGGCCGGGTTGACCAGCCCGAACGCGCCGAAGCTGTGCCCGCCGGGGCCCTTGAAGGTGATCTTATAGCGCTTCGAGCCGACCCCGCCGTTGGTGACGCGGTCGCGCCCCGGCTCGACCGAGATGAACTGCGCGATGCGGCCCTTATACTTCCCCTTGTTGAACAGATGCCGCATCCCGCGCAGATCGCCCGGCCCTTCCTCGCCGACGTCGCCCATGAACAGGATGTCGCTCCTGGTGCGGATCCCCGCCTTGTCGAGCGCGCGGATGAAGGCGAGCAGCACCGGCAGGCTCGAGGTATCGTCGCCGACGCCGGGTGCGTTGAGATAATTGCCCTCGCGGCGCACCTTGGTGTCGGTGCCCTCGGGGAAGACGGTGTCGAGATGCGCCGCGACGACCAGTAGCGGGCCGCCGCCGGTCCCCTTGCGCAGCCCCATCACATTGCCTTCTTCATCCGCCTCGACATCGGTGAGCCCGGCAGCGCGCAGCATCTCCAGATAGGCGGCGGCGCGCTTGGCTTCCTTGAATGGCGGCGCGGGGATTTCGGTCAGCGTGGTGATCTCGCTGACGATGCGATCGTAGTCCGCCGCAAGCGACTGGCGCGCGACGTTGAACGCGCGGCTGCCGTAAAGCGCGCGCATCATCGCCTCGGTATCGCCGGCCGGCTTGGCGGCGGCGGGCGTCGCGAGCACGGCCGCAACGGAAAGCAACATCGAAAAACGCTTCATCAGATCCCCTCTTTTATCTTCACGACACCATTCACCGTCATGCCGGGCTCGACCCGGAAATCAGAGTCGCGAACTCCTTCGCCCATTGCTCTGGATGCCGGATCAAGTCCGGCATGACGATAAAATGTCGATTGGCTCAACCTATTTCGCCGCGCCCGCAAGCCGGATCACGCCGACGCCCTTGTCGATCGCGATCTTCGTCCCGAACGGCTGCGACAGCCGCGCGAGCCGCTCGAGGATGCGCGCGCCGGTCGCCGGGTCGGCGAGGTGCGGCACGCCGCGGTCGGCGCCCTTGGCGGTTACCCCCAAATCGACCGGATAGAGCCGGATTTCCGCGACATTGCCGTCGACATAGCGGCTCTCCGCGATCACCGTTTCATAAAGATTGGGATCGCCGAAGATCGCCGAGCCGCGCGCCTGGAGGAATTCGGGCGCGGTCACCTTCGCCGGATCGACGCCGAACTGCTCGTACATATCGGCCGGCAGATGATCGAGCGAGTTGTTCATCATCGCGAAGTTGCCGAGCGAATAGAAGATCGGCCGCCCCTTGTAGATCTCGATCCCGCGCAATTGGTGCGGGCCGTGAGTGATGAAGGCATCGGCGCCCGCGTCGATCGCGCGATGCGCGAAGTCGACCGTGAATGCCGGCGGCTGCTGAACCGCCTCGCTCGGCTCGTGATTGTGGAGCGAGAAGATCACGAAATTGCCGTTCTGCTTGGCCTGACGGATCGAACGCAGATTGCCTTCAACGTCGCGCCCATTCGCATCATAGTCGAGCGTCATCGGTGACTGCGGCGACGGGGTGGCGCGATAGACGCGCTCGCCGAGCTTGACCGCCGCATCGGGCTTGGTCCCCGCGATCCGCGCCAGCGTGGCGAGATCGGCGTCGGACACCAGCCCGATCTCCTGCGTGCGGATGACATTGGCGCCCGGCCGCCCCGGCACCATCCCGAGCGGATCGGCCGCGGGGGTCATCGGGGTGAAGGTCGAGGTGGCGGCGACCAGCCCGACGCGGCCGTGCGGCGCATCGAGGTAACGCGGGCTGCGCGCCTCGGCCATCGTCCGCCCGGTGCCGGCATGGACCAGCTTGGCCGCATCGAGCCGCTTGATCGTTTCAAGCAGCCCTTCGGCGCCCCAGTCGGTCGCGTGATTGTTGGCGGTGCTGACGACGTCGAACCCCATCGCGACGAGATCGTCGACCACCTTGGGATCGCCGAGCATCCAGGTGCCGCCGGACTCCGCCTGCGGCGCGCCTTTGAAGGTCGGGAGATCGAACACCACCTCCTCGAAATTGCCGAAGGTTACATCGGCGCGGCGCAGGATGCGCAGCATCTCGGGCGACTTGCGTTCGATCGTCGCGAGCATCGGGCGAAGATAGATCAGGTCACCGACCGCGGTGAGCGTGAACGCGCCGGAGATCGGCGCGCTCGGCACCGGGGTGATGGTCAGCGCATTGCGCTCCTTCGCCGTCGCATTGGTGCCCATGAGGCAGGACAGCGCCACCGCCGTCGCCAATGCTGCGATCCGCCCGAAATGCCGTGCCGCCATCCGTCTTTCTCCCTGTTCAGACGCAAAATGACCCCCTCGCCTGAGCCTGTCGAAGGGCTGCACTTCTTTCGGGGGAAGAAAGTACAGGGCGTCGACTGGCTCAGCCCGAACAGGTTTGGGTAATCCCCATTCAACGACGCGACCCTAGCTCAAGAGGCTGTCGGCAACCTGTCACGCCGCCACGGGCGACGCATCCTCCGGCACCCGGAAATCGACCGTCACGCGCAGCCCGCTCCCGTCTGCGCAATCGCCCAGCGCGACCCTCGCGCCGATCCGCTCGGCAAGCGCGCGGACGATCGGCAGCCCGAGCCCGCTGCCGAGCGGCGCATCCTCGCGCGCGATGCGGTAGAAACGCTCCCACACCTTTTCGCGCTCGCTTTCGGGGATGCCGGGGCCGTCATCCTCGATCGTCAGCCGCGCCGCGCCATCTTCGCGCGCCACCGTCACGCGCACCCCGCCGCCGGGGCGATTGTAGCGGATCGCATTATCGATCAGATTGCCCGCCAGCTCGCCCGCCAGCGCCGGATCGCCGAGCGCCGCCACCGGCCCCCTGGCGGCGAAGGAAATGTCGATCTCGTCATCCTCGCCCTGTGCCGCGCGATCGGCGGTGACGCGCCCGGCGAGCGCGGTAAGGTCGAACGGCTGGAGCGGCTGGATCGATTGCTCGTCGGTTCGCGCCAGCGCGATCAGCTGGAGCAGCAGCCGCTCGAGCGATTCGACCGCGTGGGTGATATCGCCGATCGCGTCGCGCGCCGCCGGCGCATGCGGCCCGGCGCGGCGCAGCACGTCGAGATGCACCCGCGCCACCGCCAGCGGGGTGCGCATCTGGTGCGAGGCGCTGGAGGTGAACTGACGCAGCGAGCGATCGGCCTTTTCCAGCCGGGTCATCAGCCCGTTGAACGAATCGACGAACGGCATCGTCTCGCGCGGCATATCGGGCTGTGGCCGAAGACGGAATTGCAGCGAGGGATCGTTCTGCGCGTCGCGCACCTGGCGGGTCAGCGCGGCAAACGGGCGCAGCCCCCAGCCGATCGCCAGCCAGATCAACAGCGCCGCCACCGCGAGCACCGCGAGCCCCTCGCCCGCGATCTGCACCGCATAGCCGCGCGTATAGGCGGTCTGGTCGTCGACATAATCGGCGATCTGGATCGCGACGAGATCGGGGCCGCCGTCCAGCCGGCGGATTTCGGTCGCGATCCGCACCGGGCGGCCGTGGAGCATCCCGTCGCGCAGATAGGCCGCCTGGGTCACGCTGTCGGCATCGCCCGGATCGATATAGCCGCGCACCATCTGGGTATCGCGCGCCTGTTTCTTGAATTGCGCCGGCGGGTGGCGATCGATCGGGCCGTCGTCGCGCACGCGATAGTCGGCGGGCGGCGTGAGCCCCGGATCGCCCATCAGCACCTCGCTGCCGCGATAGACGCTGAAATTGACCACCGGCCGCGCGCGTCGCTTGAGCAGATGGATGACGAGCGGCGCGATCCGCTGGCGCACATCGGGGGGCTGATCGAAGGCGAGGCTCAAGGTGCGCACCGATCCCACCAGCACGCGATCGAGCGTGTCGGCATCGGTCGCCCCGACGACCCAGCCGGTGATCCCGGTGAGCAGCGCGACGAGCAGCGCCAGCGGCAGCATCACTGCCGCGATCAGCCGCGCCTGCAACGATTTGTAGCGCCGCACCGCCACCGGTCAGGCGGCCTCGATCATATAGCCGAGCCCGCGCACCGTGCGGATCGCCGGCCCGTTGTCGCCGAGCTTGCGGCGCAGCCGGCCGACATAGACCTCCAGCGCGTTGATCCCGACATTGTCGTCGAAGCTGAACACCTCCGCCGAAAGCTGCTCCTTGCCGACCAGCCGGCCGGGGCGCGTCATCAGCGTTTCGAGCACCGCCAGCTCGCGCGGGCGGAGCGGCACGACCACCCCGTCGAGAAACACGGTGCGGCTCGACCGATCGAATTCGAGCGTGCCGAGCCGCAGCACCGGCGCCGGGGTGCCGTGCGCGCGGCGCATCAGCGCGCGGACCCGCGAATGCAGCTCGCGCGGGTCGAACGGCTTGACCATATAATCGTCGGCGCCGCCGTCGAGCCCGAGGATGCGATCGTCGACGCGATCGCGTGCGGTGAGGATCAGGATCGGGGTCGCCACCCCCGCATGGCGCAGCCGGCGGAGCAGATCGATCCCGTCCATCCCCGGCAGCCCGAGATCGAGCACGATCGCGGCATAAGGCTCGCTCGGCGCGATCATCAGCGCATCCTCGCCGGTGCCGAAGATGTCGACCGACAGCCCCTCCGACGCGAGCGACGAGGCGATGCCACGCGCGAGCGCCGCGTCGTCCTCCACCAGCATGATACGCATGACAGCCTCCTTGGGACGCGATTGCGTCCGAAACGGGATCACCTAGCCCCGTTCGGGCTGAGCTTGTCGAAGCCCTGCCCTTTTCTTCCGAAGAAGAGGTGCAGCCCTGCGACGGGTCCCATGAAAATATTTCTTTCATGGGTGCCCTCACAAGCTCGGGGCGAACGGATGTGTCTCGTGCGCGATCCCTAGGGTCCAAAGCTGTTCCGGGCAACGCAACGGTCATCCGGTGCGCCCGATACGAAAAAGGGGAGCGACCGCTTCGGCGATCGCTCCCCCGATTTTCGCATCAGCTGCGCCGGCGCCTCAGAAGTGAACCTTCGCGCCGACGTTGATGTAGCGACCGATCGAATCGTAGAAGATCGAGCCATAAGTGGTCAGCGGCGGCTTGCGATCGAACAAATTGTTGACGCTGGCGAACCAGGTCAGCCCGCCGATCGTCGCCTGCCCGCCGAGATCGAAATAGGTGCGGCTGTTGATCTTGTTGTTGGCGATATCGCGGGTGTGGTCATAGACCCCGCCGCCGACGTAACGCACCCGCGCATCGATCGAGAAGTCGCTGTTCGAATAGCTGATCGAAGCGTTGCCGCGCCACTTCGGCGTGCCGAAGGTGGTGTCGTCGCCCACATCGCCGGCGCGCTGGAATACCGCGACGCCGTTGCTGAATTCGACCTTGGGCACATAAGTCGCCAGCGCGCGGAAGCGCAGCGAGCCGGGCAAGCTGCTGATCCGGCTCATCGGCAGCGTATAGGACGCCTCCATATCGAGCCCGTGGGTCTTGAACTGCGCGAGGTTGATATAGGTCGAGCGAACGATCGTCGGTACGATCCCGTCGCGGGTGATCTGCGCGCACGCCGCGCCGTTGCCCAGCCCGCAGCTGTTGACGATATCCTGCGCGGTGAGCGAGACGATCGCGTCCTTGATCTCGATCTTGTAATAGTCGACCGACAGGTTGAGCCCGGGGATCGCGGTCGGGGTGAGCACCGCGCCCAGCGTCAGCGTGCTGCCGATCTCCGGCCGCAATTTCGGATTGCCGCCGGCATAGCGCGTGACCGGATAGGGCTGGCCCCTCTCCGTCACGGTGGAGAAGGTCGTCGCGACGGTGGTGTACATCTCGGTCAGGCTCGCCGAGCGGATATCGCGCGAGCGCGAGAAACGGAGCAGCAGATTGTCGAAGATGCGATCAGTGGCGCCGACCTTCCACGACCAGATGCCGCCGCTGCTGCTATAGTGGCTGTAGCGCGCCGCGCCGTTGATATCGAGCTTGCTGAACGGCTGATCGAGCAGCGGGATCGCGACCTCGCCAAAGCCTTCCTGGACGTTGAACCCGCCGTCGAGCGGCGAGAAGTTAAAACGGCTGAAGCCCTTCGACGCCGACGTCGGATCGAGCGAATTGGTGGTGATGCTTTCCCACCGCGCCTCGCCGCCGATCGCGACCGAGACCGGCCCGGCCCAGGTGTTGAACGCGTCGCCGCGCAGCGAGAAGCCGGTGGTGTCGAGCTTGGTGGTATAGACGACGCGCGCCTGGTTGCCGAAGACATAGTTCACCGCCGCCGGGTCGGCGCGACCCGCGCCGAGGATGTTGAGCGGGCGGCACGCGGTGGTCGGGTTGGTCAGCGCATCGCGGCAGACGATATTGCCGTTGCCGTCGTACACGGCGTCAAGCGCCTTGGTCAGGTTCGCGCCGGTGATCTGATTGTCATAGCTCTGCATGTTGCGCAGTTCGCCATGCGCATAATAAGCGCTGTACTTCCACTTGCCGTCGCCGATCGTGCCGTCGACGCCGATCGCGCCTTCGATGTTGCGGCGGCTGAACCCGAAGGTACGCATACCGTAGTCCTCGAACACGCGCCCGACGGTGATGTCGGTCGCCCCCGCGCCCAGCGCCTGCTGGACATAGGGGTTGCTCGCCTTCAGCGCATATTCCCCGGTTTCGGCATAGAAGGGATATTTCGCCCAGATGCGGCTGAACGTCGCATCGGCCCAAAAGGTCGCCTGCCCGACGTCGTAGCTGACCCGCGCATAGCTGTTATAACGCTGATAGGGGTTGGTCAGCGTATGCTCGCTGTTCGACGAGACGCCCTCGCCGCCGACCATCCACTTGCCGGTTCCGTCGAGCTGGCCGAACTGGAACGGACGCATCGAGCCGTCGGCGTTGAAGGTCTGCCCCTTGAATGCGCCGGCGCTGGTAATCAGACCGTTGGTGCCGAAGTTCCCGTAAAAGACGTTGCGCGACAGGATCAGCGCATGACCGTTCGATCCGCCGACCGGCGCGAATAGATCGCTGCTGCCGACGTTCGGCCGCGAGAAGCGGTTGAAGATGCCCATATCCTGCTGATATTCGCCGCCGATCATGAAATGACCGCGGCCGCCGGCGAAGCTGGTGCCGAACGAGCCGTTGAAGCTGTAGCGGTGGCCGTCGCCGCGCGAGGAAATGCCGTTCTGCGCGCCGACCGTCAGGCCCTGCAATTTATCGTCGAGGATCAGATTGACCACGCCGCCGACTGCGCCCGAGCCCCAGGCCGCGCTGGCGCCGCCGGTGACGACCTCGACCCGCTTGAGCATGTTCTGCGGGATCGTGTTCAAATCGGCCGAGCCGGTGAAGCGGCGGTTGTTGAGCAAGGTCAGCGTGCGCGTCACGCCCAGCCCGCGCAAATCCATCGCTGAGGAGGAGGAATTGGTGTTGGCGACGGTGCTGGTCGGGGTCTGCGTCGCGCGGAACTGCGGCAGATCGTTGAGCGCCTGCGCGATGCTCGGACGCGCGCCGATGCGCAGATCGGCCTCGCCGACCACGGTGGTCGGGGTCGGCGCGTCGAAGCCCGCCTTGTCGATGCGCGAACCGGTGACGACGATATCAGTCTGCGCCTCGGCGGCGGTCGATTCCCCGGCGGCGGGCGCCGGCGCGGTCTGCGCGATCGCCGCGCCGGCGGCGAGCGAGGTCAGCAGGATGGCGGTGCCGGCGGTGCCGCGAAGCAGCGCGCCGCGCAGGCGGTCACAACGGTTCGACATGATAACTTCCCTTTTGATCGAGCCAGTTCGCCGGGAATTCGGGTCTGGCGTTTTGTGGGTTTTCCTCTCCGGGGGATGTTTCGCCCGGTTCACTCGGCGCGTTTGAACAGCATGTTGAAGGCCCGCGTCTCGCCGAGGCGCAGCGCGTCGACGCGCCCCGCGGCATCGCGCTGGAATTTCAGCACCAGCTCGGGCGCGACCGGCTTGGCATCGCCGGTGAAGACGTCGCGATACGCGGCTTCGAGCGGCTGGCCGTGCCAGCGCGGACCGCTGAACGTCAGCCGCGCGCCCTCCGCGGTCACGGTGACGCACGCGTCATTGTCGACGCTGCAGTAACGCCCGGCGTAAGCCGCAAGATCGCTCACCGGCGGCGCCGCGCGATCGGCGGGAAGCCGCTCGCCCTCGCGCGTTTCGCGGATCAGCGCATCGCCGGCAAAGGCGAACACCGTCTCGCGTTGCCGCCAGCGCCCTGCGCCCACCGGCACCAGCACGGCGCCGTTGACGGTCAGCCCGCCTTTGCTGTCGGCCGCGACGCGATAGGGGAAGCCGGTCAGCCGATCAGCCCACACGCCCCGGGGCAACGGCCCGCGCGGGGCATAGGGCTTCTCCGCCTTCACCGGCAGATAGAGGTCGGCCACCGCGCGCCCGAGCGTCACCGTATCGGCATCGCCGGTGTTGCACAGCAGCGAGACCGCGATCTTCTGCGCCGGATAGCGCGCCATCCACGCGCGATAGCCGCCGGTCGAGCCCGAATGGCTCACCTCGAACACGCCCTTGTGATCGCCCGACATCAGCGCGAGGCCATAAGCGATCCTGGTGCCGTCCTTGAGCAAGGCCGGCTGCTGCATCTCGGCAACGAAGCCCTTGCCGAAGAAATCGCTGTCGAGCGCCGCCTGCCATTTGACGAGATCGCCCACCGTGGTGAGCAGCCCGCCATTGCCATAAGCGTCCTCGATCACCTGCTCGTTGCGATAGCCCTGCGGCGACGCCTCATAGGCGCCGGTGCGGCCGAGGACGAGGCGGTGGTGATCGTCGCGCCAGCTGGTGTGGGTCATGCCGAGCGGCACGAAAATCCGCTCGCGGGTGAAATCGGCCAGCGACTTGCCCGAGACGCGTGCGACGACGATCGCGGCGAGGTTATAATTGCTGTTGCTGTAGAGATAATGCGTGCGCGGCGCGAAGTTGAGTTCCTTCTGCCGCGCGACCAGCGCGAGCACGTCGTCATTGTCGGCGGTGCGGCTGTTGCGCGGCCAGCCCTCGATCCCCGCGACCGATCCCCAGTCGCGCAGCCCGCTGACGTGGTGGAGCATGTCGCGCAGGCTGATGACCGCGCCGTAATCGGGCAGCTCGGGCAGGTACTTGCGCACATCGTCGTCGAGCGACAATTTCCCCTCGCGCGCGAGGATCAGCAGCGCGGCGGCGGTGAATTGCTTCGAATCCGATCCCGCTTCGTAGATCGAATCGACCGTCGCCGACACGCCCTGCTCGAGATCGGCCATGCCATAAGCGCGCGACACGATCGCCTGCCCGTCGCGCGACACCGCGACCGCGCAGCCCGGCGTATCCTTGCTCGCCCAGCGCGCGAAGATCGCGTCGAGCCGCGCAGTCGCCGCGTCGTCGGCCGCCCGCGCGGGCGCGCTGCCCAGCGCCGCGACGCCGAGCGCCGCAACGACCGGCATCATCTTTATTCCCCGAGCAGCACCCCGCACCCGCTTCCTCCGATTCGCGTCTCACCGTCCCCCTGGGGACAATCCGATCGGAGCCCGATAATCGGGGTCGCTGTCATCAACCTGTCATCAACGGTGTAAATTTTGCAGGTTTATGTCGCGCGCAGCCCCGACGGCGGCAGATCATCACCCGCAGCGGGGTTCCTCGGGTCGATCGGGAGCCGTGCCAGCGCGCCGAAGCCGTTATGGATAGCAGCCCTGGCTCTCATCCGGGTGCGTCGCGAAATATTGCTTCCGCGCCATTTCGTCGGCCTTGCGATGAGTCCGGCCGGCGAGGAAAAAATGCCGCTTGATCGTGCCCTGCTCTGCCGGCGTGTTAATCGCCTTAGGGTTCTCAGTATATTCGCGCATGAGCGTGCGGCACATCATCGCCTGCATGTCGACACTGACATTGTTCTTGCCGATCCGGCAATTGTCCGCCCGGCCCCTTTCATCGATGTCGAGATAGACGTCGGCCCATTGATCGCCCGTCATGATCTCGCTGGTCTGCCAAGGATAAAGCGCGCCCGGCTTGAGATCGGGGCACGCGGCATATGCAGGCTGGAAAGCAAAGAGGCTGAAGCACGCAAGACGAACCGTCGACATCGATCGAGGTTTCATACCCCGCCTCCTCCATTATGCGGACGAAGGCTATCATCTGCGCAATCTCGACGCCAAGCGGCAAGCGGTGCCATTATGGAGATGACCGGCTTCGAGCGATCGGCGCGCCGGACAAGGCGGCGCCCCCGTTGGCGCGACCGGCTCGTCCCACATCGAGCCAGCCGCGCCTCCCTCCGGGGTTCAAGGAAGGGGTCAGGCGCCCCCCGACGCCTGACTTCATAACCTTGCAACGCCGCGCCGCGCCGCGCTTTGATCTGCGTCAAACGAAACGCGATCTTAAAAAAATTGGTTACATTTGCGGCAACGATCGCCCGAGCGGTTGAACAGGTTCTGCATGTATCGTATCCGGTATACTATAGTTCCCGCTTCGGAGCATCGACATGACCAACGGCATCGGCGGCTCGACCGCCGCTCGCGAACTGGAGACTCTGTCGCTCTGGGCCGATGCGGCCCCGTCGATCAGCGGCGCGGAGCGTGAAGAGCGGCTGGAAAAGGCGCGGCGGCTGATGCGCGAGAACCGCGCCGACGCGCTGCTGATCGGGGCGGGCGCGTCGCTGCGCTATTTCGCCGGCGTCCCCTGGGGGGCGAGCGAGCGGCTGGTGGCGATGCTGTTGCCGCAAACCGGGCGACCGATCGTGATCGCGCCGCGCTTCGAGCAGGGCACGCTGGAGGCCGATCTGTCGATCGACGCCGATCTGCGCTTGTGGGAGGAGGACGAGAGCCCGTCGGCGCTGGTCGCCGCCGCGCTGCACGAGACCGGCGCGACGCGGCTCGCGGTCGATCCGGCGATGGCGCTGCTGTTCGTCGAGCGACTGCGCGCCGCGGCGCCGTCGCTCGACCTCGTCGAGGCGAGCGCGATCGTCGACGGCTGCCGCATGTACAAATCGGCCGCCGAACTGGCGCTGATGCAGCAAGCCAAGTCGATGACGCTCGAGGTGCAACGCCGCGCCGCGCGCATCCTCCACCCCGGCATCCGCGCGAGCGAGGTGGCGCGCTTTCTGGATCAGGCGCATCGTGCGATCGGCGCGCCGGGCGGCAACGGCTTCGTCATCGTCCAGTTCGGCCGCGCCAGCGCCTTTCCGCACGGTCTGCCCGGCGACGCGGAGTTGCGCGAAGGCGATGTCGTGCTGATCGATACCGGCTGCGTGATCGAGGGCTATCATTCCGACATCACCCGCACTTATGTCTTCGGCGAGCCGAGCGCCGAGCAACGCCGCATCTGGGCGCTGGAGCAGGAGGCGCAGGCCGCGGCATTCAACGCCGCGCGGATCGACGTGCCGTGCGAGACGGTCGATCATGCCGCGCGCGCGGTGCTGGAGCGCGCCGGGCTCGGCCCTGATTACCGGTTGCCCGGCCTGCCGCACCGCACCGGCCACGGGATCGGGCTGTCGATCCACGAACCCGCCTATCTGGTACGCGGCGACAAGACCCCGCTCGCCCCGGGGATGTGCTTTTCCAACGAGCCGATGATCGTCGTCCCCGACAGCTTCGGCGTGCGGCTGGAGGATCATTTCTACATGACCGAAGCCGGCCCGCGCTGGTTTACCCAGCCGTCGCCGTCGATCGATCGCCCGTTCGGTTAGGGCACAGCGGGCACGATAAGACCGTTCGCCCTGCGCCTGTCGAAGGGCGTCCTGTCATTCGAGAGCGGGGGCCGCCCTTCGACAGGCTCAGGGCGAACGGGATGATTGTGGCGGGGAGTTACGCCGCCTGCGCGGCGAACTGCACCTTGAGATCGTCGAGCGTCGCCTGGATATGCTGGCGCAGCAGCGCTTCGAGCTTGTCCCCCTGCCCGGCCAGAAAGGCATCGAGCAGCATACGATGCTCCTTGTGCGCGCGCGATTCGCGCCCCGCCGGCTCGAGATGCGCGACGACATAGCGTTCGGCGATCACCGACAGCCGCTCGACCAATTGCGTCGTCAGCAATCGCCCGCCGGGGCGCACCAGCGCGACATGGAAATCGCGGTTGCACACCGCGACCTCGGCGAGCTTGCTGTTCGCGGCATTGTCGAGCGCCTCGAACGCCTCCACCGCCGCGGCGCGCGCCGCATCGTCGGCGCGCGACGCGGCATAAGCCGCCGCCGCCGGCTCGACCGCGAGGCGCAGCGCGTAGATTTCGTCGACTTCCTCCATCGACATCGGACGGACGAAATAGCCGCGATTAGCGTGGCTGGAGAGCAGCCCCTCCTGTTCGAGCCGCGCCAGCGCCTCGCGCAGCGGGATCTTGCTCACCCCCAGTTCGGCGGCAAGCGCATCCTGCCGGATCGGCAACCCGGTGGGCAGGGTGCCGTCCACGATCCGCTCGCGCACCACTTCGAAGACGCGCTCCGAAAGCGTGCGGACGACGATGCTCATCCCAATTTCCTCCGGGAAGGTGACGCGACTAGCGCGTCACTTGACCTGAAAGCCATTCCAGAAACGATCATCGCGATCAATCCAGATCGTATTGAATCCGGTGGCGATCGCGCTTCCCTCGATCGAGGGGATGATCGCCGGCCGGTCACCCAATATGGTCGCGGCCTCGACCCGGCCGATGAAGCGGCTGCCGATATAGCTTTCGTGGACGAAGCGATCGCCGACCTTGAGCCGCCCGCGATCGGCGAGATGTGCCAGCCGCGCCGAGGTGCCGGTGCCGCACGGGCTGCGATCGATCGCCTTGTCGCCGTAGAACACCGCGTTGCGCCCGTCGGCGCCGTCGCTTTTGGGCTTGTCCGCCCACAACATATGGCTGACCCCGCGGATCGTGGGGTCGAGCGGGTGGACCGGTTCGACCTTGGCGCGCACCGCCTCGCGAACGCGGCCGCTCAGCTCGATCAGCCGCGCGGCGCCGAGATCGTCGAGCCCGGTATAATTCCCCTGCGGCTCGACGATCGCATAATAATTGCCGCCATAAGCGACATCGATCGTCAGCGTGCCGATCCCGTCGACCTCGACCGTCACGTCGCGCGCGGCGACATAAGAGGGAACGTTGGTGATCTTCACCGACGTCACCCGGTCGCCCGCGGTCTCGTAAGCGATGTCGATCACCCCCGCCGGCACCTCGACCCTGAGCCGCCCGGCAACCGCCGGCTGGATCAGCCCGTGTTCGAGCCCGAAGGTGACGATCCCGATCGTGCCGTGCCCGCACATCGGCAGGCAGCCCGAGGTTTCGATGAACAGGATGCCGATATCGGCATCCTCGCGCGTCGGCGGATAGAGGAACCCGCCCGACATCATGTCATGCCCCCGCGGCTCGAAACACAGCCCGGTGCGGATCCAGTCGAAACGGTTGAGGAAATCCTGCCGCCGTTCGGACATCGAACCGCCCTTGAGCAACGGCGCCCCGCCCGCAACGAGGCGGACGGGGTTGCCGGCGGTATGGCCGTCGATGCAGAAGAAGGTGTGGCGCATGGCCCCTCAGGCGGCGTTGGCGATGCCGAGCGACGGGCGGGTCGCCGCCGCCTTCTCGACCATCGCGATCACCTCCGCACGGCGCGCGCCTTCGAGCACGTAACGCGGCGGGAGAACGCGTTCCGAGCCACGGCCCATCACCTGCTCCGCCAGCTTGATCGACTGGACCAGATCATGCTCGGCATCGAGGTGGAGCAAGGGCATGAACCAGCGATAGATTTCCATCGCCTTGGCATGATCGCCGCGCTCGAACGCGCGCACCAGCTCGACCGATTCCTTGGGGAAGGCATTGGTGAGGCCCGACACCCAGCCGCGCGCGCCGAGATACAGTCCCTCAAGCGCGACATCGTCGAGCCCGGCGAACAGCACGAAGCGATCGCCGAAAATATTGCGGAAATCGGTGAAGCGCCGCGTATCAGGCGCCGATTCCTTCACCGCGACGATATTAGGCACGTCGACCAGCGCCGACAGCACATCGCGATCGATCACGGTGCGATAGGCGGGCGGGTTGTTGTAGAGCATGATCGGCAGCCGCGTGCTCGCCGCGACGCCGCGGAAATGCGCGACCAGTTCGTTGGGCTTGGTGACATAGACCATCGGCGGCAACAGCATCAGCCCGTCGGCACCGGCCTTTTCGGCGGCCTGGGCATAGCGCACCGCGCGGCGCAGATCATATTCCGACACCCCGGTGATCACCGGCACACGCCCCGCGACGACCTCGACGATCGCCGAGAGCACCGAGACCTTCTCGTCATATTCGAGCGAATTATTCTCACCGACGGTGCCGAGCGCGATCACCCCGGTCACCCCGTCGCGGATCAGATCGTCCACCACGCGCTGCGTTTCGGGAAGATCGATCGACAGATCTTCGCGAATCTGGGTCGTCACCGCGGGGAATACGCCGCTCCATCCAATCGACATCGCAATCAAGCCTCTTTTCAATAATTGGATATCGTATACGATAGTCCTGCCGCTTGTGCAACAGCTTTCGTCGCGCGTCTGGCCGTTCCAATTGGAATCGGGACGATAATGCGGTGAAACCGAACGAGAAGGGGAGAGCGAATGGCCGGCGAGACGATCACCCAGCTAAGCGTCGTCGACATGCATACGGCGGGGGAGCCGGTGCGGATCG
>NZ_MKRR01000152.1:51562-59254 GCF_001897045.1 Sphingomonas sp. 66-10
CAGGCGCAGCACGATGCGTTGCGCCGCGCGCTGATGTTCGAACCGCGCGGCCATGCCGATATGTACGGCGTCATCCCGGTCGCCCCGACTCATCCCGAGGCGGTATTCGGCGCGCTGTTCACGCACCACGAAGGCTATAGCACGATGTGCGGCCACGCGACGATCGCGCTCGGCAAGTGGCTGGTGGAAAGCGGGCGGGTGGCGGCGACCGAGCCGGAGACGCGCTTCGCGATCGAGCTGCCGTGCGGGTTGGTGCGATTGTGCTGCACAGTGCAGGACGGGCGCGTCGTGCGCACCGCGTTCGACAGCGTCCCCGCCTTTCTCGCGCAGCGCGACGCGGTGATCGAGGTGGCGGGATTCGGCGCAATCACCTGCGATCTTTCCTATGGCGGGGCCTTTTACGCATTGCTTCCCGCCTCGCGCCTCGGGCTCGATTTCTTCGATACGCCGCTCGACCGGCTGGTCGCGGCGGGCAAGGCGATCACCGAGGCGGGGCGGCGCACGCTCAACATCGTCCACCCCGACGCCGCCGATCTCGGCTTTCTCTACGGGACGATCCTCACCGACGACGCGCCGCCGCCCGCGCCGAGCTACAATCTCTGCGTCTTCGCCGACGGCCAGGTCGATCGCAGCCCGACCGGCAGCGGGGTCACCGCGCGGATGGCCGCGGATCATGCGCGCGGGCTGATCGCGGCGGGGGTCGAACGGTCCTTCTCCGGCCCGACCGGCATCCCCTTCACCGCGACGGCGATCGGCGAGACCAAGGCCGGCACGATCCCCGCGGTGCAGGTGCGCGTCGCCGGGCATGCCAGCTTCACCGGCACCGCGACCTTCGCGATCGACCCGGCAGACGCGCTCGGCTTCGGCTTCACGCTCCCCGCAAGCTACGGCGCGCTACGACGCTGATCGCGACGACGGCGGCGCCGGCGATCACCGCGGTCCAGCCGACCGTCGCGAAGGTCTCGACCGCCGTCCCCCCGGCGCTGGCGCGCGCGATCAGCCCGGCGGTGAAATTCCCCGCCGCGGTGGCGAGGAACCAGGTGCCCATCAGCAGCCCCGCCATCTGCGGCGGCGCGAGCCGGGTCATCGCCGCCAGCCCGATCGGCGACAGGCACAATTCGCCCAGGGTGTGAAACAGATAGAGCAGCACGATGAAGATCAGCGGGGTCGGCGCCCCGCCCGCGCCGCGCGCGCCCGCGACAAGGATAAGGAAGCCGAGCCCCAGCAAAGCCAGCCCCAGCCCGAATTTGGTCAGCACCGCGGGCTCGCGCCCGAGCCGCGCGAGGCGCAGCCAAAGCCATGCCATCACCGGGCCGAAGATAATGATATGGATCGCGGTGAGCGACTGGAACACCGCCGCGGGCATCGCGATGCCGAACAGCCGCCGGTCGACGTGCCGCTCGGTATAGACGTTGAGCGACGATCCGGCCTGTTCGTAAAAGGCCCAGAACAGGATCGACAACAGGATCAGCACGAGCGCGAGGAAGATGCCGTTGCGCTCGGCCCTGGGCAGCCGGACCACCGCGGTGAACAGGATATAGCCGACGACGATCGCGCCCCCGGCACCGAGCGCGAGGCCGACGAGCTGCTGATATTGGATCAGCCACCACACACCCGCCACCCCGACGAGCCCGGCAAGATAGACGCGATATTCGCGGGTGATGCCCCAGCGTCGCTCGCCCAATCGCGCCCCGGCCGGCGGCCCGCCGCGCCCCATCAGCCAGCGCCGTCCCCACAGGAACACCGCGAGCCCGGCGAGCATCGCCACCCCCGCCGCGCCGAAACCCCAGCGCCACCCGATCGCCTGCCCGAGATAGCCCGCGACGATCGCCCCCAGCGCCGCGCCGCTGTTGATCCCGATATAGAAGATCGTGAACCCCGGATCGCGCCGCACGTCGGCGCGGTCGTAGAGATCGCCGACCAGCACCGAGATATTCGCCTTGAGGAAACCGGTGCCGGTGACGATCAGCGCCAGCGCCGCCCAGAACCAGCCGATCCCGCCCTGCGCGCCCTCCCCCTCGATCGCCAGCAGGATATGGCCGCATGCCAGAAGCACCCCGCCGTAAGCGACCGCCCTGCTCGCCCCGATATAGCGATCGGCAAGATAGCCGCCGATCGCCGGCGCCAGGAATACCAAAGCGGTATAGGAACCGTAGACGACATAGGCGCGGTCTTCGCCGAACCCCCAATGGCCGATCAGATAGAAGATCAGCAGCGCGCGCATCCCGTAATAGGAAAAGCGCTCCCACATCTCGGTGAAGAACAGCACGAACAGCCCGGCGGGGTGGCCGAGCAACGTCGGTCCGTCCACAGCGGGGACCGCGCCCGGATCCGTCGCGCTCGGGGCTGCTACCGTCATTCTTTCCCTTCCCTCGAATTACGTATACGATATACACATCGATCGCCGGAGCAATCCCGTAACCGACAGGAAGTGTGAATGGACGAGACGATCACCCTCTCGCTCGACGAGGTTCGCGATTTCGCCCGCCGCGTGCTCGCGCGGCTTGGGCTGTCGGCGCGCCAGATCGGGCCGGTCGCCGAAACGATCGTCGCGGGGGAACGCGACGAATGCGGCGCCCACGGCATCTATCGCCTGCTCAGCTGCGCGCAGACCATCAGCGCGGGCAAGGTCGCGCTCGATGCCGCACCGATGCTCCACGATACCGCCCCGGCGCTCGCGCGGGTCGACGGGAACCGCGGCTATGCCCAGCTCGCCTTCGAGATCGGGCGCCCGGTGCTGATCGAAAAGGCGCGCGCATGCGGCATCGCCGCGCTGGGGCTCAACAATTGCGTCCATTTCGCCGCTTTATGGCCCGAGGTGGAAGCATTGGCGCGCGCCGGGCTGGTCGCGTTCGCCTTCACCCCCAGCCACGCCTGGGTCGCACCCGCAGGGGGCACCCGCCCCCTGTTCGGGACCAACCCGATCGCCTTCGCCTGGCCGCGCCCCGCCGCCGACCCCTTCGTGTTCGATTTCGCGACCAGCGCGGTGGCGCGCGGCGAGATCGAGCTTCATCGTCGCGCCGGCAAGCCGATCCCGCTCGGCTGGGGCGTCGACCCCGAGGGCCAGCCGACCACCGATGCCGCGGCGGCGCTGGCGGGCGCGATGCTGACGTTCGGCGGGCACAAGGGATCGGCGCTGTCGGCGATGGTCGAGCTGATCGCCGGCCCGCTGATCGGCGACATGACGAGCGCGGAATCGCTCGCCGACGATGAAGGCACGCGCTCCTCGCCGCGCGGCGGCGAACTGATCATCGCGATCGACCCCGCCGGGTTCCTCGGTGCGGCGACGGCCGAGCATCTCGCGCGCGCCGAGCGGATCTTCGACGGTATTCTCGGGCAAGGCGCGCGGTTGCCGTCTCGGCGACGCTATGAAGCGCGGGCGCGGAGTCTGGCGAACGGGGTGACGGTCTCGCGAAAGCTGTACGACGATATCGCGAACTATCTCGACTAACGCCCCGTCCGCGAAGTAGCGACCCGTTCGCCCTGAGCTTGTCGAAGGGCTGCCTTCCTTCCTTGCGAAGAAAAGTGCAGGGCTTCAACAAGCTCAGCCCGAACGGGGAGAGGGCAAATGCATCCCCCGGGTCAACCGAAACGCCGCAGATCGAACGGCGCCAGATCCAGCCCCGGCGTCTCCCCCGCGATCAGCGCGGCGATTGCCTCGCCCGTCACCGGCCCGAGCGTCAGCCCGAGATGCTGATGCCCGAAGGCATAGAAGAGATTGGCCGCGCGCGTGCTCGCGCCGATCGCGGGTAGGTAATCCGGCAGCGTCGGGCGCGCGCCGATCCATTCCTCCCCGGGCAGCGCGAAGGGCAGCCCGAGCGCCGCAACATGATCGCGCAGCCGCGCCCATTTGCGCGGGTCCGCCGGGCGCGACACGCGGGAGAATTCGACGATGCTCGCCGCGCGCACATGGCCGCGGAACCGCGTGACGATCATCGAGCGATCCTCGAACACCAACGGCGGCATCTCCGCCGGCCATGTCGTCTCGGCGCTGCGGATATGATAGCCGCGCTCGGCGATCAGCGGCACGTGCAGGCCGAGCGGCGCCAGCAATTCGCCGGCACGCGCGCCGGTCGCGACCAGCACGGCATCGGCGCGCAGCAATGTGCCGTCGGCGAGCCTCACCGCCACCCCCGCGCCCTCGCGCTCCAGCGCAGTTGCAGCCTGAACCCGACGCACCCCGCCCAACGCCGTGAAGCGCCGGTCGAGCGCCGTCGCCAGCTCGCCCAGATCGGCGACCTGCCCGCTGCCGAGGAAGCGGATCGCCCCCGCGGGCCGCAATTTGGTCAGCGCGGCGATCTGCGCCATTTCCGCAGGAGTCACGTCGCGGAAGCGCGCCGCGCCGATATCGGTCGCCGCCCAGGCGGCGCGCCCCGCCGCCGCACTCTGCGGGGTTTCCCAGACGATGAAATGACCGTCCTCGACCAGCAGGTCGGCCGCGCCGGCGTTCGCCACCAGCCGCCGCCACGCCGGCAGCGCCGCCGCGAGCAGCGCGGCCAGCGCCGCCTTCCCGGCATCGAACCGCTTCGGCCGCGCCGCCGCCAGCAGCCGCAGCGAAAAGGGCAGCCACGCCGCAATGTCGCGCGCCGGCAGTGCCACCGCCCCGCCCCGGCTGAACAAGCGTCGCGGCAGGCTGCGCACCGTCCGCATGGACGCGAGCGGCTCGACCTGCTCGATCGCGATATGCCCGGCATTGCCCCACGATGCGCCGCGCCGCTCGGTCGCCGGATCGATCAGCGTGCAGGCCATGCCGCGCTCGAGCAACGCGATCGCGCTGCTCATCCCGACGATGCCGCCGCCGATCACCACCGCGCTCCGCGCTGCCGGCCGATTTTTATTTTGCATGGCTAAATATATAACGTATACGATTCATGTACAACGAACGATTGTATCGAGAGAAGCTGGATTGGCACAATTTCTACTTGGCCCGCGAAAGCCTTTTGCCGCGGCCGCCGCGCACCGCGAGGGGGAGCAGCTCCGCAAGACGTTGAGCTGGCCGCATCTGATCGCGCTCGGCGTCGGGGCGATCGTCGGCACCGGTATCTACACGCTCACCGGGGTCGGCGCTGACCGCGCCGGCCCCGCGGTGATCCTCGCCTTCGTCATCGCCGGCGCGGTGTGCGCCTGCGCCGCGCTCGCTTATGCCGAGCTGGCAACGCTGATTCCCACCGCCGGCAGTGCCTATACCTATTCCTATTCGGTGATGGGCGAGACGGTCGCATGGATCGTCGGCTGGAGCCTGATCCTCGAATATTCGCTCGCGTGCAGCACCGTCGCTGTCGGCTGGTCGGGCTATCTCGTCGGCTGGATCGAGTCCGCCGGAATCCATCTCCCCCCGATCATCCTCGGCGGCCCGCATGCCGGCGGCCTCATCAACCTGCCCGCCGCGGTCGTCGCGCTGGCGGTCGCCGGGCTGCTGATGGCGGGGACGCGCGAGAGCGCGACGCTCAATATCGTGCTGGTGGTGATCAAGCTCAGCGCGCTGGCGGCATTCGTCCTGCTCGCGCTGCCGGCGTTCAATGCGGGCAATATGGAGCCGTTCATGCCCTATGGTTTCGCCAGCGGGGTCGATGCCGCGGGCAAGACGCGCGGGGTGATGGCGGCGGCGGCGATCGTGTTCTTCGCCTTCTACGGCTTCGATGCGGTGGCCACGTCGGCGGAGGAGGCCAAGAATCCGTCGCGCGATCTGAAGATCGGGATCATCGGGTCGATGGCGGTGTGCACCCTGATCTACATCCTCGTCGCGGTCGCCGCGGTCGGCGCGGTCAATCATGCCGCGGTCGGCGCCTCGTCGGAGCCGCTGGCCTTCGTGCTGCGCACGCTCCACCACCCGTTCGCCGCCTGGGCGATCGCGCTTGCCGCGCTGGTCGCTCTCCCATCGGTCATCCTGGTGATGATGTACGGCCAGAGCCGGATCTTCTTCGTCATGGCGCGCGACGGCCTGCTCCCGCGCAAGCTCAGCCTCGTCTCGGCGCGCACCGGATCGCCGATGCTGATCACCGGGCTGACCGGATTGTTCGTCGCCGGGGTGGCGGGCTTCTTCAAGCTCGACGAGATCGCCGAGCTGGCCAATGCCGGCACGCTCCTCGCGTTCATCTCGGTCGCCGCCTGCATGATGATCCTGCGCAAGCGCGCGCCCGAGCTGCCGCGGGTGTTCGCCTGCCCCCAGCCCTATGTCGTCGGCACGCTCGCGATCCTCGGCTGCGCCTATCTCATCACCAGCCTGCCGACGCATACGATCACGCGCTTCATCGGCTGGAACGTGATCGGAATCCTGATCTATTTCGTTTATGGTCGCCAGCGCAGCACCGCTGGGCAGGCGACGCGCGCAAGCTCGTGACGCGGCACCGCCAGTCGATTTAAGTTTACGCCGGCCCTTCCGCTGAGGCGATGCCCGAGCCATGCTTATCCGGCGAAGGATTTTTTCCGAACCGGGGCAAGGAAACAGGGCATGAAGCGATTCTTTCTCTCCACCACGATGCTGATCGCGGGCATCGCGGCGCTGGGCAGCGCCTCGATCGCGCAGGATCACGACGAATGGGTGGCGGGGGGCGCGACCGGCGCGACGCCGGGGCCGGCCGGGCAATATGTGCCGGCGCCGGCGCGCAGCCCCGCGGAAAGCGTCGGGCCGTTTCGCAAATTGGTGATCCGCGGCGTCACGCTGATCGACGGCACCGGCGCCCCGCCGCGCGGGCCGATGGATATCGTGATCGAGGGCAATCGCATCACCGCGGTGATCCAGGCGGGCTGGCCCGGGCTGCCGATGAAAGCACAGCGCGAGCCGCGCGATGCCGATTACGAGCTCGACGCGACCGGCATGTACGCGCTGCCCGGGTTCGTCGACACCCATGTCCACGCCCCCGCCGCGGACAAGGCGCCCGACATGAGCTACGCCTATAAATTGTGGCTCGCGCACGGCGTCACCACGGTGCGCGGGGTGCCGCTGGCGCCTCCCGACATCGCCGGTTCGGAGAAGGATCGCTCGGCGGCGAACCAGATCGCGGCGCCGCGCATCTTCAATTATCAGACCCTCGGTGCGGGCTGGGCCGGCGGGGCGGTCGATTCACCCGACAAGGCGCGCGCCTGGGTGCGCTGGGCCGCGACGCACAACATCGACGGAATCAAATTCTTCAACCGGCCCGAGGAAACCCCCGCGATCATCGCCGCGGCGATCGACGAAGCGCATAAGAACAAGATGGGCACGCTGGCGCATCTCTCGCAGACCGGGGTCGCCAATTTCAACGCGCGCGACGCGGGCGACGCGCATCTCGACACCGTGACGCATTTCTACGGGCATCACGAAGCACTGCTGAGGGGCGCGACGATCCAGCAATTTCCGCTCGATTACAATTACAACAACGAACAGCATCGCTTCGGCGACATCGCCGAGATCTGGAACGAGGTCTATCCGCCCGAATCGCCCGAGTGGATGGACTATCTCCACCACCAGAAGGACAATGGCGTCATCTTCAACCCGACGTTCAATATCTATGCCGCGTCGCGCGATCTGATGCGCGCGCGCAATGCGGATTGGCACAACCGTTATACCACGCCGCAGCTGTGGAATTACTTCCAGTCGACGCGCGACAACCACGGCTCCTATTTCTACGACTGGACGACCGAGAACGAATTCGCCTGGAAGCGCTTCTATGCGAATTTCTTCAAGCTGATGAACGATTACAAGAATATCGG
>NZ_MKRR01000152.1:59269-59755 GCF_001897045.1 Sphingomonas sp. 66-10
CCGCTCGAGATCGTGCGCTCGGCGACGATGTGGAGCGCCGACGAATTGTGGCGCCACAAGGGCGCGCCCGCGCCGGTCGGCGTGGTGCGGCCGGGGATGCTGGCGGATCTGGTGATCGTGAAGGAAAATCCGCTCGCCAATCTGAAGACGCTCTACGGCACCGGGCATTGGCGGCTGAACCCCGCGACCAACAAGCAGGAGCTGGTCGGCGGGGTCAGTTATACCGTGAAGGACGGGATCGTCTTCGACGCGCACAAGCTGCTCGCCGAGGTCGCCGATATGGTGGCGGGGGAAAAGACGCGGCTCGGCCAGCCCGGCGCCGCGCCGCCCAATCCGGGCACCGGGCAATGATGATGCGCTCGACCGGCGCTTGGTCTTCACGGGGACGGCGATGATCGAACTCTATCATTGCGTCGATGCGCGGTCGTTCCGCGCCTTATGGGCGTTGGAGGAAATGGGGTTGGCCTATCGCCTCCACCTCCTCCC
>NZ_MKRR01000153.1:0-3418 GCF_001897045.1 Sphingomonas sp. 66-10
AACTGGCGCTGGCGGCCCGTGGTCGAGAGCCTGCCGGGCCTGCCGCATGTCGCCGGCGCCGACCGCTCCTCGGTGATGGTCGCCAGCCGTTATCCCGTCACGGCCGAATGGCTCGATCTCGGGCCGGCGGCCAATCCGACCGACGATGTCGGCGGCTCGGGCGCGCTCAGGGCGGTCGTCGAGCGTCCCGACGCCAGGCCGCTGGTCGTCTATGGCGTCCATGCGCCGACGACACGGAAGGTCTCGGGCTGGGTAATGCGCAACGCCTATCTGCGGGCGGTTGCCGAGCGGGTGAAAGCCGAGCCGGCCGGAACCGATCTGCTGGTCGTCGGCGACTGGAACACGCCCTACTGGTCGCCGGTGCTGCGCTCCTTCATGAACCGGTCCGGCCTCGTCACCACCGAACGCGGCGCATGGCCGCCGCCGACGCGCTTCTTCCGCGAGTTCCGCGCGCCGCCGGCGCTCGGCACTCCGATCGACCGGATCGCGGTGCCCGGCCGCATCGGCGTCGCCGCGATCAATGTCAGCAAGGATTTCGGCTCCGACCATCTGGCCGTCACGGCCGATCTCGCGATCCCGTAGGACACTGGGCTACCAGCCGGACCCGCCGCCACCGCCACCGCCGCCGCCGGACGAGCCGCCGCCGGACGAGCCTGAGCTGGAGCCCGGCGCGCTCGAAGCCGAGGCGACGGTCTGCGACAGGCTCGATCCGAGGCGGTCGACGAGGCTGCCGGGATCGCGATGCGAACTCGTCGCATACCAGGACGCGACCGCCGCCGAGGCGCCCGCGGCGGCCAGCACGCCGGCGAACTTCGCCGCCCAGGCATTCTCGACATCGAGCGCCACCGCATAGGGCAGATAACGCTCGAACAGTTCCGGCGTCTTCTCCGGAGGATGCAGAACTTCGAGCCGATGCTCCTCCGCGGTGCCGAGATAATGGCGGAAGCCGAAGATTGCGTCGCGCAGCTTCTGCCCGGCCGCTGTCGGGCTGCGCATCCAGCCGAAGGACGAGACGAGGACCGGCATCACGACGATCGGGAGGAGCAGCGGTGCGGCGTCGAGCGGCGCCTTGACGGTTGTCGCGAAGGCGATGACGCCGGCAGCGAAGAAGGCGACCGCGAAGACGCCCATCACCACCCAGGCGACGAGCCGCGTGAACAGCGATTGACCCGTCTGGCCAGCATTGAGCCCGATGCCGACGACGATGCCCGCCACCGAGGCGAAGGCGAGGCCGAGCACCGCGGCCGTTCCGAGATCGGCGCCGAGCGCGATGATCAGGCCAGCCGCCGTCGCGACATAGACGAGCACGGTCACCAGGATGCCGAGCGCCAGCCAGCCGGCGTTCCAATGGAAGATCGTTCCGGCATAGGCGCGTGCGAGGCCGGTTGACAGGGCGCTGCGGGCAGCCTGCAGCTTTTGATGATTGCGCTGGACGAGTTCGACCGACACGGCCCCCCTGAACAGCGCCGCCTCCATCGCCGCTTCCGGCTCGCCGATCGGCGCCGTTCCTGCCAGCCGGGTGATGATCAGCGTCGGCCCGCTGTCGGCAAGCTTCAGATGCCCATGCACGCCGAGATCGAGCAGCGCCGCCGTGAAGGCGCGGTTGTCGAACGCCATGGCCGAGACATAGCGCGTCGCGGCGGCGCTGAGGCCATCGGGCGGCGAGAAGATCGGCACCATCGGTCCGCGTGGCGGATCGCGGCCGACCTTCAGCCAGGCGAGCGCGAAGTAGCCGAGCGCCAGGATGCTGCCGATGATCGCGGCCAGCGCCCCGAGATTGTCATGCAGCCACCAGAGCGCGCGCCGCTCGAAGCTCGGCGCATCGACGATGCCCTTCTGCCAGCTGGCGGCGACGGTCAGGCCCTCGCCGATGCCGAGCGGGCGTGTGGTGCGAAAGGTGACGGTCGCGGGATTTGCCGTGTCCCACATGACGGAGACGGCATGCTCGCGCGAGCCTGCGACGCCGGTGTAGCCCGCGAGATCCTGGAATCCGACCGGCTCGGGGATGGTGATCCGCGCCTCGGCGCTCTCGATCGGAAAGGTCCAGCCATTGCCGGTCGCGTTCCAGTAGAGCTCGTCGAAATCGGCGAAGTAGCCGATCTGCCGCGTGGTGCGATAGCGGATCGTGTAGTCGTGCGGCCCGCGCGACACGAAGCGGTCGGCGGAGCCGATGCGCACCCGGGTACCGTTCGCCAGCGGCAGCAGCTCATAGGGCTCCGGCGCGCCGTCCAGCAGCACGCTTTCGACGGTGAAGCCGACCTTCACCGACATGCCGCGGCCATCTTCGTAGCGGGTCGGGAAATCCCGGTTGATGCCGTGGTTGATCTGGTCGCCCTCGACATCGAAGCGGATGGTCTCGGTGACGTCGAGGTCGCCGTTCCGCTCGACGACAACGTCGCTCACGAAGGAGAGGATGCGGTCGCCGGCCGCGGCCGGGACGAGCGCCGCGACGAGGATGAGCGCCGCGAGGAGGACGCGCTTCATCCGCGGCGTCTCAGAACGCGACCTTGGGCGGCACCGAGGCGGCCGCGCGATCCTCGATCTCGTAGAACGGCTCCTCGCGGAAGCCGAGGCTCTGCGCGACAAGCACGGCCGGGAAGGACTGGATCGAGGTGTTGAGGTCGCGCGCCGTCGCGTTGTAGTAGCGCCGCGCCTTCTGCATCTCGTCCTCGATCGTCGCGAGTTCCGTCTGCAGCTGGCGGAAATTGGCGTCGGCCTTCAGCTCCGGATAGGCCTCGGAGATGGCGATCAGCCGGCCGAGCGCGCCCGAGAGCGCCTGGTCGGCCGCCGCCTGGCTGGTGACGTCGCCGGCGCGCATGCTGGCCGCGCGCTTCTCGGCGACCTCCTCGAAGATGCCCTTTTCATGCGCCGCATAGCCCTTCACCGTCTCGACGAGATTGGGGATGAGGTCGGCGCGCCGCTTCAGCTGGACATCGATGCCGCTCCAGCCCTCGCGGGCGAGATTGCGCTGGCGTACGAGGCGATTGTAGAGCGTGACGGCATAAAGGCCGACGACGACGATGACGGCGATGACGATCAGCGTTGACATACCCGTTTCCCCGGACGGTGCCGCGCTCTTCCGGCACTGCCCTCATGGTAGCGGTTTCGGAACCGTTTGGCGCCCCCGCTGCACGCGCTAATGCGATCCCACGTCCTCCGCAGTGATGGCGCTCACAGCGGGCGCAGGCGGGTCTCAGGACTGGCGGAAATAGGGCCGGTCGCGAAGCTTCAGCAACACGATCGGCATCGCCATCAGGAGCGCCCCGCCGACGACCGAGCCGAGCAGTGTTCCGAGGCCGAGATGGCCCGCGAGCGCCGCTTCGCGATAGGTGCCGATGGCGATCGGATAGAACAGGATCACGGCGCTGATCACCCCGGGCGAGAAGCGTCCGCGCGTCTTCACGACCTGCCCGACATG
>NZ_MKRR01000154.1:0-18119 GCF_001897045.1 Sphingomonas sp. 66-10
TGGGCAAGGCGATGATGGGCACCGGCGAGGCCGAGGGCGACGACCGCGCTTTGGTCGCCGCGCAGAAGGCGATCGCCAACCCGCTGCTCGACGGCGTGTCGATGCAGGGCGCCAAGGGCGTGATCATCTCGATCACCGGCGGCGAGGACATGCGCCTGCTCGAGGTCGACGAGGCCGCGAACCACATCCGCGAGCTGGTCGATCCCGAAGCCAACATCATCTGGGGATCGGCGTTCAACCCCGAGCTCGAAGGCAAGATCCGCGTCTCGGTCGTCGCGACCGGGATCGAGGCCGAAGCGCGCACCGAGGCCCCCGCGGCCGAGCCGGCGCGCGCCTTCACCTTCTCCGCGCCGCGTCGCAGCGAGCCGGCCGCCCCGGCTGCCGCGCCGAAGGAGGAGGCCGCCGCGGCCGAGCCTGCTGCGGTCGAGACCCCGGCGCCTGAGGCGAAGCCTGCGCCGACCGAGGCCGCCGCGCCGCCGGCCGAGCCCGCCGACGACGAACTGCTGCTCGGCGCCGAGACGATCGTGCCCGAGCCGGCGCCCGCCGCGACCCCGCCGGCCGCCGCTGAGCAGCCCAAGGTGTTCGACGACGAAGCGCCCGCGCAGGCGCCACGCCGCCGCTGGCTGTCGTCGGGCGCCGATGCCGAAGAGGAGGCCGCGCCGGCACCACGCGTCAAGCTCGGCGGCACCCTGTTCGAGCGGATGCAGAACGCCTCGCGCGGGGCGCAGCGCCCCGAGGACGGCGAGGGCAAGGATTCGCTCGATATCCCGCGGTTCCTGCATCGTCAGAACAACCAGTAAGCGCGCATTCGGGGAGCGCCGCCGGCGTTGGCCGCGCCGCTCCCCCGGATCGCCGTGTGTCGCTTCCGGTCGGTCGCGACCGGTGCTGGCGGGGCGTGGCTGCACTCGTTAAGGAGGGTGGCATTCCGCCTTTCGACAAGAGAATTTTCCTGACGCGATGAGTCGCCCGATTTCCTTCGCATTCCTGCTGCTGACATCGGTCGCCGCGACCGCGCCGGCGGCGGTTGCCGCCCAGCTCCAGATGGTCCAGCCGCTGCCGCCGCGCGGGGTGCTCTCCGACGCCGACAAACTGGCCGAGGCGATGCGCACTCTGGGTGCAAACCCGCGCGATCTCAATGCGTTGATCGAGGCTGGCGAACTCTCGCTGACGCTCGGCGATCCCACCGCCGCCGCCACGTTGTTCAAGCGCGCCGACCAGATCGATCCGATGAACGGCCGGGTGAAGGCCGGGATGGCGCGCATCCTTGTCCAGCAGGAGCGGCCGGGCGAGGCGCTGCGCTATTTCGACCAGGCGGCGGGCTATGGGCTCGATCCGCGCACCTTCGCGGGGGATCGCGGGCTCGCCTATGATCTGATCGGCGAGCAGCAGCGCGCGCAGCGCGACTATCGCCTTGCGCTTCAGGCCGGGCCGCAGGACGAGGTGCAGCGCCGCTACGCGCTGTCGCTGGCGATTTCCGGGCGACAGGACGAAGCGCTCAAGCAGATCGAGCCCCTGGTGCGCAAAAGCGATCGCGGCGCGTGGCGCGCGCGCGCCTTCATCCTCGCGATGGGCGGAGACGTGGCGGGCGCGGAGAAGATCGCGAGCACGATGATGCCGCCGAGCATGGCGAGCGGGCTCGCCGGCTTCTTCCAGCAACTGCCGAAGCTTGCGCCGGTCGACAAGGCATTTGCGGTGCATTTCGGCGAAGTCCGCGCGAGCGCGGCGCGGCTCGCCGATGCGCGGATGACGCCGCCGCTACCGCCGCTGCCGCCGGAAACCACCAGCGCGCCGGTGCGTGTCGCCGCCGCCCCGCCGCCCCCGCAGCCCTCCGCCGCCGAGCGCGAGCGCGACCGCGACCGCCGCCAGCGTGAACGCGATCGTCGCCGCGGCAAGGTCGCGCCGGTCGTGCCGGTCGCCGCGCCGCCTGCGCAGGTGGCGAGCCAGCCCAATCTGCCCGAGCCGCCGCGCTATCCCGGCAGCGGTGTGGTGTTCGGCGCGCCGCAGGAAGTGTCGCAGAAGCTGCCGCCGCGCACCTATCCGCCGCAGCTTGCGCAGCGCGATGCCACGCCGCCGTCGCCGCGACAGGTCGCCAGCGCCGCGCCTCGCCCGGTCGAATCGTCGTCGCCGGCGATCCCGAGCGTGCCGCGCGCCGAGTCGATCGCACCGCCGCCCGCAGCCCCGGCGCCCGCGCCGGTGGAAACCGCCGCCGCGGCTGCGCCCGTGCCGCAGATCGTGACCCCGACCACCCCCGTTTCGCCCAAGGCGAGCGAGGATACGATCCTCGCGCGGATCATCGCGGGGATTTCGGTGCCGCAATCCGAGCTGCACGAGCGCCCGGCGCCCGTCACCGCGCCGCCGCCGCCCGCCGAATCGCCCGCGGTGCGCGTCGCGCCGCACCGTGAGGTGGCGCAGACGCTGCCGCCGCGCGCTGTCGTCCGCACCCCGCCCAAACCGGCGCGCGAGGAGAGCGAGGCGACGCCGCCGGTCAAATCATCGTCGCGCGCCGCGCGCGGCAAGGCGGTGGACGAGGCCGCCGCGGAGGAGACCCGGGCCACGTCCGCAACTGGCCGCGCCCGGACCGCGGCCAAGAATCTCGCAATGGTCGATCTCGCGGAGGTCCGCGACAAGCCCGCAGGCGGCCGCAAGGCATCGGCCAAGGCCGACGAAGAGGCGGATCAGGCTGCCGGTGCCGAGGCCAAGCCCGCGAAGAAGCAGACCGCCGCCGAGCGCAAGGCGGAAGCGGCCAAGAAGCTCGCCGCCGCCAAGAAGGCCGAGGAAGCCAAGCAGGCCGCCGAGGAGCGCAAGGCCGCCAAGGCGCAGCCGTCGCGGATCTGGGTGCAGGTCGCGGGCGGGGCTAATGAGAGCGATCTGCCCAAGGCCTGGGCCAAGGCGCAGGCCAAGAGCAGCACGCTCAACGGCAAGCACGCCTATACGACGCCGCTGCGCGCCACCAACCGCGTCGTCACCGGCCCGTTCAAGAGCGAGGCCGAAGCGCGCGCGATGGTCAACAAGCTGCGCAAGGAGGGGATCGAGGCGTTCACCTTCACCAGCACCGCCGGCCAGAAGATGACCAAGATCGAGGGCAAATGAGCCGCGCGCTCGCGCCCTGCGCGTCCGATCCGGCGCGCGGGCGCGGGCGGCTCCACGCGGAGGAGGGCGGCGCGACGCGCGGCCCGCGCGACGATTATCAGCGCGATCGCGATCGCATCATCCACTCGATCGCGTTCCGCCGGCTGCGCCACAAGACTCAGGTGTTCCTCGCCCCCGACGGCGATCACTTCCGCGTCCGGCTGACCCACAGCCTGGAAGTGGCGCAGATCGGGCGGACGATCGCGCGGTCGCTTGGCGTTAACGAGGATCTGACCGAGGCGATCTGTCTCGCGCACGATATCGGCCACCCGCCGTTCGGCCATGCCGGCGAGGATGCGCTCAAGGCGGCGACGCTCGCCGAGGGGGGATTCGATCATAACGGCCATACGCTGCGCACGCTGATGCGGATCGAGCGCTCCTATCCGCGGTTCGACGGGCTCAACCTGACGTGGGAGACGCTGGAGGGGCTCGCCAAGCACAATGGCCCGGTGCGGCATCCCGGCTGGGCGCTGGCCGAGGCGGATGCGGCGGCGGGGCTGGAACTCGGCACCTGGCCCAGCCTCGAGGCGCAGATCGCGGCGATCGCCGACGACATCGCCTATGACAATCACGATATCGACGACGGGCTGCGCGCCGGCCTCCTGAGCCCCGAGCAATTGCACGCGGTGCCGCTGGTCGCACGCGGCTGGGCGGCGGCGAAGACGCGCTTTCCCGATATCTCCGACCGGCGGCTGTCGCGCGAGCTGGTGCGGCAGCAGATTGGCGCGATGGTGCTCGATCTGATCGGCGAGACGCGGCGGCGGATCGCCGAATCGGGGGTGCGCGACGCGGCCGACGTGCGCGCCGCGGCGCGCGCGCTCGTCGCCTTCTCCGATGCGATGCGCGAGGAGGAGCGCGATCTGAAGCGCTTCATGTACGCCAATCTCTATCACCACCCGCGCCAGCTCGAGGCCGCGGCGGCGGCGCATCGCGTGGTGGCGGGGCTGTTCGCCGCGCTGCGCGCCGATCCGCTGCTGATGCCCGAAGAATGGCGCGCGGCGCTACCGGCGGAGGAGCCAGCGCTCAGCCGCCATATCGCCGATTATATCGCGGGGATGACCGATCGTTACGCGATCCGCGAATATGAACGCGTGGTCGGCCCGGCCGAGATGCCCGAGGGGTTTTAGAAATCTCCGTCATTCCCGCGAAGGCGGGAATCCATAAGCACAACCGTCTGCGATTCTATCGCCGGAGCCAGCCAGAATGGATTCCCGCCTTCGCGGGAATGACGGGGAAGGGGCTCAGTTCTTCAGCTTCCACCCGCGCCGCAGCGCGACGTAGCACAGCAGCCCGAGCGCGATATCGAGCGCGAGGATCACCACGCTGCCCACCAGCACCGGCGAATCGGCGGTGCCGAGGAAACCGTAGCGGAAGCCCGAGATGATGTAGAAGAACGGGTTCACATGGCTGAACGCGCGGAAGGCGGGCGCGAGATGGTCGACCGAATAGAAGGTGCCCGAGAGGAGCGAAAGCGGCGCGATGACGAAATTGGTCACCGCCGCGGCATGATCGAATTTCTCCGCCCAGATCGAGGTCAGCACCCCGAGGAAGGCGAGGAACGCCGCGCCGAGGAAGCCGAACCAGATCACCGCGACCGGATGCACCGGGGTGACATGGACGCCCGGATAGAGCGCCATCGCCGCCCAGCAGATCAGCCCGACGAGGAAGGCGCGGGTCATCGCCCCGCCGACCAGCGCCGTCAGCAGCTCCAGATTGGAGAGCGGCGGCTGGAGATAATCGACGATCGTCCCCTGGATCTTGCCGACCAGCAGCGAGAAGCTGGCATTGGCGAAGGCAGGGTTCATCATCCCCTGGCTGATGATCAGCCCGGGGGCGATGAAATCGGCGAAGGGGATGTCGATTCCGCCGACATGCACCGGGCGTTTCGCCCCTGTCGCGATCGTGAAAACGATCAGGAACAGCAAGGTGGTGGCGGCCGGCGCCCATACAGTCTGGAGGTGCACCTTGAAGAACCGGCGCACCTCCTTCACATAGAGGGTCTTCAGGCCGCCCCAATTGACGTTTCGGATCACCGGAACGCCCGGTGCGTTTCTGATCGCCGACGGATTATGGCCGATTGGGGGATGGCTGCTCATCACGCATGCGGGTAGACGCTGCGGCGAGCGGCTGCAACCCGGCCGCCAACGAGGGAAGATTATGTCGTGGACCGAGGAGCGTATCCAGACGCTCAAGACCATGTGGGAAGGCGGGCAGACCGCGAGCCAGATCGCCGAGGCGCTGGGCGGGGTCAGCCGTAATGCCGTGATCGGCAAGGCGCATCGCCTCGGGCTGCAGTCGCGCCCGTCGCCGGTCGTGCCGAAGGAGGCCGAGGCGAAGGCGCCGTCCGCGCCCGCCGCCGCCCCGGCGCCGCGCGCGCCGTCGCCGCCGGTCGCCGCTGCGCCCGCGGCACCGCCGGCGCCGCCGGCTGCCCCTGTTGCGGCGGCGCCCGCGGCACCGCGCGCGTCGGAGCCCAAGCCGATCACGATCACCACCGATCTGTCGCCGCGCACGCCGTCGGACCAGCAGCCGGTGCTGCGCTCGGTCGGGCCGGGCGGTTTCGTGCGTCAGGCGCCGGGCGAGCAGCAGCCGCCGATCGCCCCCGCGCCGCCGCGCCGACTCGTCCCCGCCAAGCCCTCGCCCGAGATCGCCGGCAAGACCAGCCTGCTCGATCTCAACGACAAGGTTTGCAAATGGCCGCTCGGCCACCCCGGTGAGCCCGATTTCCACTTCTGCGGCGACAAGGTGAACCCCGGTTTCCCTTATTGCGTCGAGCATTGCGGCCACGCCTATCAGGCGCAATTGCCGCGTCGTGACCGTCGCGCCCCGCCGCTGCCGTTCGGCGGCCCGCGGATGCGCTGATAGGCATTCGCTAGTTCTTCTCCCCTCCCTTGAACAAGGGAGAGGTCGGGGGTGGGTTGGCCCGCGAGGCTACCGTTGCGCGCGCCTCATACCCACCCACCCCCAGCCCTACTTTCACCGGGGAGGGGAGTTAAGGGAAATGGGTGCATCGCCATTCGAGCCATTGTCGCTGCGTATTTAAGTCAATGTTAATAGGGAAATGGGACCTTCCTCTCTCATGAGGGGGGGGTCTCATGGCACGTCATGTCGTTCGGTTTTTTCCCAACGATTCGCGCGGCGCGAGCCTGGTTGAATTCGCGCTGATCGCACCGCTCTTGATGATGATCCTGCTGGGGATACTCGGCTACGGCCAGTATTTCCTGCTTGCGCATAGCGCGCAGCAGATCGCGAATGACGCCGCGCGGGCGACGGTCGCCGGGATGAGCAGCGCCGAGCGTCAATCGCTCGCCCAGGCCGCGCTGACGCGCGAGCTTCCCAATCTGCCGGAGGTCGCCAGCGCGACGCTGTCGGTGAGCGAGTCGCTGCCGTCGGTGACGGTGCAGGTGCGAGTCGATGCCAGCCGGATCGGCCTGTACCGGCTCAATTTGCTGCCGATGCCCGATCCGACGATCGTTCGCAGCGCGGTGATCCAGCAGGGCGGTGTCCTGTGATGTGGCCGCATCCCCTCCGTTTGCTCCGCGATCGCCGCGCGGGCGCCGGGATATTGGTCGCGGCGGCGCTGCCGGTGGTGATCGGGATGGCCGCTTTCGCGGTCGATCTCGGCGCGGTGCAGCTTGATACCCGGCGGCTGCAGGGGGTGGCGGATGCCGCCGCGCTCGCCGCGGCGTCGGGCGATCCGACCAAGGCGCAGGTGACGGCGCAGGCGGCGGTCACCGCCGCCGGCTTTCCGCGATCGGTGACAGCGCAGGTCATTCCCGGCAATTACGTACAGGATGCGTCGATCGCGGCCGCGTCGCGCTTCACCCCGTTGAGCAACGGCAGCGGCAACGCCATGCGGGTCGTGCTGCAATCGACCTCGCCGACCTTCTTCGCGCGGATTTTCGGCAAGACCAATATCGTCATCTCGCGCCAGGCGACCGCGGCGCAACAGCGTTATGCGGCCTTCTCGATCGGGTCGCGGCTGGCGAGCCTCAACGGCGGGCTGCTCAATTCGTATCTCTCCGCGCTGACCGGCAGCAATGTCTCGCTGTCGGTGATGGATTATCAGTCGCTGGTCGGCGCCGATGTCGATCTGTTGCGCTTCCTGCCGCTGCTGCGCACCTCCGCCGGGCTGAAGGCGCTGACGTTCGGCGACGTGCTCAACAGCAATGTCTCGACGCCGCAGGTGCTCAACGCGATCGCCTCCGCGCTGTCGGCGGACGGCCAGCCGGCGGCGGCGACCGCGATCAAGAATCTGCTCAACGTCAGCGGCGGGCAATCGCTCACCTTGTCCGCGCTGATCGATGCCGGGCCGTTCGCGACGCAGAGCGAGGGCGGGACCGGGCTCGCCAAGGTCAATGCGCTGGCGATGGCCACCGCGGTGCTCCAGCTCGCGTCGCAGCAGCGACAGGTGGCGCTCGATCTGGGCGCGAGCGTGCCGGGGCTCGCCTCGACCAAGGTATTTCTGGCGGTGGGCCAGCGGCAGGCGCAATCGCCGTGGATCACGATCACCGCATCGGGCGCGCCGATCCTCCACACCGCGCAGACGCGGCTCTTCGTCCAGGCCCAGCTCGCACCGACGCTGATCTCCGGGCTGGGCGGGCTGGTCTCGATCAACCTGCCGCTGTTCGTCGAGCTCGCCGGCGCGGAGGGGCGGCTCAACGCGATCAACTGCGCCGGCGGGACGACGCCGAGCACGACGCTCGACGCCCGGACCGATGCGGTGCGCGCCGCGATCGGCAACATCAACACCTCGGCGCTCAACGATTTTTCCACGCCGATCAACCCGACGGAAACCACGCTGGTCCACGCCTTGCTGGTCGACGTGGTCGGCAGCAGCAACATCTCGACCGGGGCAAGCGAACCGTGGCAGCAGCTGACCTTCGGCCTGCCCGCGATCCAGGCCGGGCAGAGCCAGACGATCAGCCAGACGGTGCCGGTCAACGGGCTCGCCACCTCGCTGGTCCAGCAGGCTAATCTGGCGGTGGTGCTCGCCGGCCTGCGGGTGCCGGTCTCGCCGCTGCTCCAGCCGGTGACCTCGGCGCTGCAGCTCGTCTCGCCCGCGCTCGATACGTTGCTGATGACCGTCACCGGCACATTGGGGGTGGGGATCGGCCAGGCCGATCTGCGCGTCACCGGGATGCGCTGCGGCGCGGCGGTGCTGGTGGGGTAAATGCCCTCGACCGTCGAGCCGCGTCCGGCATGACGGCGAAGGTCGGACGCCGGGGTTTGCTGTCGCCGCGCGCCCCGATATAGCCGTTCCATGTCCGACGATCTGTTCGCTTCCCCCTCTTCCGCCACCGCCAACAGCTACGACGCCTCGTCGATCGAGGTGCTCGAAGGGCTGGAGCCGGTGCGGCGGCGCCCCGGCATGTATATCGGCGGCACCGACGAGCGCGCGCTGCACCACCTCGCGGCCGAAGTGCTCGACAATGCGATGGATGAGGCGGTTGCGGGCCATGCGACGCGGATCGAGGTGACGCTGGCGGTCGGCAACCGGCTGACGATCGTCGACAACGGACGCGGGATGCCGGTCGATCCGCACCCCAAATTCCCCGGCAAGAGCGCGCTCGAGGTGATCCTCTCGATGCTCCACTCGGGGGGCAAGTTCACCGGCAAGGCCTATGCCACGTCGGGCGGGTTGCACGGCGTCGGCGTGTCGGTGGTCAACGCCTTGTCGTCGGACACGGTGGTCGAGGTGGCGCGCGACCGCCAGCTCTACCGCCAGAGCTTCTCGCGCGGGCAGACGCTGACCCCGCTGGAGACGGTCGGCGCGGCGCCCAACCGGCGCGGCACCTCGGTCTCCTTCACCCCCGACGAGGAGATTTTCGGGAGCGAGCTGCATTTCAAACCGGCGCGGCTCTATCGGCTCGCGCGCTCCAAGGCCTATCTGTTCGCGGGCGTCGAGATCCGCTGGAAATGTGCCCCCGAGCTGATCACCGACGACACCCCGGCCGAGGCGGTGTTCCAATTCCCCGGCGGGCTCGCCGATCATCTGCGCGAACAGCTCGGCGGGCGCGAATGCGCGACCGCGGATTTCTTCGCGGGGACGCAGGAATTTCCCGACGGGCAGGGGCGGCTCGAATGGGCGGTGGCGTGGCCCTTGTGGTCCGACGGCAGCTATAGCTGGTATTGCAACACGATCCCGACGCCGGACGGCGGCACCCACGAACAGGGGCTGCGGCAGGCGCTGGTGCGCGGGCTTCGCGCGTTCGGCGAGCTGGTCGGCAACAAGCGCGCCAAGGATTTGAACGCCGACGACGTGATGGTCGGATCGGAGCTGATGCTCTCGGTGTTCATCCGCGATCCGCAATTCCAGTCGCAGACCAAGGACCGGCTGACCTCGCCCGAGGCGGCGGGGCTGGTCGAAAAGGCCGCGCGCGACCATTTCGATCATTTCCTCAGCGACAATATGGAACGCGGCAAGGCGCTGCTTGGCTATGTGCTCGAGCGGATGGACGATCGCCTGCGCCGCAAGCAGGAGCGCGAGGTCAAGCGCAAGACCGCCACCTCGGGGCGCAAATTGCGCCTCCCGGGCAAGCTCACCGATTGCGCCGCCGACAGCCCCGAGGGGACCGAGTTGTTCATCGTCGAGGGCGATTCGGCGGGCGGCTCGGCCAAGCAGGCGCGCGACCGCAAGACGCAGGCGATCCTGCCGATCCGCGGCAAGATCCTCAACGTCGCGTCGGCGACCTCGGCCAAGATCCTCGCCAATCAGGAAATCGCCGATCTGATCCAGGCATTGGGCTGCGGCACGCGCAAGGATTGTCTGGCGGACAACCTGCGCTACGAGCGCGTCATCATCATGACCGACGCCGATGTCGACGGCGCGCATATCGCGACGCTGCTGATGACCTTCTTCTTCCAGGAGATGCCCGATATCGTGCGCCGCGGGCACCTCTATCTCGCGCAGCCGCCGCTCTACCGCCTGACCGCGGGGAGCAAGTCGCTCTACGCGCGCGACGATGCGCACCGCGCCGAGATCGAGGCGGGGCCGTTCAAGGGCAAGAAGGTCGAGGTCGCGCGCTTCAAGGGGCTGGGCGAGATGAACCCGGGTCAGCTCCGCGAAACGACGATGGACAGCGCGACGCGCAGCCTGATCCGCATCACCCTGCCGCAGGAATATGAGGAGCGCGCCGGCGTGAAGGACCTGGTCGACCGGCTGATGGGCACCAACCCGGCGCACCGCTTCGCCTTCATCCAGGAAAATGCTGCGCGGATCGACGAGGAAACGATCGACGCGTGATGCCTCCGTCATTCCCGCGCAGGCGGGAATGACGGAAGAGAAGAGGGATCGAGCAGACAGCCGTAAATCCCTTCCACCCCGGCGCAGGCCGGGGTCCAGCATCGAACCGGTCGTAACTGGACCCCGGCCTTCGCCGGGGTGGTTGTGCGGGCCGAAAGGCGGGATGTTGACGCTCCGCCGCGCTCGCCGGTATTAGCGGCTTCCGGGCGACCCCTTTCCGGGGTCGCCCTTGCTCTTTTTGCAGGAGATGCCCCGTGACCATCACCGCCCTGATGCCCGTTTATCCCCGGTCGGGGGTGCGGCCGGTGCGAGGCGAGGGGGCGTATCTGTTCGGCGAGCGCGGCGAGAAATATCTCGATTTCGCCAGCGGCATCGCGGTCAATTGCCTCGGCCACGGCCACCCGAAGCTGGTCAAGGCGATCGCCGATCAGGCGGCGACGCTGATGCATGTCAGCAACCTCTACGGCAGCCCGCAGGGCGAGCATTTCGCGCAGCGGCTGGTCGATGCGACCTTCGCCGATACGGTGTTCTTCACCAATTCGGGCGCCGAGGCGGTGGAATGCGCGATCAAGACCGCGCGGCGCTATCATTTCGCCAACGGCAACCCCCAGCGGCATGACCTGATCGCGTTCGATACCGCCTTCCACGGCCGGACGCTCGGGACGATCTCCGCGACCAACCAGCCCAAGATGCGCGACGGGTTCGAGCCGCTGCTGCCGGGCTTTAAATATGCCCAGTTCAACGATCTCGCCGGCGCGCTGGCGCTGATCGACGACAATACCGCCGGTTTCCTGGTCGAGCCGATCCAGGGCGAGGGCGGCATCCGCCCGGCGACGCAGGAATTCCTCCAGGGGCTGCGCAAGGCGTGCGACGAGCACGGCCTGCTGCTGGTGCTCGACGAGGTGCAGGCGGGCTATGGCCGCACCGGCAAATTGTTCGCGCATGAGCTTTACGGCATCACCCCCGATATCATGGCGGTGGCCAAGGGGATCGGCGGCGGCTTCCCGCTCGGCGCCTGCCTCGCGACCGAGGAGGCCGCCAAGGGGATGGTGATCGGCACCCACGGCTCGACCTATGGCGGCAACCCGCTGGCGATGGCGGCGGGCGAAGCGGTGCTCGACGTGATCCTCGAAGAAGGCTTCCTCGCCAATGTCGAGAAGATGGGCAACCGGTTGCGCCAGGCGCTCGAACAGATGATCCCCAACCATGATCATCTCTTCGCCGGGGTGCAGGGCCACGGGCTGATGCTCGGGCTCAGGCTCAAGAGCGACAGTCGCCGCTTCGTCGCGCATGCGCGCGACAATCATGGGCTGCTGCTGGTCGCGGCGGGCAACAATGTCGTCCGCATCCTGCCGCCGCTCAACATCGACGACAGCCATGTCGCCGAATGTATCGAGCGGCTGAGCGAGGCGGCGCGGGTCTACGTCCCGGCGGCCGACGATTGAGGTGACGCCCGGCGTGCCGGGCGGCTTCTCGGGGGAGATATCATGACCATCCGTCATTTCCTGAATCTGTCCGACGCGGGTGCGGACGGCGTCGCCGCGATGCTGGCCGATGCGATCGACCGCAAGGCGGCGCGCGTGGGACTGCCCAAGGGCGCGCCCGACGCCGATGCGCCGCTCGCCGGCCGCGTGCTGGCGATGGTGTTCGAAAAGAATTCGACGCGCACCCGCTTCAGCTTTGACATGGCGATCCGCCAGCTCGGCGGCACCTCGATCGTCGCCGATGCGGGGACGATGCAGATCGGGCGCGGCGAGACGATCGCCGATACCGCGCGGGTGCTGTCGGGCTATGTCGACGCGATCATGATCCGCACCGACGATCATGCCAAGATCGAGGAAATGGCGGCGCACGCCAGCGTGCCGGTGATCAACGGGCTCACCGATGCCTCGCACCCGTGCCAGATCGTCGCCGACCTCCAGGCGATCCTCGAACACGGCAAGGCGCTGCCCGGGCTCAAGGTGGCGTGGCTGGGCGACGGCAACAATGTGCTCGCCTCGATCATGGAGGCGGCCGGGCTGCTCCATTTCGACGTGGTCGCGGCCTGCCCGCAGGGCTTCATGCCGAGCGACGCCGATGTCGCGCTGGGCAAGGGCCGCGCGCGCATCGTCGCCGATCCGCGCGAGGCGGCGGCGGGGGCCGACGTGATCGTCACCGATACCTGGATCTCGATGGGGCAGGCGCATGCCGAAACCAAGCTCAAGGCGATGATGCCCTATCAGGTCGATGCGGCGCTGATGGCGCAGGCCAAACCCGATGCGGTGTTCCTCCACTGCCTCCCCGCGCATCGCGGTGAGGAAGTGACCGCCGAGGTGATCGACGGGCCGCAGTCGCTGATCTGGGAAGAGGCGGAAAACCGGCTCCACGCGCAGAAGGCGGTGCTCCGCTGGTGCTTCGGACAGATCGGTTGATCGCCAACCGATAATCCCCATTTAAGCCCGGTTCGCCGGCGCTTCGTCCCGGCCGGTGCCGGGATGAGGGCTGATTCTTGATGGCTGACGCTAACCATATCGACGTCGATCGCGCGCTCGGTTTCGCGATTCCGGGGCGCAGCGCGCGCGGCCGTGTTGTGCGGCTGGGGCAGGTGGCGACCGATATCCTGTCCGCGCATGCTTATCCCCCCGCGATCGAGGCGCTGCTGGCCGAGGCTTTGGCACTGGGCGCGCTGATCGGCTCGACGCTCAAGGACGATGCCGGCCAGCTCACGCTCCAGGCGCAGACCGACAATGGCGTCGTGCGGCTGCTCGTGGTCGATTATCGCGCGGGAGAATTGCGCGGCTATGTCGATTACGACGCCGACCAGCTTGCCGCCGCGCCGGCCGAGCCGACCTTGTTCGCGTTGTTCGGGCAGGGCTATCTCGCGATCACCTTCGACATGGCGACCACCGGCGAGCGCTATCAGGGCATCGTTCCGCTTGACGGCGCGACGCTGACCGAGGCGGCGGAGAATTATTTCGTCCGCTCGGAGCAGATCCCCAGCCTGTTGCGCGTCGGGGTGCAGCGCGTGGGCGGCCGCATCGTCGCGGGTGGGCTGTTCCTCCAGTATCTGCCCGAGGGCGAGGAGGGGCGCGAGCGGCTGCATGTGCGGCTCGATCATCCCGAATGGGAGCATGTCGCCGCGCTCGGCGCGACGATGGGGGCGGACGAACTCGCCGATCCGACGCTGCCGCTCGAAAATCTCGTGTGGCGGCTGTTCAACGAGGAAGCCGAGGTGCGCGTGCTCGCGGCGATCCCGCTGACGCGCGGCTGTCGCTGCAACCCGGAGCATATCCTGTCGGTGATCGCGAAATTCCCGGCCGAGGAGCAGCGCGAGATGGCCGATGAAAAGGGCGTGATCGCGGTCGATTGCAAATTTTGTTCGAAAATTTTCCCGGTTCGGCTCGATTCCCTGGCCGCGTAGCGGTCAGGCGGTCTTGGATTGCGGTGAATCGTTGATATGTTTCGCTCGTGAAAAGATTCGGCTTTCTTCGTCCGGCGGCACTGCTGGTGGTTGCGCTCAGCGCGGGCGCGCTGGCGCAGAATGTGCGCATGGCGGCGCTCGGCAATGTCGAGCGCGGCAATTGGGGTTTGCACGAGATCGGCCACCGCGGTGCCGCCGCGCGGGAGATTTGCGTGCGCGATCCGCGGCAATTGCTCCAGCTGATGCATGGCCCGGCGCAATGCCCGCAATATGTGATCGAGAACGCGCCCAATAAGGTGACGGTGCAATATCAATGCCCCGGCGCCGGCTATGGCCGGACGACGATCAAGGTCGAGGATCGCAACCTGATCCGCCTCCAGACGCAGGGTCTGGTGAAGGGCGCGCCGTTCGATCTCGATTACGAGGGGCGGCTCGCCGGAAAATGTTGATCCCGGTGAGTGCGTTAGGAAGCTGTTAAGCCTTATCGGCTAGACGGGAGTGGTGCTTTTTTACGTGGAGCACGTTCTCTCCCTGATCCGGCCGGCGACGGCCGTGAATCCTTCGGGTCGCCTTCGGGCGGCCCTTTTTCTTGCGCGACGCGCGGCGAGACCCTAGCTGACGTTTTCTTATGACAAGCCAATCCCCGCTGGCGGTCGTCCTGGTTTCGGGCGGCCTCGATTCACTGGTTTCCGCCGCTTTGGCGCGCGAGGCCGGTTTTCGCGTGCTCGCGCTGTCGGTCGACTATAATCAGCGGCACCAGGTCGAGCTCGCCGCGGCGCGGCGCGTCGCGAAGATGCTGGGGGCGGAACGGCATGTCGTGCTCCCGCTCGATCTGCGCGCGTTCGGCGGCTCGGCGCTGACCGACGATATCGACGTGCCGAAGGACGGCGTGGGGGAGGGGATTCCGATCACCTATGTCCCCGCGCGCAACACGATCTTCCTCAGCCTCGCGCTCGGCTGGGCCGAGGCGAGCGGCGCGCGCGACATCTATGTCGGGGTCAATGCACTCGATTATTCGGGCTATCCCGATTGCCGGCCCGAATTCATCGCCGGGTTCGAGACGCTTGCCGAGCTCGCCACCAAGGCGGGGGTCGAGGGCACGCCGTTCCGCATCCGCGCGCCGCTGCAGATGATGACCAAGGCCGATATCGTGCGCGAAGGCGCGCGGCTCGGCATCGAGATGGGGGTGAGCTGGTCATGTTACGATCCCGCGCCCGGCGGGCTGCATTGCGGGCTGTGCGATAGCTGCCGGCTGCGCCACAAGGGGTTCGAGGATGCCGGTGTGCCCGATCCGACCGCTTATGCGGTCACCCCGCCGGCGCCGTGACATGAGCTACGCGGTCAAGGAAATGTTCCTGACCCTCCAGGGCGAGGGCGTGCAGGCCGGGCGGCGCGCGGTGTTCGTGCGCTTCGCCGGCTGCAACCTGTGGTCGGGCCGCGAGGAGGATCGCGCGACCGCGATCTGCCGTTTCTGCGATACCGATTTCGTCGGGATGGACGGCGCGGGCGGCGCGCGCTTCGCCGATGCGGCAGCGCTGGCGGCAGCGGCGGCGGCGATGTGGGACGGCGATACCGCCGAGCGCTTCGCGGTGCTGACCGGGGGCGAGCCAATGCTGCAGGTCGACGACGCCTTGGTCGATGCGCTCCACGCGGCGGGCTTCGCGATCGCGATCGAGAGCAACGGTACCCTGCCGGTCCACCCCGGGATCGACTGGGTGTGCATCAGCCCCAAGGCCGGCAGCGAGACGGTGCAACGCTCGGGCGACGAGCTCAAACTCGTCTGGCCGCAGCCGGGCAGCGATGTCGATGCGATGGAGCGCTGGGATTTCGCGCACCTGCTCGTCCAGCCGCTCGACGATCCGCACGCCGAGGCGAACCGCGCGGCGGCGATCGCCTTCGTGATGCAGCGGCCGCGCTGGCGGCTGACGCTCCAGACGCACAAGATGCTGGGGTTGCGTTAAGACGCATTGAGGGGCGAAACCCGAACCTTCCCAAACCGTCCACCCCGGCGCAGGCCGGGGGCCAGTGTCGGGCCGGTCGTAACCGGACCCCGGCCTGCGCCGGGGCGGCAGGGGATAGTAATTCCGATCGACCGCTTCGTCTCAGCGCTGCGCGATACCCGTGCCCGCGGGCGGGAAATTCTGCGCGCCGCACTTCTTGACCTGCCACTCGCCGTTCTTCCAGCAGATCGGATCGAGCCGCGGCAGCGTCGTCTGCGGCCAGACGAAGCGCGGGAAGCGCTGCTCGCCCCACGGCGTCAGGCTGTTGCGCAATTCGCGGATCCGCTGGAGCGCGACCGTGCCGAAGCCGCCGCGCGGCGCGAAAACGATATCGCGGCCGACGTCATTGGCGGCGAGGCAGAAATTATATTGTGCGGCAACCGTGGTGAAGCTCGAATAGGTCTTGGTGCCGAACTGGTCGAGCGCGTTCTGCGCGGCCTTGGGCGTCTTGTTGTTGCGCGCGAAATATTTGCCGAGCACGTCCCAAGAACGTTTCAGCTCGACCTTATGATCGACGAGCATCGCATTGTAATTGCTCACCGCCAGCAGGGTCGGCTCGAACTGGCATTGCAGCGCGGCGACGTTCAGCGCGGCACGCACGTTCCATATGATCGCGGCTTTCGCCTCCTCCGGGGTGGCCCCCGGCAGCGACGGGCCGAGCCCGGTTTCGGTGCCGGTTACCGGCTGGCCGGAGACGTCCTTGGCCTGCATGAAGAATTGCGCGGCGGCAGGCCCGGCCATCAAGAGAGCCCCCGCGGCTGCTCCCGCTCCGATGATCCGCCCCAACGACATTCCAGGTCCTCCCACGCTACGCGCGGGATTCTAGGCCGATTGGGCCGCCAACCCAACCCCGATTCGTCACAACGTTGACTCGATCCGTCGCATTGCGCTTGCCCGGCGTGTCATGGCCCGTCCCCGCCAATGAGAAGGGCCGCCCGGTCGCCCGGACGGCCCCTTTCTTTTCCTGATTGCCTTGCGGCCTATCAATGGGCGTTGCCCGGCGCAGCCGCATTGGCATCGGCCGCACCCGCGTCGTTCGCCATCGCGCCAGCGTTCATGGAGCTGTCGACCGCGGTCATGTTGTCGCTGGTGGTGTCCATGCCCTCGGTGGCGTTCATGTCGGTAATCGTGGTGTTCTCGGTGCTGGTCTCGGTCTTCGAGCCACAGGCCGAGACGGCCAGAGCCGCCGCCGCAATGGCCGTACCGGTCAGGATCTTGGAAATAGCACGCATTGAAAGCTCCCTAGACAGTAGATTTGGACGGCAGCTTGGCCATTAATCCCCAAATCGAGGGGGACATTAGTCGCATCTGGCCGCGCTCTCAAGTCTCGTTTTCACGAGCACAAGAAAGCCTTTCGAGAAATCGGTCCCGCGTCAACGCCAAAGCCGCGTCAAAGGTTGCAAGATTATGTGGTGCGCCAAGCATTTCCGCGCTGGTGACGGGATATTCGGCGATCCCGCACGGCACGATCCCGCCGAAATCGGCGAGGTTCGGCGAGAGGTTCACCGAAAAGCCGTGAAAGGTCACCCAACGCCGCACGCGCACCCCGATCGCGCCGATCTTCGCCTCGTGCCCCGCGCGATCGATCGTCCAGATGCCGATCCGCCCCGGCGCGCGGAAGCTTTCGATCCCCAGCTCGGCCAGCGCATCGATCACCCAGCCTTCGACCGAATGGACGAAATGCCGCACGTCGCGCCCGCGCCGCGTGAGATCGAGCATCAGATAGCCGACGCGCTGCCCCGGCCCGTGATAGGTGTAACGCCCGCCGCGCCCGGCGCTGACCACCGGGAAACGGGGGTCGATCAGCTCGGCGGGATCCGCGCTGGTGCCCGCGGTATAGACCGGGGGATGCTCGACCAGCCAGATCAGCTCGCCGGCCTCTCCCGCGGCGATCGCGGCGGCGCGCGCCTCCATCTCGGCCAGCGCGGCGGTATAATCGGTAAGCCCGGGCGATACGCGCCATTCGATCGCGGCTGATGGGTTGGCTGCTTGGTCCACGCGCGCCCAGATGCGACCGCGACGCTCGATTGGCAAGCGCGGGGGCAATGGGTTACAGGTGGCGCATGATGATACGGATCGGCACGGTTTGGGATCGAACGTGCGAAGTGATCGCTGGCCGCGCCGGCCTGTTGGCATGGCTCGCCGGGCTGTTCCTGTTCCTGCCCTCGTTGCTGCAGACGATCCTGCGCTTCGTCGCGGCGAGCGGCGGGGCGGGGGGTGGCCTGCGTGTGCTTGCCGCGCTGGTCGGGCTGGCGGTGCTGGTGCTCGCCATCTGGGGCGTGCTGGCGATGACCGCGATGGCCAGCGACCCCGCGGTCGACCGGCATCGGGCGGGCGCGATCGCGCG
>NZ_MKRR01000154.1:18129-23143 GCF_001897045.1 Sphingomonas sp. 66-10
CCCGCGGGGATCGGGGTGCTGCTGGTGGCGATGCTGGTGACGGTCATCGTCGTCGCGGTGCCGATGACCTGGCTGCTCGCGGGCAATGTCGACATGGCGAAGCTGCAGCAGGGCGCGCCGCCGGTGATCGATCCGTCGCGCGCCGGCAGCGCGATGATCGGCTTCCTGATCCTTGCGATCGCCGCCTTGTGGGTCAGCGCGCGGCTCGTCCCGCTGTTTGCGGTGGTCACCAATGAGCGGCGCGGGCTCGGCGCCTTTGCCCGCGCCTTTGCGCTGACGCGCGGCAGCACGTTGAAGCTGCTCGGGGTGATGGTCCTTTATGCGATCGTCGCGGTCGTCCTGCTCACCGCGGTGACCTGGGTGTTCGGCAGCGTCGGGCAGATCGTGTTCGGCCGGACCGGCGCGTTCCTGCTCGTCGCGCTCGCGACCAGCGTGCTCACCGCGGGTTTCAGCGTGGTGCAGGCGGTATTCAGCGCCCAATTCTACGGCGCCGCGCGCGAACAGCTCGATCGGGCATGAAACTCACTCTTGGTCGCGTCCTCGCCGACGCATGGACGATCCTGCGCCGCGAGGGCGATCTGGTGCTGCGCGTCGCGGCGCCGTTCCTGTTCCTGCCCAATTTCGCGGTGCAATTGCTCGTCGCGCCGCCGCCCGCGCTGCCGCAATCGACCGGCGATCGCGCCGCGATGCAGGCATGGGCGCAGGCGATCTATAGCTGGATGCAGGCCAATGCCGGCTGGTATCTGCTGGTCAATCTGGTCGGCATCTATGGGATGGCGGCGCTCACCATCCTGCTGATCCACCCGGCGCGCCCCGATGTGCGCACCGCGCTGATCACCGCGGCGCGGCGCTTCGGCCGGTTCTCTCTCGCCTATCTGCTGATGGCGATCCCGATCTCATTGGGGTTCTGGCTGTTCGTGCTGCCGGGCCTCTACATGCAGGCGCGGCTGATCGCGACGATCCCCGCTTTGGTGGTCGAGGCGCCGATCGGCGCGGCGCGCGCGGTCGGGCGAAGCTGGCGGGTGACGCGCGGCGAATGGTGGGGCGTGCTCGGCGCGGTGGTGCTGATCTTCCTCGCGCAATATCTGATCCGCGTGCCGCTGAGCCCGGCGGACAGCTTCCTACGCTCGGCGGGGCATGAGAATCCGATCGTGCTCGCGCTGGCCGATGCGGTGATGGCGGCGGCCGAGGCGGCCTATCAGATCGCGATCCTCGGGGTCGGGATCGCGATCTATCGCCGGCTCGTCAGCAACGGGATGTGAGGCGCGGCGTCCGCCGGCAACAGCCCCAGCACGCGCGGATCGGGAAAGGTCTCGATCGTCCGCTTGACCGCGACAAAGCCCTGTGCGCGATAGAAATTGAGCGCGGAAGGGTGATCGAGCGTGCAGGTGTTGACCGTCACCTTGGTCACGTCCGCGCGCCACGCCCGCGTCATCGCCTCGCTCATCAGCCAGCGCCCGTGGCCCTTGCCGGCCAGTTCGGGCACCAGCCCGAAATAGGAAAGCTCGCACACGCCGGGCTGGGCGTGATCGAGCTCGACCATCCCTACTTCGATCCCCGCGCGATCGACCACCGCGAAGACCGACACCGTGGGCGCGCGGATGATCTCGCTCAGCCGCGCATCGTCCATCGCCAGCCGCGAATACCACAGCCACGGCCCGCCGACGCGGCGGAACAGCGCGCGATATTTGTCGGGCTCCGGTGCCAGCCAATGCACCAGCCGCAGCGCGCTCGGCGCGGAGGGGCGGAGCGGCGGGCGCCGCGTCATCACCAGCGAGGTGACGATCGTCGCGAGCTGGTCGTCGGGAACCGGGGTCAGGCCCATCGCGCGGCTCAGCTCCAGGTCGCGAGCGGGGGCAGGCTCATCAGGATCGCGTCGATATTGCCCCCGGTCTTGAGCCCGAACAATGTGCCGCGATCGTAGACGAGGTTGAATTCGGCATAGCGCCCACGCCATTCGCGCTGCGCGGCCAGCTCCGCCTCGGTGAACGGCAGCCCCATCCGCCGCCGCACGATACGCGGGAAAACCGCGAGAAACGCGCGCCCGACATCCTGGGTGAAGGCGAAATTGGTCGCGAAATCGCCCTCGAGATGATCGTAGAAGATCCCGCCCACCCCGCGATGCACCTTGCGATGCGGGATATAAAAATAATCGTCCGCCCACTTTTTGAAGCGCGGATAATGCACCGGGTCGTGCGCATCGCAGGCGGCCTTCAGCGTGGCGTGGAAATCCTCGGTATCCTCGGCCACCGGCAGCGGCGGGTTGAGATCCGCCCCGCCGCCGAACCAGCGCTTGGTGGTCACCAGGAAACGCGTGTTCATATGCACCGCGGGGACGTGCGGGTTGGCCATATGCGCGACGAGGCTGATCCCGGTGGCGAAGAAACGCGGGTCCTCGGCGGCGCCGTGGATCGTCTTGCCGAATTCGCCCTCGAACACGCCGCCGACGGTCGAGACGTTGACCCCGACCTTCTCGAACACGCGGCCCTTCATCACCCCGCGCACCCCCCCGCCGCCCGGCGCGCCGCTCGGATCGGCGCGATCCCAGGCGATATAATCGAACCGCGCGTCGGACCCGGCCTCGCGCTCGATCGCCTCGAATTCGGCGCAGATCAGATCGCGGAGTTGCTCGAACCAGGCACGCGCGGTGGATTGTTGTTCGTCAAGCGGTTGCATCGGACAGGCGGTAAGCATCGGCCGGCGGGCTGGCAACCGTTGCGCGGATTCTTCTTCCCTCGGTTCGCGCCAGAGCGAGGAGAAACCAGCAGCAGCGCGCGCAGAACGGGGGCGAGGTTTGCACTGCTCGTCTCATCTGTTACGGCCTGACCATCCAGCAAAGCCATTGAGGGGGGCGTGAATGGCCAGCCTGTTGCGTCGCAAGACGATCGTCGAACAACCGCCGGAGCGCGCCCTGGCGCGGACTTTGTCGTGGCCGCATCTCGTCGCACTCGGCGTCGGCGCGATCGTCGGCACCGGCATCCTGACGCTGATCGGGGTCGGCGCGGATCGCGCCGGGCCGGCGGTGATCCTGTCGTTCGTCATCGCTGGCGCGATCTGCGCCTGTGCCGCGCTCGCTTATGCCGAAATGGCGACGATGATCCCCGCCTCGGGGAGCGCCTATACCTATAGCTATGCGGTGCTCGGCGAGGTGATCGCCTGGGTGATCGGCTGGTCGCTGATCCTCGAATATTCGCTCGTCGTCTCGACCGTCGCGGTCGGCTGGTCGGGCTATGCCGCGCCGCTGCTGACCCCCTTCGGCTTCCCGGCCGAGCTCACCAAAGGACCGGCGCTGGGCGGGCTGATGAACGTCCCCGCGGTATTCATCATCGCGGTGGTCGCCGGGCTGCTGATGGCCGGCACGCGCGAGAGCGCGACGCTCAATGCCGTCCTCGTGGTGATCAAGATGATCGCGCTGGCGGTGTTCGTCGCGATCGCGCTGCCGCATTTCAACGGCGCCAATCTCGATCCGTTCATGCCGTTCGGCTTCGCCAAGCATGTCACCGACAGCGGCGCCGAGCGCGGGGTGATGGCGGCGGCGGCGATCATCTTCTTCGCCTTCTACGGCTTCGACGCGATCTCCACCGCGGCGGAGGAGACGCGCAATCCGGGGCGCGATCTGGCGATCGGCATCGTCGGATCGATGATGGCATGCATCGCGATCTATATGCTCGTCGCGGTCGCCGCGGTCGGCGCCTTGTCGTTCACGCGTTTCGCCGACAGCCCCGAGCCGCTCGCGCTGATCCTGCGCGAGATCGGGCGCCCGGGGTTCGCGACCTTCCTCGCGGTCAGCGCGGTGGTCGCGCTGCCGACGGTGCTGCTCGGCTTCCTGTTCGGGCAGAGCCGCATCTTCTTCGTGATGGCGCGCGACGGGCTGCTGCCCGAGGCGCTGGCGAAGGTCTCGCGGCGTGGCTCGCCGGTCCGCATCACCTTGCTCACCGCGGTGCTGGTCGCGATCATCGCCGGGGTGATGCCGCTCGACGCGATCGCCGCGCTCGCCAATGCCGGGACGCTCGTGGCGTTCGTCGCGGTGTGCGTATGTATGCTGGTGATGCGCCGCCGTGCGCCCGATGCCCCGCGCACCTTCCGCACCCCGTTCGCGCCGCTGGTGGGGACGATCGGGGTGCTGGGGTGCATCTATCTGTTCTTCAGCCTGCCGCATCGCACGCAGGAATATTTCCTGCTGTGGAACGTTGCCGGGCTGGTGCTCTATTTCCTCTACGGCCGCCGCCGCGCCAACGCCGGCGTGGCCTGATCGGGGGCGGCCCCGCCTTGCATGGCGGGCCGCATTTTTTTGTCCGGCGCCGCTCAGGCGGCGAAGCGCACGTTCCTCTCGCGTGTGCGGGCGCGCATCGCGCCGCCGATGAAGCCGAAGCCGAGGATCATCATCGCCCAGGTCGTCGGCTCCGGGACGGCTGCCAGCCCATCGAGGCGAAAGACGTCGGCGGTGGTGAACAAATAATCCCTGTTCTGCAGAATATCGAAATCGAGATTATAGCCCATCGCGTCGAATGCCGCGAGATCGTTGGCGGTAACGGCGCCCATCTTGCAGTATTCGGACGCAGGGGCCAACACGCCGATTTGTTTGGAGACGGCGCAGCCGAAGCCGGAACTCTGCAGTTTCCAATGCGACGCTTGATAGCCGTCGCCGTTGAACGTGCCGGTTGGAGTTTCAGCGGCAAAGCCGTTGCCCTCGAACACGGTGGCGCCATCGATGCTGAAGATGGCGTCTTCGCCTGGCGTAAGCTGGATCTGATCCGGCGAGATCGCATCGCGCCGGAACAGATCGAAGACCCTGGTGACCTGATAATCATCCAGACTTTCGCCCTGGTAACCGAATAGCGCGGGATTGGGGCTCACGATCGAATCATAAGGGTCCGTGGAGCTTTCGAAACCGAGCGCATGGCCGAATTCATGCAGCGCGACCGCGGTAAAATCCAAGCGATACGATATGTTGTTGGATGGATCGTAATCGAATGTGAAAGAGCTTGACGAGAATTTGATCGTTTGATCGTGC
>NZ_MKRR01000155.1:0-3600 GCF_001897045.1 Sphingomonas sp. 66-10
GGCCATGGAGTCACTGACCGCACGCGAGCGGCAGGTGCTCGCGTTGGTCGCGGGGGGTCTGACGAACGCGCAGATCGGAGCCCGTCTGTTCATCAGTCCCAAGACGGCATCGGTCCACGTCTCGGCGATTCTGTCCAAGATCGGCGCCGGCAACCGGGCAGAGGCCGCCGCCCTGTTCGCCGCTGCCAACGGCGGATCGCCCCCGTGATCACCGCCGGTCAGCGATCGTCGCGGTCGTAGTCGGACTCACGTCGCGCACCGGCCCGGAAGACGATGGTGCACGAGCTCAGTTCGCGTTGGAGCAGACCTGCTGCCCGAAGTCCCCTCGCACGCGTGCGGCTGTCTCCGAAGGGCATCCCGACACGTTGCGTGAGCTGCCGCCACGCGATGATCGCTCGCGCGGTGTCCGGGCGTCCACCCATTGCGGCGACAGTGGCCGACTCGGTGACCCCGCGTTCCGACCGGTCCACCGCTGCTCCCGCCTGCTCCCCGGCGAGGAGCACCGCGGGATGTCCGGGCAGACCCGCGTGCTCGAGAAACGATTCCCGCCCACCGCACCAGATATCCACATCGTCGCCGAGCTCGATCTGCACGCGCACAGCCAGATCGAAGGACCGCATCCGGTGCTGGGAAGCGCGCTCGGGTGACCATGCGGTCTGCTCAGACTCCCCCAGCGGATCGGCCGTGGCCTCGTCGTTCCAGTCCCGGAGATCCGCGCGCAGTTCGCGGCTCAGCCCCAGCTCCTCGGCACTCGCCAGGCCGACCTCCGTCTCCGAACGCTGATGCCAGAGCGGACAGTCGTCGACACCGTAGTCGGACATGAGCTGAAGAACGCGCTGCGCCATCGTGTCAGCGTATCCGCGACTCTTCGCCCACGTCACGTGGGTGTCCACGAGCGAATGCGTCAGGACGGCCGAGTCGTCGAGCCGTGATTTTGATCTCGGCCCGACCCCCATCCTTCGGGGGCATTACCCCGCGTTCGCTCCCAACCCCTACTCGGCAGATTCCTTCGGGTCGGCGACGCGGGCGCGCATCACCGTGAACCCGGTGAGCTTCGCACGACGCAACGCCCGCATGATGTCCCCGTTAACGATCAGTGTGCCGGAATGCTGCGGCCGCGTGATGAAGGAGATCCCTTCCATCTTCTCCGGCGAGAGCACCCACGCGATCGGCAACCCCGATGGACCCCAATCGGTCCGCTCCACATCGAGGATGTCCCGCTCGCCTGGGAAGTGCGGGATCCACCGAGCCTCCTCGGTCCCATCCGCGTTCCGCAGCGTCGCAGGCAGCCACTGAACCTCATCCACCTCCGTCAGGAACTCCTCTACCACCTCACGAAACGCACCCGACAACAACGGAACTTGACGAGACCCCCATACCCAGTCCGGAGCGAGAGTCTCACGACCCCGCACCCAAGCCGCCAGGGGCGGATCCTCGATCAATCCAGACCTCCAAAGCTGATGGCTGAGGATACGAGCCGTGTGATCGACCTCGGGCTCGTCAGGCTTCGCGACACCGAATCCTTCGCGAGCCATAAGCAGGTAGTACGGGGTCATCGTCTGCACTTCCAATACGCGAGCCGCGTTATCGTGGGGTCGGCTTCAATCCTGTCCGAGATCCACTGTTTGAACAGGCTCCTGAAAGTAGCGACATCTCCATTCGCCACCTGATCCGCAATTTCGACGTTGTCCATCACCCATTGGTGATACTCCTTCGGGTGCGGACCCCTATGAGGGACCGCGATCACGTTCAATGTGGTGTCCGTCACGGAGAGCCCGTACTTCCCGAGGATCTCATTAAAGTCCTCCGCCCAGTCGCCGTATTGCGTTGCGACGTGGTGGAGCTGAACGGGCATCGCGTCTATAAGCATTTGCGCGGTTGACGGGTCCATGCAGTTCGGTGGCGGCTGGATTCCTCCGCCTGCGGGATCCGGCTGGGGGGCCGGGGCGTTCGCGTCGGGAGAACCTGCGTCGAGGCACGATCCGTCGAACGCTACCGAGTCGCAGTCGGGATGTGGCGATGACGGCGCAGGCTCAGAGTCAGCGGCCGTAAGGGACTCGACAGCCGATATGGCTTTCCCCAGTCCTCCGAGCCGTGCAATCATTTCGAGAGCGCTCCGGACACCCCCGTTCATGCACACCAGGGTTACGTCAGGGACGCTGCTCCCGGTGGCGTGCGTGCGGACTTGTTCACCGAGTGCGAGACAGGCACTTTCCGCGCCTAACCTCTGTTCGAGTTGGAGCGCGAGAGAGGCTACCGAGGTCGACCCGAGGAGCGCCTGATCTCCGAGATTCGTCGCACTCACTGGTCCAGCCGAGGCCACCACGTCCCCCTCAAAGGAAACGATCCTGGCCCAGATGGATCCCATGCCCCCGTTCGTGAGGTCTATGTTTCCGCCGCAGCTATCCGAGAGCACGGAGGTGCAGGTCTGCACGACCTGTCCGCCCGAATTGATGAATTGGATCGAGTACAACGACGGCGGAACGGGTTCGCTGGCGGTCGCGACCACAGGTGCGGAGGTCGCACCCGCGGGCATGACCGGTGTAGGCGCGGTCAACGTCAGCGCCCACGCTTTGCGCGCAATCGCGAAAGCACCGGTCTTCGCCCAACTGGAATCTGGGATCGCATTGTTCACCACCTCCGCGGTGAACGACTCAGACTGACCAGGAGCGAGGAGAGCCGTCGACGTGCAGACATCGGTGTTCGAGCACGACCGTCTCACCGAGCCAGTGTGGTCCCGAATCCAGATCGAGTAGTCGCCCCGAACCTCTTCGCTCGCTGTGGCCGTGACATACGCCCGATCGGACGACGCGGGCACAGTCACACGGTCGGAAGAAAGCTCAAGCGACCACATCCCTCTGCGAACGCTCAGCGGATCGGATACACGCAGCGCGACATCAGGCGAATCGGAGCTGACGATCTGAGAGCGGAACGATCTCGCTCCGCCGGGTTCCAGAGAAACCGAAGTGGTGCATACCGCCACGGAGAAGCACGTCCGCTGAATAGCCCCGGACCCGTCCAGGATGACGATCGAGTATCCGCTGCCCACCTCCTCGCTGGCCGTCGCTGTGACATACGTGCGCTCAGTCGAGGCAGGCAGCACCGTCGCGTCTGCGCTCATCGACAGTGACACGGACGGACCCGTGGCCGCCGCCGGAGTCACCGCCCCAAGGACGACCCCGCACACGACAGCCACCGCGGACAATGCCCGCAGCGAGAGTCGACGAACTCGTCCCGCATGATGAACCTCAGCGCCCCGAGCCGAATGCCTGGCCGCCTCAAACCTTGGGGTAGTCCCTGAAGTTCCCATGAGGAATAGCATTACGCAAAGTGAACATCAGCTCGGACATCGACTCCCCGCGCATTGATGCACCCCGAATGCGCGCGACCCGTGAGCGACGTCACGATTGTTCACTGCCGCGAGGTCAGCCACGGACTCAGCGCAGTCGTCCTTGATCGCGAGTGGTCGTCGTTGAGACTCTGGGGATGGCCGATTCCCGCCATCTGGCAAGGCGTGACCGGCGCAAAATCGGCACATGACGCGTGGCCGCCTCGTACGCTGGCGGTCGGGGCGGGACGCGAAGATGAGGCCGGCGACTC
>NZ_MKRR01000155.1:3655-8404 GCF_001897045.1 Sphingomonas sp. 66-10
AAATGGCGCCGGAGCTTTCGAGCTATCCCCTCATCGCGGTGCGGTCGGCGAACGCGCCTCCGTGGTCGACGTACGAAAGAGCGTGAGCGGGGAGGAGGGGACGCGGGGCGGCGCCGCATGCAGCGCGCTCGGCCTGGCCCACGTTTTTGCGGCGTGGAACGCGTCGAACGACAACCGGCCTATCTCCGAGGCGTTCGACATACCAAGAGCGCCAGAGAGTTCGTCGAACGCCTGCAGAAGCACTGTGTACTGGATCTTCTTCCAGGCATCTGCAAGCTCTGGGTTCGGCGCCGGAAATACAGCACTCACCGTTAGCCCGTCTCGCAAGTCTGCGATTGACATTGAGAATTGCACGTCGATGAAAGTCGTCGCATCGACAGGGGTCGCAGACCTAATGGCGTCCAAGGTCGGGGTTGCCATGTCGTCAGTGGCTAGGCGTCGCTCGGCCTTTGCCTGGTTCAGCAGATCGATAACACCGCGGGCGGCTGCGATCATGTGGATCAAGACCTGACCCCAAATAGGACTGTCGGGGTCGACGCTCGTCTTGATTGTGTTCCAGGGGATGGCGCCGGCGTTGTCCGCAGTCATGTACACGAACCCACGGAATCGCGCGTACTGATTGTGGTACTGCGGAATCTTCGCCCGCCCAGATCCCCAGCCCGTTAGACGTGTCTTGTCATTAGCAAGTAGTAGGCGGCCATTGCCGAAGACGAGCCACCCGGCATCCGCCGCCGGACGGGATTGTTCCTCGGGCTCTGCATCCTCGTCAGACAGGGTAGCCACAGGCTGTCACGGAAATGATGGTGGCCGCCGGCGCCTAGTTCGGGTGGGCGAATTGGTATAGCTGAGCCCGATCCCAGACGACGCCGTTGTCGAACTTGACCTGCTCGATTCCATTGCCTGGTGTGGTCGATGTGAGCACGTTGACAAGAGTGAGCGATCCGCCGTCGCTTCCTCCCGGTGAGCTTGAGACCGTGAGTACAAGGTTGTATCCCGAACCGCTGTACGACGCCCGACACGTCGGTCGGCAGTACGCCGACGATCGTGAGCGTGTCGACGTTCGATCCGCTGTAGCTTGAGTCCAGAACGCGATCATTCCCGTCGCCCCGTTGCCATCGGACGGTGTCAGCTCCACTGACGCCGTCGACGATGTCGTCGCCTGCTTTCCCTTCGATGAGGTCACTGAGGCCGAATCCGTTGATGGTGTCATTTCCGGAGGTGCCGGTGAGCGCCTTGGCTTGGATGTCGGTTGTCGTCCACACGGTGCCGTCGTCGAACTCGATCGATTCGATGCCTTTGGTGGTGGTGGATTCGAAAGAGTCCTTCAGGACAACCGTGCCTCCGTCCGCGGCGCCAGGCGACGACTCCGCTATGGTGACCGATACGTCGTTTCCAGCGGTGTGCACGGGAATCGATACCTCCTCGGGGGAAACTCCGTGCAGGCGCAGCCGGTCAGTTCCGCCATTGTTGGATCCGGCTCCGCTGTCAGAGATCGTGTCCGTTCCATCACCGCGGGACCAGTGATATACGTCGTTTCCCAGACCGCCTTCGATGGTGTCGTTGCCTGCGCCCCCCGTGATCTGGTCGGAACCGCCGATCATCGTGCCGCCGGTGATGGTGTCGTTGCCTGCTCCCCCGATGAGCGTGGAGGATGCGGAGCTGATGATCGTGTCGGCTCCATCGCCCCCATACACCGTGTCGCCGACACCAGCAGTAAGCGTGTCATTTCCTCCTCTCCCGTCGATGGTGTCGACTAGCGCGGAGCCCGTGATGGTGTCGTTGTCTTCGGTTCCGGTAAGGGCCCTGGTTCGGACGTCAAGGATACGACGACCCCGCCGACAGTGTCAGGGCGCTCTACCCGTCCTTCGGGTCGAGCGAGACCGCATCCATCGCGGCTCGCATCCGCTCGTCAGATACCACATGGTCCGGGTCCCAGGCGATGAACCATCGAGTCTGGGCTGAGGAGAGGACCCGCATGCCCGCGGCCCGCCCGGCGCGGCGCAGCTCACGACGGAACTCGTCGAGCGGGGCTGGCAGGTCGTCCTTCGCGATCTGGACCGCGCCGTCGGTCTTGAGGCGGGAGACGAACGCGGCGTAGTTGACGGTGACAGTCATCGCCACAGCGTAGGGCAATGTCGGACCCCTCAGGGAAGATGCAGGGATGGGGACTGGGGAGCCGCCTGTTGTGAGGCGTGGGGACGTGTGGATGCGCAACAGCGACGGTTCCCTCGTCTACGTCGTCTACGGAGACGAGTGGCTCGGTGGGGCCGAGGTTGGGTGGTGCACGCTGGACGACACGCGCAGTGGAGGATGCACCCGCGTCCAGTTCCTGCGGCGCTACACCAGGCTGAGCTCGTGACGGGAGCGTGACCTGCTCGACTTCGAGCAAGCGTGGCCGCGGCACTCCGGCCGCAAGGAGGAAGCGATCCGTCGGCATCTGGGGGTCACGCCGGTGCGGTACTACGTGCTCCTACGCCGCGCGGCGGCGTCGCTCGAGGGGCAGGCGCACGACGCGATCACCGCGCACCGGGTTACGGGGCGAAGCGCTGCCTTTCGGTGAGGTAGAGGCCAACCGCGATGTCAGTGATCGGGCCATCCGTGATGCAGGCGGTGGTGATCCCGCTCTCAAACACATCGACGAGGGAGTCTGGGGGGACGCCTTCTCCGCCATCGCCTTTGTTCCGCGCGCCCGTGAGCATGTCGGCAGCTGCCGCCCATCGCTGCTTCTCGCTCATAGCGGTGTTCCAGTCGTTGCAGCTGGTGTCCGAGTAGCTCTTGCCCCACGTCTGCGTGTACTTGGAATCGCCTCCATCGCCAGAGCGCGAGCCGCCCCCGGCGGAGGCGGCCACGACCCAGATCAAGAGCACCACCGCGCCGACGATCAGAAGGATGCCCCAGGGAGGGATTCCCCCGCGCTTGCGCTGCACGCCGGGGAGGCTCCGGTCGCTCATGACGGAACCTTCTTGAGCATCACGTAGATCGACTGGTTCGGGTATGGCGAGGTGATGCTTACCGGCTCCCACCCGCGGCCGACAAGTTCATTGAGCTCGCGGTTGATGGCATCCATCGGCGTCTCGCCGCGCAACTTTGCCCCAGAAGGAAGATGCACGTACCAGTACTCAGTCCCCATGGACGCGAGCATAGCGCTCGCATTTCGCTGGGTAATAGCTGGGTTGGGCGGAGCCGAAACGCCAGGTTCCCAATATTCTGTAGCAGGAGCGGGGCTTGAACCCGCGACCTCACGATTATGAGTCGTGCGCTCTCACCAACTGAGCTACCCTGCCGCGACGCATCCGCAATCAAAGATTCGGATGCTGCGAGCCCCGAGTCAGGATTGAACTGACGACCCCTTCCTTACCATGGAAGTGCTCTGCCACTGAGCTATCGGGGCGTGCCCGGACGCGTCCAGGCAACTAGAAGAGGATATCAGAGCCGACGGCCGCCTCTTCAATCGACCGGAGCCGATCAGCAGGTGGCGTGCTGGTGCAGCCAGGGCAGCGGATCGATCGGCGTCACGCCGTTCTGGAGGATCTCGAGGTGCGTGTGCGCACCGAACGAGAAGCCGGTGTTGCCGGTCCGGCCGATGTACTGGCCGACCTGCACCTTCTCACCCGCGTGCACCTGCAGCGAACCGTGCTGCATGTGGGCGTAGCGGCTGGAGACGAGCTTGCCGTCGATGATGTGATCGATGATGATCATCACGCCGTAGCCGCCACCGGCCTCCGTCGCGACGCGGACAGTGCCATCGGCGATGGCCTGGATGTGCGCACCCGCGCCGGGCGTGAAGTCGACGCCCTCGTGGAACTCGCCGGGCCGCGGACCGAAGCCGTACGTGATCGGAACGCCGACGGCGAAGGGCCACTGCACCGCGCACGCCGGGTTGTTGGTGAACCACTTGCTCGACAGGTTGGAGATGCCCGTCGTGCCGGCGAGCTCGACCAATGTGCCCGTGCTGTAGTTGCCGGAGCGGTCGAGGTCGTCGCTCGACACCGGCGCGGCATCGGCCGGCGCGACGTAGGCCTGGATCTTGGCGGTGTCGTTCGCGGCCACGTCGCCCGCCATCTGCGTGGCTGCGGCGTTCGTCACGGTGTCGTCGCTGCTGACGGCGGCGATCGCCTGCTGCGGGAGCGTCATCCCGACCGTGAGGAGCCCCACGACGCCCACGACCGCCACGGAGAACGAGGCGGCGGCAATGCGCTTGCCCGTCGGCCGCGTACGCGTGGCGCGGGAGGCGGGAGCCGACGTACGACGAGGCGTACGCTTCTTCGCCCGGTGGTGACCGGCAGGCGTCCCGGATGCCTCGGCGGCCGGCTCGTCGGCGAGCTGCTGCGCAATCGGCTCTGCGGCGGGGCGCTGCACGGGCGTCTCGCCGGTGAAGGAGAAGAGGCGGGCCGCGGCCTCGAAGGCGTCGACACCGGATGCCTCGGCTCCCTCGGCCCGGACACGCTCGTCGGCCGGCGACACGCTCGCGGGCGCAGGCACGTCGACCGGCTCGAGCAGCTCGAACGGCGCCGTGACCTGGGCGGGCTCTGCCGCGACGTGCGGCGTGGGCTCGACCATGACGGGCACGGCGACCGGCGCCTCGGCGACCTGCTCGGCCGTGGAGGCGACGATCGACTCCGGCGCGACGGATGCCTCGGCCGCCGTTGACGAGACGCCGTCGACGCCCGAAGGCTCGACGACCTCGGCAACGGTGTCGGAGACCACAGGAAGGACATCAGACGTGGAAACGCCGGGCTTCGCGAGAGT
>NZ_MKRR01000156.1:0-296 GCF_001897045.1 Sphingomonas sp. 66-10
CGTCGTCAGGGTCGCCGACGATCCCGTAGATCAGGATTTCCATGTGCTATTTTCCTTGCGGAGCCTGCTTCGCGGCCATGGCCTGGACGGAATTGCCGACCTGCGTGACGCGGCGCGGGTCGCAGTCGAAGATGAGCCCGGCCTTATCGACTTTCTTGGCCCAGCGTGCCCAAGCATCGAGCACCGCATCCGGGTTTTCGCCGCGCTCGCGGATTGCCTGCTCGGGATCCATCAGTCCGGCGCGCACCATGTCGCGGATCGCCGGGCCTTCGGTGGCGATATCGAGCATTTCGCGC
>NZ_MKRR01000156.1:304-3978 GCF_001897045.1 Sphingomonas sp. 66-10
GGTCCACTCCATCGTGCAGCCGTCGGTATTCTGCCCGAGGAGGCGAGCCGCGCGGAAAAACCATTCGCCGACGGGGACGCAGAACTGCGGAATGAGCATGTTCCACGTCCAGCTGTCGAGCTGGCGGTGATACTGGATGCGGCCGATCCGCCCGGACGAGAAATTGACGCCTTCGAGGTCGCCGAAGATGTCATAAGGCAGGTTCATGCCCGTCGCGAAGGTGCGGACCGAGATCTTGGTGAAATCGGCATAGCCCTCGACGCCGGGCGGGTTTGCGAACTTCACATCGGCGCCGATGGGAAGATCCTCGATCATGCCCGGTTCGATGAAATCGGTGCGATCGGTGCCGTCAGTGGCGTCGGCCGCCGCATCCTCGCCCTCAGCGCCGATCCTGAACACCGCCCACGAGCCGGCGATCTTCTGCCGGAGCAGCTGCCCGTCCTGATATTCGGCGAACTCGCGCATCGCCATGATCACGGGCGCGAACCAGCTCGCCCCGTGCTGCTGTCCCGGTCGATCCTGCCGGAAGACATGGGTGATATCGGCCGCCGGGACCGGCTTCGCAATCATCCCCTGCGCCGCGATCGCTCCCGGGTGATTCGGGAAGAGCCAGTAATATTGCCGGTTTCCGATCGCGTCGAACTGGATGCCCGACACGTACATGCCCTTCTCGAGCAGGCCGTTGCGATTGGTATCCAGATAATCGGGCTCGAGCATCTGGACTTGGAACGGGACCGGCAGGCCGTCCTTTGCAAAGCGCGGGCGATACCGCGCGAGCACGGCGCCGCTCTCAACGATCGTTCGGGCAGCCTGCAATTGGAGGCCGTACAAATTTTGCCGTCCGTCGGCATCGCATGCGGCCGTCTCGAAGTGCAGCTTGGCAAGTGCGGTGAGCGCTTCGTCGGGCTCACCATTGCGCATCACCTGAAAGGTGATGCCGGTGCCGACGAGGTCAGTCGCGATCGCGGAAACGGCGCGCTCGGCGTACGGATTGTTGCGCACCATGTCGCGCGCGGTGACCGCGAGCACCGATGCGGAGCCGAGCAATTCGTAGTTCGCGTCTTTGCTGGATCGGCGCCAGCCTTGCGAGCGCCGGCTAAAGGTCGCGCCGTCATACTGATTGCGCACGCTGCGCAACGCCGCGCGGCGCAGCTCTGCACGTTCGACCCGCACCAGCGCCTCGGCGCGTGCCGCCGCGCGGCGCGGCGCTACCGCGGCGAGCATCCGCCCCCACAGGCCAGCCATTAGCAGCCGTTCCTATATGGAGCGGTGCGCCGGCGGGGCCGACTGTCCGCCTGATTGGACGTAACCTGCCCCGCAATCAGCGCGCGCGCGCGCATCATCTCGTCCAGCGTCTGGAATCGGACGAGCCGCCCATCCGAATAGCGGGTTTCGAGGATGCCGCTCGCGATGTTGCGCGAGATGTTATCGAGGTCGGCTTGGGTGAATGCCATCAACGCCTCCCTCTCAGGTGATTGCCGACCGGGCGCCCGGTCAGCGGGTTGATCTTCGGTCGCTTGTTCGCGGCGGGCTGGCCCGGCGCCTTGGCGGGCGGCGGAGGCGCTGCGGTCGGTCGCGAAACGTCGATGCGGGTCGCCGGCTTTCGCGTGGCTGGCGATCGATCACCGGAAAGTTGCTGCCATTTGGCATCCGACCACCGGTCGGCGCCGAGAGAAATCGCAACGGCGCGCGCATAGACGGCATTGTCGAGCGCTTCATTGCGCTCCCTGATCTTATGCCACTCGCGGCGCACGCCGCCGGATCGGAGACGGATGAAGCGCAGTTCCTCGGCAACAAGCTGCTTCACCAGCTCGTCAGTCATTCCATCGGGCAAATAGACATAGCCGTCCGGGTACTCCTCGCCGTCGACCGGCTTTTCCATGCCGAGCTGCCCGAACAACTCCATTTTGAGCATCGATGTGCCGACGTTCCACAGCCTGACGCCCCGGCGGATCTTGCGGCCGCCGACGGTGACATCTTGCCAGGACGGAGAGCCGATCGCCTGCTGCGCCGCCAAGCTCTCCCGGCCTTTCACCGCCATCGCGAAGCCCGGGTGGCGGCGCGCCCAGCGGTAAACCTCCATCGTATTCTCGCCGTCGCCGGTATCGATTGCGACGCGCGCCAGGCGCATCGAGCGCCCGTCCACCGTTTCCCACTCGCGCGAAACCTCCGCGTCGAACTGCGTCCACGTCGCGTCTTCGGCGATCCGGCCGAACACCTCGATGCGCTCGACGAACGCACGCTTGCGGCCGGGGCCGAAGGCCCAAATGTCGAGATCGATGCGGCCGCCGCCGCCGCGCTGCACGTCAGCCGCTCCGATGAGAAGGCCGGCCCAATCTGGCGGGGTTCCGAGAGACATGCCCTTCTCCCGCCGATCATACAGGCGCTGCCACTCGGGGGCCTCGCCCTTCTCCTCCCATGTCTCGCCGAGCACCTGGTTGACGAAGGTGCGAAGCGCATTCGGATCCTTGCGGACATCGAGAAATTCGCGGGCGAGGCTAAGCCACGCAGCGCCGGGGAACTGGCTATATGCCGACCAGATATGGAAGGAGCGGTGATGTGGAAAGGCGCCGGGATTATGCGCGCGCCACTCGCCCTGTTCGTCCATCCAAGCCTTATAGGACTCGTCGATATCGCAGCCGTTTTCGCAGCGATACCAGGCCCGGGTCGGTTCGTGCCGCGGCTCCCATCGGATGCCGGCGCCGGTGCCGTCGCCAAAGACGAGGCGCTGCATCAACCCGCATTCGGGACACGGTACATAACGATGCTCCTGACTGCCTTGCAGGAACAGCGTTTCGATCCGGCTCATGCCCTTGACCTTCGGCGTCGAGCCGGCCGCGCTGAACGGCCGCGCCGAGGTCAGGTTGCGCTTGAACGCCAGGCGGGCGGGGTCGCCCTCCTCCCGCGATGACCACGGGTATCCGTCGCACTCCTCCAAGAACACGTCATCAGCGGTGACGCGCCGAAATTCCTTCGGGCTGTTGGCGCCCTTGATCTGGATCCAGCCGCCCTTGTAGCGCTTGGCCCGGATCTGGTTATCGCGATGCCGCGGCTTGAACTCCGCGACCGTGCGAACGATCGGCCATTGCAACACCGGGTCGAGATCGTCGCGGCTGAACTTCTCCGCGTCATCAATCGTCGGCTGGTAGATCAGCGAGCGAGCCGGATCGTACTTGATCCGATAGCCCATGAAGCATTGCAGGATGGTCGAATAGCCGATGCGGCTCGACTTCATCACCGACACCTGGGCGGTGATCGGATCGGTGAACGCGTCGGCCATTTCGCCCTGAAACGGCATCGGCCGGATGCGAGCACCTGTTTCATCGCGAGCGTGCTCGGTCATGAAGGCCGAAAGCTTCGGCTTGATCCGCGGCTTGAATGCCGCCAGCCACTCCCGAACCGCCGCCGCGATCGGCGCGCCGTTCACGCGCAAGCTACTCGCCGTCGGGGGCTTCTTCCTCCTCATCTATGCCCCCGCCCATTGCCTCCTCGACTTGGGTGATGCTCAGTCCTTCGAGGGCATCGTTGATTGCGGTCTCGATCCGCTGCCGAAGTTTCAGGTCACCCTTCGCGACCAACGCGGGAACCTGCTGGAGCCGCGAAACAGCCAGGGTGATCACGCCGACAACGGCAGTCGTCATGTCGGGCAGCGAGGCCAGTTCCTTGCGCCGCTC